>JACQZE010000005.1 GCA_016207885.1 Nitrospirota bacterium | reverse complement strand
ACAAGTCTTACTGCTTCTTCCTTGAACTGCTTGTCGTATTTCCTGTTCCCTTTTCTCTCTCCCATCTCACACCTCCTAAGGTTCTAAGGTTTATATTTTACCTAACCTTTCGGTGTGTACGCTGTTTCGGGGGAACTTCACCTTCCCAGTTATTGAATCAAAGGAAGACGAGTCGGTGTTCAACTATATCGATACAGCATCAAGTAGGGCTGAGATCAATGTGGTGACCAGAAAGCTTGAGATCATCAATAGGATTGGGATTGTGGGCTTGGGTGGTACAGGATCCTATGTGCTTGATCTTGTAGCCAAAACACCCGTCCGGGAAATTATTCTCTTTGACGGAGACAAATTTGCACAACACAATGCATTCAGATCACCGGGTGCCCCATCCGTAGAGGAATTGAGGGAAGAGTCCCTGAAAGTTGTCTATTTCAAAGACAAATATTCTAAGATGCATCGAAACATTGTAGCTAATGACTGCTATCTTGACGCTTCGAATATCAATCAGCTACATGGAATGGACTTTGTGTTCCTTTGTCTCGACAGAGGTGAATCGAAAAGACTGATCGTTGAAAAACTGGAGGAACTCGGTATCCCCTTCATTGACGTCGGGATGGGCGTGGAACTTGTCGATGGAACTCTGCACGGGGTACTGCGAATCACAACCAGCACAGTTAAAAAAACGTGAGCATGTAAAGGGGAAGAACAGAATTCCGTTCTCAGATGGTGACGGGAGTAATGACTATTCCAGAAACATCCAGATTGCAGATCTCAATGCGCTTAATGCGGCGTTGGCCGTCATCAAATGGAAAAAACTGTTTGGCTTTTACCAAGATTTCGAGAGTGAGCATTTCAGTGCGTATACCATAGATGGAAATGCGCTGATTAATGAGGATCAGCTGTGAAGAGGAAGATAAGTCTGAGACATGAATTTGTCGAATACATCCCTAATGAGTTAGTGGAAGGGACTATTTACGTTTCCATAGCATTTGCAATAGTGTCGCATAAGTGCTGCTGCGGGTGTGGGAATGAAGTTGTTACACCACTTTCACCGACAGATTGGAAAGTGACATTTGATGGTGAATCGATTTCACTTTATCCTTCGATTGGAAACTGGAATTTCGACTGTAACTCTCATTACTGGATAATAAAAAATAGGGTTGAATGGGATAGGAAATGGTCAGAAAAAGAAATTAATTCTGTGAGACATAAAGGCTATTTAAACAAAAGAAAATATTACGGCAAAAATAGTCTCTCACTTAACAAAGACATAACGGCAAACGACAGGGCGTCAAAAAGTGATAAATTAGAAGCTGAAAATAACTTTTTGTCGAGGCTGCGCAGTTGGTGGTCTTGAATTCATTGCAGCGCAATATGTAGGGACTCAGTTAATATTCGGTGATCATATTCTCAGAATAGTCCTATTTGCTTCTCATGCGGTATCGGAAACACACCGATTATGACCCATGGGTTGGCAGCCCAGCCGTGGAACTGCTGTGTTGTACCGAGGAAGAAATGCAAGTCCTTACTCGGGAAATCGGATAAGTACTTATCTTTCACTTTCGCCAATGCCTCGTCTTCATTGTTGCCGCTCTGTTTAAGGCAGTTCCAATAAAGCTGCCCTGTTTCCCAGTCTAAAATCTGCATTTCACTGATCTTGCCATCGGTATCTTCGAAGCGGTAAGAAAAACTGTAGGGAAGTTTAGTTATTAAGCTGAATGTCTGTCGCCATGAATCCTCTTCGAAGAGTACTCCTTGCTTGGTGCGGTTCCGCATCTCGTCTACTTTGGACTGATCCCATTCGCGGTCTTCTGCCTCCCAAATGAAATCCAGAATCCGTGTCGGCTTAAAGACAGCAAGCGACAGAGTGTTTGATTTGGCGCCGTCAATCAAGGGCTGAAGCCGCGTATATACAGGAGGAGTCTGTAGTATTAGCCTTCTACGCTCCCGCCAGTTATCTTTCGTATCCACGTGGCCAACAGGAAACAATTGATTTACATCTGCCAGGCGGAATGTCTCCGGGCGTGAATCGCTGGAGTTTTTTATCAGATCACATTCAAGCCAATCAAATTTCTGATATTTTCCATTGTCGTCCAACCTGCGGAAAGGCACGGGATATAAGCGTATCCATGAACCGTCTTCTCGCACCCCGGCTGTGCATACAGTTTCCCCGTATTTCCGTGAAAGAGTTGGATACGTTTTGACAGTGACGAGGAAGCGTTCTTTGGGCATTTATTACAGATGCCTGGAAGAGTATTTATTTCCGAACTGTTGTTCGAGAGCATCGGCAACGCAAGTCCTATGGCATTGCTCTGGCAGGCGCTCATAACATGTAAGCGCTACTCTGTCGCCTTTTTCGATCCAACTATTTATTTTACTCAAAGTGTTCGTTTGCCTTGGCAGATTCTCTTGTGTATACGCAGCAAACAATGCATCGTAATCTGCCTGTGTCTTAAGTTCCCGTCTGTCTTCGGATGCAATACCCAACTCAGGAAGGTGTTCATATCTGATGCCCACTCCCTCGCAACCTTTTGACAAGGTATTTTTTGAAAATCCATATTTCCGGCTTAACGGATTTCTGCGCACATCACATAGAAGCGTAACCCCGTCTCTAACAAGTGTGTTCAGGTAACCCTCCAATGACCTGCCTTCATACCCTATAGTACAAAGTCCGGACTCGCTGATTTTCGGACGCGCTGCATCAATAGCCACTATCGCCGTCACCTCACCGACAAGAACCCGATCTATAATTTCACTGCGAATTGCGTAGTAAGGATAACGCTTATATGTTTCAGCAACAAGGGCATCTCCCCGGAGTTCGGAATATCGTCTTGCGAACTCTTCCATAATCAATATTTTTGAGTTTGCAACCGTTGCCGATCTTCCTTCCGGTGTTAATTGCCATTCCCGATCCTCATCAACAAGCAGACCTTTTTTAATTAAATTCCGTTTGTCGGCATAGGACGTAAAGGAAAACGCGCCGTATTTATAAGGAATGAATTCATACGCCGGAGCCCCCTCAATTTCATGGCAATATAGGAGCAACAACTTCTGGAAATCCATATTACCAATCTCGCCCCCGAGTGCATTTACCAGCGCGAGCAGGAGTTTTTGACGATCAAAAAGCATAAATTATAATATCTTTTTTCCACTCATACTGCAATCTCTTTGTTCATCAGCCGCGGAGGCTGCCTTCTGATGTTCACTTCTTATAAGGCTCTATATGCACCACCACATCGATGACTGAAGGGAACGCCTTTTTTATCGCGTCTTCCACTGTGTGCGCGAGTTCATGGGCATCGCCTGTCTTCATCTCCGGGTCAACCTGTATATGCAGGTCTACATTGACGGCGCCTTCCTTGCCCCTTGTCCTTATGCCGTGACAAGCCTTGATGCCTTCAAGGCGGCATGCCACTTTTTCTATCTCATTCGGCTCAATGCAGACCGCGTCGGTAAGGACATCTGCGGCAGGCTTTAATATCTCGAATCCCATTTTTGCTATCAGAAAGGCGATAAAGAGCGAGGCGACGGTATCAATGAACTGGTATCCAACTGCTGCGGCGATAAGGCTTATGATTACTGAAAAGGATACAAAGATATCGGTCTTTGTGTGAGTCGCGTCTGCCAGCAAAAAGTCGCTCTTAAGCTCCCTGCCTTTTCTCGTCTCATAGATCATAACGCTTATATTTATGATCATGGTTACGAACATGATTAGGAAACTGACAGAGGTTACTTCTATCTCGTGCGGCACGGTGAAGCTGTGGTATGCCCTCTTTAATATCTCTATTCCTGCCATCATGATCAGGACTGCGATAGCGATGGTCGAGAGCGTCTCAAATTTTCTGTGGCCGTAGGGATGGCGTTTGTCAGGAGGGTGTGATGCGATCCATACGCCTACAAGGCCGATGATATTTGAAGTGCCGTCAAGAAAGGAATGAAGGCCGTCTGAGAGCATGCTCGTGGAGTTGGTCATGTAGCCGTAGAACATCTTTGCGCCGGCCACGAGCATGTTAAGGATTAATGTGTAATAAAGTACGCGCTGAACTTTTTTGAGCCTGTCCATGGTTATGATTATAAACTAAAAAAGAAAAACCTATTTCCCGATACAGAAGCTGCTGAATATCCTGTTGAGGATATCTTCTGTCGTTGTGATGCCGAGGATCTCTCCTATCGCGTCAAGCGCCTCTCTGAGTTCAATAGAGAGGAATTCAGGAGAGAGCCCTTTCTTCAGACCTGAATTAAATGACTTGATTGAGCCGGATGCCTTTTGCAGCGCCTTGATATGCCGGATGTTGGTTACGAGGGCGTCGCCGGAGATTGAGCCTCCCTGTAATGTCTTCTCAAGGATGCGCTCTTTTAATTCGGAAAGCCCAGCGCCTTTTATAGCTGATATCATTACTGCCGGATTATCTTTCGGCAGCATATCTGATTTTATTTTTAAAGGGCGGTCTGTCTTGTTTATAACTATTATCACATCTTTTGAAGCTGTCTCTTTTATCAGCCGCTTATCTGTATCGTGAAGCGGTTCGGTTCCGTCAAGGAGAAGGATGATGAGGTCAGCGTCCTTCATCGCCTTTAGGCTTCTCTTGACGCCCTCTTTTTCCGCGAGGTCATGCGACTCTCTTATGCCTGCCGTATCAAGCACCTTTACAGGCAGCCCTTTGATATTCAGGTATTCTTCAATTACATCCCTTGTTGTGCCGGGAATATCCGTGACAATGACACGGTCTTTTTCAAGCAAAGCGTTCAGCAGGGATGACTTGTCCACATTCGGCCTGCCTATGATGGCTGTCTTCAAACCTTCTCGCAGGATAACACCGTGCCTTGATGAATCAATAAGCGCTTTGAGGCTGTCGCCTATCTTTAACGCCTTATTTTTGAGTTCCTCTTTTGATGCGGGTTCGATATCATCCTCAGGAAAATCTATATACGCCTCTACATTTGCAGTAAGGTCAAGCATTTCCTCTCGTATTAATCCAATCTTTTGAGAAAGTCTGCCCTCAAGCTGATTGAGAGATGCTTTATGGCTCTGTTCGGTAAGCGAGTTGATAGTGTCGAGCACAGCCTCTGCCTGCGCAAGGTCTATCCTTCCGTTAAGGAACGCCCTTCGCGTGAACTCTCCGGGGTCGGCAAGCCGTGCGCCTGCGTTCAGGAGAAGCTCAAGTATTCTTTGCACAGATACCGGCCCGCCGTGACAGTTGATCTCAACGATATTTTCTTTAGTGTAAGTGTCTGGAGCCTTCATCACAGAGACAAGCACTTCGTCAACAGTCTCTTTTGTTGAAGGGCCAACAATATTGCCGTAGATGATCCTGTGCGACTTTATATTGGCGAGTTTCTTCTTTCGCGCAGAGACGAATATCTTGTCAGCTATCTTCAGCGCGTCCGTCCCGCTGAGCCTGACGATGCCGATCCCGCCGTGCCCTGTTGGAGTTGAAATAGCCGCTATTGTATCTTCAGGATGCATGCTGATAGTTTACAGAAAGAGAAGGGAGTTGTCAGGTCTGAGGTGGTGAAGCCGGAGAAATTAATGAAACAAATAAATTTACAATAATAAAAATAAGAACCATTACTGATAAAAGCAGAAGGATCCATGAATAGATATACGCCTTTCTCGCTTCATCGCCGGTGAATTCTCTTTTCTTCTTCTTAAGAAAGAGCCATCCGTAGAATTCTGCAAGAAAGTCTAAGAGGTCGTACATGTTAATTAAGGAAGTCGGACTTCCATAATTTCTATTCAGGTTGTTTGTTTACGAAATACTGCTGGCCGATGGCGAGGAGGTTGTTCACGAACCAGTAGATGACCAGCCCTGACGGGAAGTTCAGGAACATGACGGTAAAGACGATCGGCAGGAACATCATTATCTTTGCCTGTGTAGGATCCATGGTGGTCGGGGTCATCTTCTGCTGCACGACCATGCTGAGCCCCATTACTATCGGGAGTATGTAAAAAGGGTCTTTGAGTGAGAGGTCTGTGATCCAGAGCGTGAAGGGCGCGCCCCTAAGTTCTATTGTCTGAAGAAGCACATTGTAGAGCGCGATGAATACAGGTATCTGAAGCAGCATCGGCAGGCAGCCGCCAAGGGGATTGACCTTGTGTTTTTTGTACAGCTCCATCATCTCTTTCTGCTGCCTTTGAGGGTCTTTTTTGAACTGCTCCTTTATCTCTGCCATCATCGGCTGTATCTTCTGCATCTTCTTCATGGACTGCTGGCTCTTCTGAAGAAGCGGGATGAAAGGTATCCTGATGATGATCGTCATGATAATGATCGTCCATCCGTAATTGCCGACATACTTATGCAGGAACTTGAGAGCCCAGAAGAGCGGCTGTGCGACGATGGAGAACCAGCCGAAATCTATAATATGCTCAAGGCCCATGTTCAGGTTCTTGAGCCTGTCATGCTCTTTCGGGCCTGCATAAAGGACAAGGTTCTGTCTTCCTGAGGCAAGCTTGAATCCTATCTCGGATCTGTCAGCCTCTTTCCAGAAACTTGCGCCGGTTACAGGTGTTTGAGGCATGATGGCGGCAGTGAAGTACTTATCTTCCTGCGCTATCCATCTGACAGGCCCTGTCAGGTATTTGTTTGAATCTTTATCTGTGAACTTTTCGAGTTTCGCGTCAATAAGCAGTGTGGAGCCCGCATGTGTCCGCATCCCGCTCTCCATGTCAAAGATGCCGAATCCTGTGCCGACAGGCACTGTGTAATCAGGGGTGTTAGCTGTCTCGATCGATACATCGACCTTGTAGTCGTCATTATGGAATATAAGGCGTTTGCTTATGGATACGCCCTGGTTTTCATATCTGAAGGTTATCTCACCATCTTTTATGCCTCCTTCGGAAAGCACGAGTCTGTCACCGGTTGAGCTGTAGATCAGGCCTTGGGGAAGGTCGCGGTTTGAACTCTCAAAAAGGATGCTGAGGGGTGATATAGCGCCCGGCTTTTTCAAAAGAACCACGGGCATGTCTTTATCATCGTTGTACTTCTTGAGCTCCCAATATTTGATAACAGCGCCTTTGGTTGAAAGAACAGCTTTATAAAGGTCTGTTTCAACAATGACATCACTCCCCGTAGAAGCGGTCTCAGCAACAATATCAGTTGGAAGAGGAACCGGAGAAGGCGTCTCTGCCTTATTCTCATCTATCTTTGTCTCTGCCTGTGTCTGAACCTGCTCAACCGGCACAGTTACAGGAGGCTTAGGCGGGAATAGTGCATACCAGGCTAACAAAAAAAATGCGGACAGGACAACAGCTATCAGGGTGCGTTTTTCCATTATATTATTGTTTCCGGCCTTTCGTTATGCGGTAATTTGTCAGGCTTGTCATTATCTTACAGGGTCAAATCCACCCGGATGAAACGGATGGCACTTCAGGATACGCTTAAGAAAAAGCCACAGCCCTTTCATAACACCGTAATTTTCTACCGCTTCAATGCAATATGCTGAACAGCTGGGATAAAACCTGCACGAACCGGGAAGGAACGGCGAGATGCATCTCTGATACCCTTTAATTGCAAGGACTGTGATTCTCTTCACTATATAGATACAGATAGTCTCTTGCGGCCTTTGGCCCGCCTGCTTTTGATAACGTTACGGCCCGCCCTGGTGCTCATTCTCTCCAGAAAGCCGTGTTTTCTTCTGCGTTTCTTTACAGAAGGATGATATGTTGTATATGTCATGATTTGCTCCCTTTACTTATTTTTCACGATATCTTATTGAATCTAATCTTTGGAATTAGTATTCTACAATTACACCGTAAAAAAATCAAATACATATTAATAACAGGGATTATTGTTAAGTTGAGGGAACATTTCAGTAAATATGAGCCGGCAGTTGATCCAAGGCTGCTGATTCTACTTTCAGGCCTGGTTTGGGGCATAGTCGGGGTGATGCTCTGCCATCTTGCCATCGGCTGGCTGTCACAGACAACAGGCGACATAGCCGGCTATTTCGCTGTGTCAGGAGCTGTTATCTCTCTCTTGATCCACCACTTCGGTTTTCTGAAGCTTGCTGATAAGAATATTGAACGCATCGCGGCATATAAGGGGAAGGTGTGCATCTTTGCCTTTCAGGAGCGGAAGAGCTACATGATCATCCTTGTCATGGTCTGTATGGGAATAATCCTCAGGCATTCGCCCATGCCGAAGGCATATCTATCTATTATATATATAGGGTTCGGAGGAGCCATGATGCTGTCGAGCGTCAGATACTTCCATGTATTTTTCAAACTGCTTTTTAAGAAAAACAATTCTATTGGAAATTTATAACCATGAAAGAGAAGATCCTTGTTGTTGAAGATGAAAAAGACATTCAGGAGCTCATTGCGTATTATTTAAAGAAAGAGGGCTTTGACGTTACAGCTTCTTCTGACGGAGAGGACGCTTTAAGGCTTATCAGGCAGAACAAATACGATCTTATCATTCTTGACCTGATGCTCCCGAAGATACACGGAATGGAACTCTGCCGGATACTGAAATCCGGGGAGAAGACATTGTCACTCCCGATAATTATGCTTACCGCAAAGAGCGATGATTTTGACAAGGTACTCGGCCTTGAATCAGGCGCTGATGACTATATCACAAAGCCCTTTAATCCGAAGGAATTCATCGCGCGGGTAAAGGCTGTGCTGAGAAGGGCCGGGGGAACTCCGTTAAAAGAGAGGCTGATAATCGCGGGCGGCCTTGAGATAGATACCGAGACTTATCACGTGACAAAAAAGGGCAAAGAAATAATCCTCAGCGCCACGGAGTTCAGGCTTCTTCAGTATCTTATCCGGAGAAAAGGGAAGATCCTGAGCAGGGATATGCTTCTTGACGGGGTATGGAAAGACACGGCATTTGTTGAACCGAGGACGGTTGATGTTCATATAAGAAGGCTCAGGGAGCAGATAGAGGATGACCCTGCGAATCCGGTGTATATAAAGACGAGAAGGGGTATCGGCTACTATTTTGAGAAAGACCTATGAAAAGCATCTTTAAAAGAATATTCATTATTTATCTCGCAGTTTTTTTGCTCTCCCTTGTATTTATTGAGCTGTACGTTACCGATGTTGTCCGCACCGATTATATATCCAACCTTACAGAAAGCCTTTCCACGCAGGCAGGCCTTATAGCGGAAGGCTCTCTTTTTGACGAGGCGCGCCTTCCTGATGAATTCTGTATAAATGCAAAGGAGAAGACCGGGGCGAGGGTAACGGCCGTAGATAATGCGGGGAATGTCCTCTGTGATTCTGACAAAGATGCCTCTTCAATGGAGAATCACGGCAGCCGGCCGGAGATAATGCAGGCGCTTGCTTCAGGCACAGGTTCAGCAAGGCGTTATAGTGATACGCTTGGATATGACCTCCTCTATGTCGCTAAAAGGATAATAACAGAAGATAATGTGAAAGGGTTCATCAGGATGTCTGTCAACCTCAATGACGTGGATGCTGCGGTGAACGGCCTGAGGTTCAAGATCAATCTCGCGGTGCTATTCATCTTTCTGCTCTCCGGGCTGGTCATCGTATGGCAGACCGAAAAGATAAGGAAATTTGTCGGACAGATCACGGAATATGCAGGCGCTCTTGAACAGGGCCTCTTCAGGAAGAAACTTTACATGAAAGACGCCGGAGAATTTACTGAGATAGCTGAGAGCCTGAATGAGATGGCCTCTGAACTAAAGCTCAATATAGAGAAGAAGGAGAAGGAAGCCAACAGGCTTAATGTGGTGCTTAAAAGCATCCCTGATGCGCTTCTTCTGATAAATCCCCTTGGGAATATTGATCTTTCAAACAATGCCGCTGTCAAAATGTTCGGGATGTCAGGCCGTAACAAAAGGCCTTTCATGGAGGTTGTCAGGAATCCGGCCCTGATTAATCTGATAGATGGCGTCAAGAAGAACCGTCTCCCTGCATCTGCAGAGATAGTCATGGATTTTCCTGAAGAGAGGCATCTTTCAGTGAGCGCCTCCCCGCTGTTTTATAATGAGGGAGAACTGGCCGGCATAGTCGCAATATTCCATGACACAACAGCGCTAAGGAGGCTTGAAGAGGTGAGGAAAGACTTTATCGCTAACGTTTCGCATGAGATAAAGACACCGGTAACAGCGATAAGCGGGTTCGCTGACGCGCTTCTTGACGGAGCGCTTCAGGAGAAGGAGAACGCGGAGAAATTCATAAGGACGATAAGGGCGAACAGCGGCAGGCTGAACAGGCTGGTTGATGACCTGCTTACTCTCTCAAAGATCGAATCGGGAGCGATAAAGATCAGCAGGGCAGAGGTTGATATCAATCAAATCATTGACAGTGTGATCGAAACACTTAAGGCGAGGGCTGACGCAAAGGGGCTTTTCCTGGCCAGGCCTGCCGGAGCAGCGCAGGTTTCACTTAATGCCGACCGGGGCAGGCTTGAGCAGATACTTCTTAACCTTGCGGACAACGCACTGAAGTTCACTGAAAAGGGCGGGGTTGAGATCGGCGTTTCTTCAGAAGACGGGAAAAATTATATATTTGTCAGGGATACCGGCATCGGGATTCCTGAAAATTCTCTCTCCCGCCTGGGCGAGAGGTTCTTCAGGGTCGACCCTTCACGCTCAAGAGAGATGGGCGGCACAGGCCTCGGCCTCGCGATCGTCAAACACCTTGTAAAGGCGCATGGATGGGAGATGAAGATAGAGAGCGAAGCCGGCAAAGGCACAGCCGTAAAGATATATCATTCATAAAATCTCACCAAACCCTCTTGCCAGGAAGGTAATATCTTCTTCAAAGCTTAACACCCCTTTAATACTGCTGTAACATTGCCCTGTTATCCTGAATCATGAACATAATTTTCTTCAGCCGCACCGCCTGCATGGCCGCTATGGCAGTTTGCTTGTCAGTCATGTCAGCTGGAAGCACAGTAAAGGAGGTGATATGATTAGCGTAACAAGATCTTAACCTGTTTGTAACATTATTGTAACAATCAAGATGGTTACAGTATGTATACTAAAAGTACTATAAAAAGGAGACAATATGAAAACAGTTTTTGGCAAGGCTCTCACAGCAATATCCGCAGCAGTGGCCCTGCTTTTGTCCGCGCTCGGAACTTCGAGCGCCGCAGGCCGTGACTACATCAGCGTAGTCGGATCATCAACCGTATACCCTTTTTCAACTGTGGTTGCCGAGCAGTTCGGTAAAACAACCAGGTATAAAACGCCCAAAATAGAATCAACAGGTTCCGGCGGAGGATTGAAGCTTTTCTGCGCAGGAGTCGGTGTTGAATATCCGGACATTGCCAATTCATCCCGCCGCATTAAATCATCGGAAGTTGAGCTGTGCGCAAAAAACGGGGTAAAAGAAATAACGGAAGTAAAGATAGGTTATGACGGCATCGTCTTTGCCAACTCAAAAAAAGCGCAAAGGATAAAGGTGAGCCGCAAGGACATCTTTCTTGCATTAGCCAAGGACATCCCGTCGGGCGTCGGCGAATCACTTATCCCTAATCCCAACAAGACATGGAAAGACGTTAATCCTTCCCTGCCGAACATCAAGATAGAAGTGCTCGGCCCTCCGCCGACATCCGGCACAAGGGATGCCTTTGCAGAGCTTGCCATGGAAGGCGGGTGCACGGCCTTCGGATGGATAAAGGATTTGGGAAAGAAGGATGAAAAGAGATACAAGGCGATCTGCCATGGAATCCGTGAGGACGGGGCATATGTAGAAGCAGGCGAAAACGATGTGCTGATAGTCAGAAAGCTTGAGGCCAACCCCAATACCTTCGGCGTATTCGGTTTTTCATTCCTTGACCAGAATGCCGACAAGATACAGGGCAGTATAGTAGACGGCGTAGAGCCGGCATTTGAAAACATCGCAGACGGCAAGTACCCTGTTTCAAGGCCGCTTTACTTTTATGTTAAAAAAGCCCATGTCGGCATGATCCCCGGGATCAAGGAATACATCAATGAATTTACCAGCGATAAGGCCTGCGGCGAAAACGGATATCTCATTGACAAGGGGCTTATTCCCATGCCGGACAAAGAAAAAGAGAAATTCAGAAAGGACGGCAAAGACCTGACAGACCTGTCTTTGTAAGTTTAAAGAAGCGATCTGTAATTTCGTTATAAAAGATCAGGTGTTCCGGCAGAGGCGCAGAGTAAAATAAAACTTTGCGCCTCTGCCGCGCCTTTTGTCATTCAGGATCGATTGTTTTTATATTTCATAAATTATAATGGTTATAGCCGATGAATAATTTATCACTTCTATCAGTTGTCGTTGTCCTGTCGGTCTTCGGTTATTTTCTGGGGCGTAAACGTTCTGTTGTTGCAGTAAGCGGTGAGATCAGGAAACTCCATTCCCTGCCCGGATATTACGGCATGTTTGTGGCACTGTGGTGCGGCCTGCCGGCTCTTTTGGTCCTTGCTGTATGGACAGCCTCACAGGCATCGGTTATAACATCACTGGTTGTATCCGGCCTGCCCCATGAATTTCAGTCACTGCCTGCCCAACAACTCTCTCTTGTTATCAACGATATCAGAAATATTGCAGACGGGATCATCGTCAGCGGGACACAGGATCAGGCCCTTTATGCCGCGGCAAAGCATTATAACCGCCTCAAGGTCACAGGGTTTCTGGCCGCCCTGGCAGTGATCTTGTCAGTGTGTATAGCAGGATTGGGGCTTAGTAAAAGACATATCGTCCCCTCGATGCGGGCGCGTGTCAAGGTTGAGCGGACGATCACCGTTCTGATGGTGCTGTGTTCCATGGTTGCCATATTTACAACAGTCGGCATTGTGCTATCTGTTTTATTTGAGTCCATGCGATTTTTCAATCAGATATCTGTTGCCGATTTTCTGTTCGGCCTGAAATGGAGCCCCCAGATGGCAATTCGTTCTGACCAGGTGGGGGCGGCAGGCTCCTTCGGGATAGCGCCGCTTTTGACAGGCACTTTGATGATATCCGGGATCGCCATGTTTGTTGCCGTACCCATAGGGCTTATGTCCGCGATCTATATGTCGGAGTATGCGACCGACAGGGTAAGGACGGTTGCGAAACCTGTCCTGGAGATACTTGCCGGCGTCCCTACCGTTGTGTATGGTTTTTTTGCCGCTTTGACCGTAGCGCCGTTTTTAAGGGATATCGGTGCCGGCATGGGACTGGATGTTTCATCCGAAAGCGCATTGGCTGCCGGCTTGGTCATGGGGATCATGATCATACCTTTTATATCTTCTCTTTCAGACGACGTGATCAATGCCGTGCCCCAAAGCCTGCGTGACGGGTCCATGGGAATAGGCGCAACCAAATCGGAGACGGTCCTGAAGGTCGTCCTTCCCGCAGCTTTGCCGGGGATCGTCGGGAGTATACTGCTCGGGGTATCGCGCGCCATCGGAGAGACAATGATCGTTGTAATGGCTGCCGGCCTCACAGCCAATATGACAGCTAATCCTCTTAATGCGGTGACGACCTTTACCGTTCAGATCGTGACCCTCCTGATAGGCGACCAGGAATTCGACAGCCCGAAGACCCTGGCGGCATTTGCCCTCGGACTGATACTTTTCATCATAACGCTATGCCTGAATATTATCGCTTTATATGTAGTAAGGAGATACAGGGAGCAGTATGAGTAGAGCGGAGCTGAACAGCCACGAAGCCAGGCTGCAATTAATAAAATCAAAGCTGAAATGGCGTTATGCCAAAGAGAATATATTCAGGGCATCAGGGGTCATTGCGATACTATCGGCATTAGCGATGCTGGCAATACTTTTCATATCGATCATCGGGAGCGGATATTCAGCCTTTCAGCAGACATTTATCAGGCTTGAGATCACGTTTGCTCAGGACGTGATCGACCCTGGCCATGGGAAAGACCCGGAGATACTCTCTCAGGCTGATTACGGCGCACTGGTCAAGACAGCCCTGGGCAGCATATTTCCCGACGTATCGGAGAGGCGCGAAAAGCGTGATCTCAACTCCATCGTCAGCTCCGGAGCTGCCTTTCAGTTACGTGAAATGGTCATGGAAGATCCCGGGCTTATCGGGACAACTCAACAGGTATGGCTTCCCGCGGACGACGATGTTGATATGTATATCAAGGGGCATATCAAGATCGAAGCAGAGGGTTCAGGCCGCATTAACGAAAACACGGTGAGGTGGATCAATGCTCTGGCAGAACAGAAATCGCTCAGGAAGAAATTCAATACGGCGTTTTTTACAGGCGGCGACTCCCGCGAACCCGAGCTTGCAGGGATATGGGGCGCGGTGGTGGGCTCATTTTATACAATGATTGTGACCCTGCTGTTGTCATTTCCGCTGGGGGTTGCAACAGCCGTTTACCTTGAGGAGTTCGCGCCCAAGAATATCTGGACGGACATCATCGAGGTGAATATCAATAACCTTGCAGCCGTGCCTTCCATCGTATTCGGCCTGCTCGGGCTTGCGGTATTCCTGAATTTTTTCGGATTGCCCCGTTCTGCGCCACTTGTCGGCGGGCTCGTTCTCACTCTTATGACGCTTCCCACTATAATCATTGCTTCACGCGCATCCCTTCTCGCGGTCCCGCCTTCCATAAGGGCCGGGGCTCTCGGTGTCGGCGCCTCAAGGATGCAGGCGGTTCTGCATCATGTGCTGCCGCTTGCGCTTCCGGGAATGCTGACAGGCACGATCATCGGCATGGCCCGCGCCCTGGGTGAAACAGCGCCGCTGCTTATGATCGGCATGGTGGCCTTCATTGTCGACATCCCTGCGGGCGCATTTGACAAGGCAACCGTACTTCCTGTACAAATATACCTCTGGGCCGACAGTCCGGAAAGGGCCTTTGTCGAGCGCACATCAGCCACAATAATGGTGCTGCTTGCCTTCCTTTTGATAATGAATGCCATAGCGGTTATTCTTCGGAAAAAGTTCGAGCGGAGGTGGTAGAAAAAGCATGGTAATGTCACATGATGATATTTTTGAAACAGTCGGCAGTCCCCTGCTCAACGACGGGAGAATAAAGATCTCCTGCAGAAACGTGAATGTGTATTACGGCGAGAAACGCGCGATCAAGGACGTCAGCGTTGATATAGCGGAAAAAGAGGTCACATCATTTATCGGTCCCTCCGGCTGCGGGAAATCCACCTTCCTCCGCTGCATTAACCGTATGAACGATACGATCAAAGACTGCAGGGTTGAAGGTGAAATTACAATCGACCGGGAAAATATTTATGACAGGAACATGGACCCGGTGCTGCTTCGGGCGCGCATAGGGATGGTCTTTCAGAAACCCAACCCTTTTCCCAAGTCAATTTACAAGAACGTGGCATACGGGCCGAGCATTCACGGGCTGGCACGGAACAAGTCCGAACTCGATGAAATAGTCATTACGAGCCTTGAGAGGGCAGGCCTTTTCAAAGAAGTGAAAGACCAGCTTGACCATCCCGGCACAAGCCTCTCAGGCGGGCAGCAGCAGAGGCTTTGCATCGCGCGCGCCATATCGGTGCATCCGGAGATAATCCTGATGGACGAGCCCTGCTCGGCGCTTGACCCGATCGCTACGGCGAAGATTGAGGAATTGATCAATGAACTGCGCCGGAATTATACGATCATAATAGTGACCCATTCGATGCAGCAGGCTGCGCGCGTGTCCCAGAGGACCGCGTTCTTTCATTTAGGCAGCCTTGTTGAGGTCGATGACACGAACGCGATATTTGTTAATCCCGAACACCGGCTTACGCAGGATTATATTACCGGCCGTTATGGATAATTACTTTTTAACCGGGAGGTTTGGATAATGACCGTCAGAATACAGGAGTTGGAACATCTCAAAGATATGCTGCTGAAGATGGCATCGCTCGTTGAAGCAGCCATCGGGGACTCTGTCAGATCGCTTGTAGACAGGGATTCAGGGCTTGCGTATCAGGTAATAGAGAAGGACAGGGATATCAACCGGTATGACGTTGCGATCGACGAGGAGTGTATAAGGCTTCTCGCGCTCAAGCAGCCGATGGGCAAGGATCTCCGCTTCATAACAACAGCGATGAAGATAACCACGGATATGGAGAGGATAGCTGATAACGCGGTCAATGTCGCCGAGAGGGCGGTTGAACTGAACAAAGAGCCGGTGCTGAAGCCCTATATAGACATACCGCGCATGTCACGAATAGCGCAGCGCATGGTGATTGATACGATCAACGCCTTTGTGAGCGAGAACACATCTCTTGCAAAGGATGTCATCATGCGTGATGACGAGGTGGATGACCTTAACAGCGCGGTATGTGAAGAGCTTATGGAGATGATGATCCGCGACCCTTCCACAATAACGCGGGTGGTCAAGGTGACCTATGTTTCAAAATATCTTGAGAGGATCGCTGACCACGCGACAAACATCGCCGAGGATGTCATATACATGGTTGAAGGCAAGATCATACGGCATATGGAGCCGGGCAAACTGTGATCTTCAGATGTGTTATTCTGTTGCTGCTGCTCCTGCCTTCTCTCTCTTTTGCCGACAGCAAAAAGGTCTTCAGCGAGAACAGCAGGTCTATCGTGCTGGTCAAGGCATACAGCGATAAAGGCGAAGACCTCACCGAAGGCACTGGATTTTTTGCAAGCGCTGACGGCGCGATAGTTACGAATTATCATGTGATAGGCATCGCTGATAAGGTCAGGGTTTGGTCGGGCAGCAGGGAGCTTCAGGTTGAAGGCGTAATTTATGCTGACAAGGAGAATGACCTCGTTATTCTCAAGGCAAAAGGCAGCAGCTTTCCGGCGGTCAGATTTGCGGATGCCGGAAAAATAAATAGCAAAGATCAGGTCTATCTTATCAGCGCTTCAACCGAAGCCGGGAACACGATCCATGAAGGTGTTTTTGATGGATATAGGACAACGCCGTCCGGGACAAAGGCCATTCATATCACCGCGCCTGCTTCGCACGGAGAGAGCGGCAGCCCTGTATTCACTAAAGACGGAGCGGTCATCGGCATCGTAACCTTTCTCATTAAAAGGGCAGAGCGTATCATCCTTGCGATGCCTGCGTCTCTCATAACAGAAAAGATATCAGACAGGAATATCGCTTCTCTCGACAAGACGATCAAAAACTATAAGAAGACCGCGGACTACTGGTTTTACTTAGGCTATTTTCTTATTCAGGTAAAGGCGGACAAAGAGGCTGCACAGGTCTTAAGAGAGGCGATACGCCTGAAGCCCGGTTTTGCCGAGGCGCATTATTATTTAGGCATAGCCTGTGAAAAGTTAGACAGAAATAAAGAGGCGATCAAAGCATACAAAGAGGCTGTCAGATTGTCGCCTGATTTTACTGACGCGCACTTCAGCCTCGGTGTCATATACGGCAAGAAGGGCATGTACAAAGAATCGCTGGACGCGCTGAAGCAGGCGATAAGGCTGGATAATGATTTCCCTGATGCATATTATTACATGGGCATCGCATACGCTAATCTTGGGATGTTCAAGGAAGGTATCGAGGCCAACAAGCAGGCAGTCAAGCTGAAGCCGGATTTTGCGGATGCCTATTACAACCTCGGAATCGCCAATCAAAAAACAGGGAACTATAAAGATGCGATATCTTCACTGCAGCAGGCTGTGAAGCTTAAACCGGGTTTTGCCGAGGCGCATTACTATCTCGGAATATTATATTTGACCTCGAACAACAAGACCGCAGCAATTGAAAGTCATAATATCCTGAAGGTGCTGAACAAGGAATTGGCAGGGAAGTTATTTAAGTTGATATACGGATAAATTCTGCGCAATTAGCAACAATTTTCAGTTGTCCGATTTTTTCGGACATCTCAAACGAACATTCTGAAATCAACGATTCATCGATTTTATCTTTTAACTTTCTGCTTATAGTTTTATAATAGCGGGAACTTACAGGGAATAACATAATTATGGCAGTTGAACTCACATAAATTAATATGAGTAAAAAAGACCTTTCTGAAAGAGATATCTGCACAAAATATATCACTCCAGCTATTACCAAGTCTGGCTGGGATGTTCAGAAACAGATACATGAAGAGGTGTCTTTTACTGATGGCCGTATTTATGTCAGGGGGCATTTGACCGCTCGTGGCAAAAAGAAGCGTGCTGGTTATATTCTGTACTATAAACCCAATATCCCGATAGCTATTATTGATGAGGCTAAAGATAATACTCACACAGTCGGCGCTGGGATGCAGCAGACGGTTTTGCAGGGGGCATTTGGGAAGAGTTAATGGATAATATGGCTATCCCATACCTACATGCCAGTTCTTATCAAAGACGAATGACATCAGGCCGGACTCGTCCATGCCTTTTCTTTTGTGAAGATGCAGATGGTGAAATAATCGGTGAATATGTCGTCAAGCTGAGAGCCGGGGTAGTCAATACGGAGGTAGGGCTTTTTTCTGAACTAATGGCATCTCAACTTGCAGGATTCCTTAATATTCCAACGCCTGAACCTGCGATAATTATTGTAAATCCAGAGCTGGCAGATATAATCAAAGACCCACAGCTTGAAAGCGATATCAGGAGTAGCTCAGGTCATAATTTTGGCAGCAAAGTCATTACTGGAGGTTTGTTTACATGGCCTATTGGAGAAGCAATTCCTCAATCACTCAAGCAGGTAGCAAGTGAAGTATTTGCTTTCGATGCCATGATTCAGATGCCTAAAATAACTAATCACCTGATTGGCATCTCAAACCATGTTAATGAATTCATTGATGAAGTAAGGAGGATATTGCAATGAAAACACCTTATACTTTTTCGATATTAAGATATGTTCATGATATTGTGACTGGAGAATTTGTCAACGTAGGTGTCATATTGTTTGCACCCAAGGCAAAGTATCTGAGCGCTTCATGTACTACACGATACAGCCGTATATCGAAGATTTTCTCGAACTTTGATAGTGAGCACTTCCGCAAGAGCGTCAGATATATTCAGGCAACAATTGAAGAAGAAGGGGAAAGGCTGATAAACGAGCTTCCATTTAATGAATCACCAACCAGTGCCAAAGGTTTTGCTGCGCAGATATTGCCAATAGATGATAGCTCATTACAGTTTTCACCTGAAGGATACGGATTAACAGATAAGCCAGAAAAAACATTGGAACAAATCTTCACCCGTTACGTTGATAAATATTATGAAAAAGCCGAACGTGCCAGCAGAACTGATGATGATGTCTGGAGAGTCTATAAAAAGCCTTTTGAAGAAAAGAGAATCCTGCACTATTTAGAGTCGCATAAAATTATTGGCAGCAATTATGAACATGAATTCCATTATTCGTGGAAGAATGAAAAATGGCATATAAATGAACCTATTTCTTTTGATTTAATAGATTCAAATGAGGTAATTGATAAGGCTCACAAGTGGTTGGGCAGGCTTGAAAGCCTTTATGATGGTGGAGAACCTTTTGCGTTTAATGTACTGCTTGGAAGTCCGCGTGATTCAATGGTTAGATCAGCATATGATAAGGCACAAAACATATTGCACAAAATGCCGTGCAACCACTCTTTTATCAAAGAAGAAGAAGCAGATGATTTTGCTGAAAATCTGAGAAAAGAAATAGAAGCTCACACTCAATAATAAATTACGATAAATTCAGCAAGTAACATTGGAAGTCGGACTTCCATAATTTTACCTATTTCGCCTCATATCCCTCTCAACCGCCACCATCAAAAGCGATATCGCAGCAGGTGTGACGCCGGGGATCCTGCCTGCCTGTCCGAGGTTGAGCGGTTTTATCTCTTCGAGCTTGCCGACTACTTCGTTTGACAGCCCTGGTATTCCTCTATATACAAAACCTTCAGGTATCTTTACCATCTCTATCTTCTTTAATCTTTCAGCAAGTTCGGCCTGGCGTTTTATATAACCTATGTATTTTGTCTGTATCTCTACCTGATTGATAATGTCAGGAGAGAGCTCATCTTTCCGCGGAGATATTTTTTCGATATCAGAATACTCCACCTCCGGCCTCTTGAGAAGTTGGTAAAGGCTGACATCCTCTTTTATCTCTGTGCTTTTGAGACTGTTCAGAACCGGATTTGCTTCCTGCGGTTTGACTCTTGTGTGCTTCAATCTTTTTATCTCAGCCTTTGTCGCTTCCTTTTTGTAATGAAGCAGGTCAAGGCTCTCTTTGTTTATAAGCCCGATGTCATGCCCCTTTTCCATGAGGCGCAGGTCTGCGTTGTCCTGTCTTAAGAGCAGCCGGTATTCAGCCCTTGAGGTGAACATCCTGTATGGCTCTTTTGTCCCTTTTGTAACAAGGTCATCTATCAGCACGCCGATGTACGCCTCATCCCTGCTGAGGATCATCGGGTCTTTGCCCTTTATCTTGAGCGCGGCGTTTATGCCTGCCATCAGTCCCTGTGCCGCAGCCTCTTCATAGCCTGATGTGCCGTTTATCTGTCCGGCTAAAAAGAGGCCATCTATCAACTTTGTCTCAAGCGATGGAAGGAGCTGTGTGGGATAAACATAATCGTATTCGATCGCGTATCCGAATTTGGTTATCTTTGCGTTCTCAAGCCCGGCGATGCTCTTAACGAACTTTGTCTGAGCATCTTCTGAAAGGCTCGTTGATATGCCGTTTGCGTAATACTCATCCACATCCAGTCCCTCAGGCTCAAGAAAGACCTGATGCCTCTCTCTCTCTTTGAACCGCACAACCTTGTCTTCAATAGAAGGGCAGTATCTCGGGCCGACCCCTTTTATAACACCGCTGTATAGAGGCGAGTCATGGAGGTTGTTGAGGATGATCTCATGTGTCTCTTTATTTGTGTATGTCATATAGCACGGAAGCTGCGGGTTGGTTATCTCTTTTGTAAATATCGAGATGCGCGGCAGAGGCCTATCGCCGTCCTGTATTGTCATGACCGAGAGGTCAACGCCTTTATGCGCGAGGCGCGGCGGTGTGCCTGTCTTGAGCCGCCCAAGTTTTAATCCCATATCAGCAAGGCTCTCTGAAACCCCTAATGAAGGCGGCTCTCCAACTCTGCCTGCAGGATAATTCTTCAGCCCGATATGTATGAGGCCGTTAAGAAATGTGCCGGTCGTGATGATAACTGCCTTTGCAAGGTATTCGCCGAAAGGGGTCTTGATGCCGAGGATCTTTCCGTCTTCAGAGAGGATTTTATCAACCGTCTCTTCTATTATCTCAAGCCTTTCTTGTGTTGCTACAGCTTCCAAAGCATATTTTCTATAGAGCGCGCGGTCGCACTGAACTCTTGTTGCCCAGACAGCAGGGCCTTTGCTCTTATTAAGTATCTTAAATTGTATGCCAGCCTTGTCGGTTATCTTTGCCATCTCGCCGCCTAACGCGTCTATCTCCCGGACAAGATGGCTTTTTGCCAATCCGCCTATTGCAGGGTTGCATGACATCTGGCCGATCGTCTTTGCGCTCATTGTAAAGAGGGCGACGCTCAGGCCCATCCTTGCTGAAGCAAGCGACGCCTCAATGCCGGCATGTCCTCCGCCGATGACTATGATGTCGAAGTTAGTTTTTTTCATTAAAATTATTTATTAGAAACACACCCCTCAATCCTGCTTAAGGCACCTACTGTTGGCTCTTGATAGAGGGGAAGAAGTCATTTAACCCTTCACTTAATTTTCGGCTTACTGAGCCTGAAGAATTCTAGCCCGCCTAACAGGCTGACTATGCTCATATTAATGAAGATAAGGAGCGAAAGGCTGAGCGCCTCAACCTCTGTCAGTCCTGCCTTTGTGAATAGGATGAGGAAGCCTGCCTCCCTGATACCCAATCCGGCTACCGACAAAGGTACGGCGGTGGCAACGGTTATAAGCGGGATGAATAAAAAGAAGTATATGATATGCAGGTCAAATCCAAGCGACAGGGATAATATGTAGAAGGAAGTTATTACGACAGATTGAATTATCAATCCTAAAAAAAGCCCTTTGAAGATGACATCACTTTTTTTCTTGAACTCCATAAGCGGCTTGTGAAATGTGCTGAGGAATTTTATCTTTCCCCAGTTGATATTCCAGAAGAAGAAGCTTGCGGATATAAAGGTTCCGCAGAAGATGGGGACAAGCCAGAATAATTTAGTCCCTTCCAGATAATTATGCCCGAAGATGAATGCTATGAAGCCGATGATAGCAAGCGCAGTAAGCCCCATATACCTGTCCATGAATACGGATGCAAGTGAGGCTCCGACCTCGCATCTTTCCTTATAAAGATAATACGCTTTCACCGCGTCTCCTCCTACAAGGCCGGGCAGAAATGTATTAAAGAAAGCGCCGATGAAATAGAGTGACGCAAGCCGGGAGTATTTTACAAAAGGAGGGAGGAAGAGCGACCATCTCTTTGCTGATATGAAAATTGAGCTTGTATATACCGCAAATCCCGCAAAAAATATAGCAAGGTTTGTCTGCTTCAGTGCAGCGAGGATATTTTGGATATCAACTTTTGAAAAGAAGAGATAGAGAAGCGTTAAGCTGACAAGGAGTTTAAGCCCGAAACTAAGAACCTTCTTCAATTTCAGAGTTCCTCAGTGTGTATATCGGCTTCTTCTGGCTCTCATGATAGACCCTTACGAGCAGTTCGCCGAGAAGCCCCATGCCTATCAGTTGTATCCCGACAATGATGAGCAGTATTCCGAGGAGAAGGAGCGGCCTGCCGCCTATGGCCTGTCCTGACAGCTTTATGATCGTGAGGTAAAGAGAGATTATCACGCCTGTGGCGCAGGACAAAAGTCCCCACGGCCCGAACGCCTGAAGCGGTTTTGTTGAGAAGCTCTGGAGGAATTTAACGGTGATGAGGTCGAGGATGACATTCATCGTCCTTCCTATCCCGTATTTGGATGTGCCGTATTTCCTCGGGTGATGCGTGGTCTCAACCTCGGCTATCTTCACACCGTACCAGCTTGCAACCGCAGGGATAAACCTGTGCATCTCTCCATAGAGGTTTATATTCTTCACAACATCCGCCTTATATGCTTTAAGACTGCATCCGTAATCATGGAGCTTAACGCCAGTCACCCAGCTTATAAGCCGGTTTGCCATGACAGAGGGAAGCCTTCGTGATATGAGCTTGTCTTTTCTGTTGCGCCTCCATCCGCTCACTATGTCATATTCGCCGATGAGGGATAGGAGCTTTGGAATATCTTTCGGGTCGTTCTGAAGGTCGCCGTCTATAGTGACTATCACGTCGCCTTTTGCATAGTCAAACCCTGCGGCGAACGCGGCTGTCTGGCCGAAGTTGCGGCGAAAGCTTAACGGTTTAACATTGCCGTCTTTTTTGGCGAGCTCTTTTATCAGGCTCATCGTCCTGTCAGTGCTTCCGTCATCAATGAATATCAGCTCATACGCCTTACCGCCGGCGTCCATGGCAGACTTGAGCGATGAGTAAAGATGCGGTATGCTCTCTTCTTCGTTGTAAAGCGGAACAACTATTGATACGAACAAAATATCTCCTTGATAGACTATCTGTCATTCCGGCTTGTCCGGAATCTGTTTTTTCACTTATATAAAGATAGATTCCGGACAAGCCGGAATGACGTATGGTGAAACAGAATCTTAATAGCTCTCAAAATCATTCTTCTGTAATCCTCTGAAATTATAACATTTGAAAATAACATATTTTCTCAGGACGTTTTTATCTTTTCTGTAAACCGTGAATATCTCTTTCTCAAAATGGCCAAAGGCATCTTTCAGTTCATGAGGGAAGTTCTCATCTCCATCTCTGACAAATACTGCGTCATACCCTGTAAGGCTTTCAAATCCCTCCCACATGTCATACTGGTTCATCCTCCTGCCGAGGTTTGCATTATACGTAACGGGGTGTGATTTCATGTAGAAGGCAAGTTCGCCTGAGACCTGGTACTTGTCGGAAAAGATAAAGACCCCTCTCTCTGCTGAAGAGCGCATATCATCATATATCTCATCTGTCTTGACGCCGAGTTCTTTCCATCCCTGAAGCCTTGAGGCCGGATCCTGCTTGACAGGCAGTTTTATAAGAGACGGATAATATGTGACAACAGCAAAGATGAGCAGAATCAATAGTGAGCTTGCCATTAATATTTTGAGCCCTTTATCGCGCATATCTTTATTTAAGAAATAATCCGCAGATGCGATGAATGCGGTTATGTAAGCGTGCATAGCCCAGTTCGCCTGCACCTTTCCCTGTAGGCTCTTTATTAAAAAGAAGGCGAGAACAGGGAACCAGAACCAGAAGAGGAAGCGCAGGTTCTGGACAGCCTTAAATGACCACCTGTTCTTTACAGCCCCATACATCATCATAAGGAATACAAGAGGGCTTATCACGCCTAACTGTGAACCGATAAAATCAAAAAAGTATTTGAGTGATATTTTAAAGCCTTCTGAAATATGCGCCTGTCCGGCTGTATGTTTTAATGTGACCCAATCATGTCCCGCATTCCAGATAATGACGGGGCTGAAGACAAGAAGGCTGACAATCAAGGCGATATACGGTTCTTTTCTGCTGAACCATCTCCGCTCTTCTTTTGAGAAGATGAGAAAGAAGAAGCCGCAGATATAGAAGAATGCCATTGTATATTTTGTAAGCAGGCCGAGGCCGATACTGATGCCGAGAAGGATCCAGACCCATCCGGAACTTTCTTCAAATCCCCCCTTGCCCCCCTTTTCTAAAGGGGGGGTGGGGGGATTATTCCCTATGCCTTGTCCACTTACAGCCTTCCAGAAGAGATAGAGCGAGAGCGTCCAGAAGAAGATGAAAGGAGAATCAATCGTCATCAATATGCCGTAGGCTGAAAATAACGGAGTTAACTGGATCAGCAGAGCTGTTACGCATGCCTTGATCTCTTTCTTCTCATCATTATGAAAGAGATCCATCGTCAGGAGATAAACGAAGATGGAGCTGAAGCCCAGAAATAACGGAGCAAAGAACCTCACGCCGAGAAGACTGTCCCCCATCATCCATGTAGTAGCGCCGATGAGCCAGGCTATCATCGGGCCTTTTGAGTAATAGCTCATGTCAAGCCTTCTTGCCCACTCCCAGTAGTGCGCCTCGTCAGGGCTCAGGTCAAGCGGGCCTGTCACTATATAGTAATAACGGAAGAAGGTCAGGGCGATCAGGGATGCAATGAATATCGTTAGGGCAGGTTTTTCTTTATAACCTTTGGCAAACCATTGTTGAAGGTCGATTATCACCCATGCTGTCACGCCTCCCCATATCGCCCCGGCTAATACATCGGAAGGATAATGAGCGCCGATATAAATTCTGGAGAAGGCGACGAGTATGGCTAACGTAAAAGTTAAGAAAGCCGTCCGCCTGAAGAAATGCGAAAACACGGCCGCTATCGCAAATGAGTTGACCGCGTGGCCGGAGGGAAATGAGAAGGAACTGCCGCAGGCGGTCAGGAGCCTGACGCCTTCAAGGGCATGGCACGGCCTCGGCCTTTCAAAAAGATGTTTGAGTATGTTTGCGCTCGAATCGCCAAGTGCAAATGCCAGAACGCAGAGAGAGAGGACAAAGAGCGTTCTCTTCCTCTCTTTGGAAAATTCATAACCGACTATCAGAAGGAAAGGCAGATAAGACCTGTTAGAGATAAAGGGCATTATAAGGTCAAAGAAGCCGTTCTGCAGGGCCTTGTTTATAAAGAAGAAGAGGGATGTATCCATCGGATAATTTTATATGGAAAGAGAGACAATGTAAACAAAGCGGGGCTGCCGTCATTTATAACGGCAGCCCCGCTAAATAGTCAGAGTAAATGGAGCTGTTTTAGTAATGCCACCTCATACCGGCAAAGAAT
Organism: Nitrospirota bacterium; assembly: GCA_016207885.1. Lineage (NCBI taxonomy): Bacteria > Pseudomonadati > Nitrospirota > Nitrospirota bacterium. The sequence goes on along the minus strand of JACQZE010000005.1, from coordinate 288,511 downwards.
ATGCTTCCGCCGACATCAAGGTCGTGCTTTGAATCGGAAGAGGACATTGCGTCAAGAACCTTCTTGTCAGCGTTATCTACCGTAACCCAGGTGTGCCTGTATTCGGCAAAGATACTTACAGGGGTGCCTGTGTCGCCATTGTCAAAGAACCAGTCGATACCGGCAAGGCCGTGGAACCCTAAGGAGTTGGCGGTCTCACTCTCATTAAAGACAGCCGGGCTTGTGTCTGCGTAATCAAAGTCTACCCATGTGTGGTAAAGGTCGAAACCGCCGCCTGCGTAAGCCTCGAAAGCGCTGTTGAGAGGGATATGGAATTTCAAGCCCGGAGCGATGTAAAGGTTATCGATGCTGATCTTGGAGTCATCTCCGGCAGAGAAAACGTCGCTGTATGTGGATTTTGAGCTGTTGAAGCCCACGGGGATCTCTATTCCTATATTAGGCGTGATCATTCTTTCATATGAAAGCTCGAACGCAGGGCTGTTATAGTCAGAGGCTTCAGCTTTCCAGTAATCCATAAAGTCGCTGTCAGGATAAACATGCCCTCCGATCTTTAAGGCGATGTTGTTATCCCTGGATGATTGGCCCGCCTGCTGCGCGTAACCCTGGCTGCAGATAAGAAGTAAAGCTGACAATGCAATAAAAATAGTCTTTTTCATGATACTGAACTCTCCTTTTTTTAGATTTTAGGTTTAATGGCCTGATCGATTAACCGGCAACAGGCCTTGTTTTTCTATTCCATATCATAACAGCCAGAACAACCAGCGCCAGAAGGAACGCAAAAGGATATTTAACGCAGTAAACAACAGGCGTAAGTATCATCCTTGAAACAAACATTAAAGACCTGTGGCGTGATATGAAATCAGCTGCCGGAGGCGAATACGTGTAATACACCTTGACAAATCTTCTTCCTAATGAATTTGTCAGCAGGTGCATGTCCCTGAACTTCTTCAGCACCTCAACTTCAGGCGCGAGGTAGCTGCCGTACGCTGCGGTTGCTATGAAGCATCCGCCGCTCCCGCCGCCGCTTGAATTCAGTGAAGGTTCAAGCGAATCTATACCTAACGCGTCTCCAATCTGTATCCTTCTCTCTTCAGTCATCGGGCCTGAACAGACAGGGTCTTTATCGCTGGTGGTGACAAATGCGCCTGTGGATGAGAGGGTATTCAGTACCGCGTCCACTGTTGCGGCAGGGTTCTCCTCCTTAAAAACAGCCCATGTGCCCGCGACATGCGGCGCTGCCATTGATGTGCCGCTCCATTGGGCGTAGCTGCTGTCAGACGCTCCTGTTGAGGAATTTACATCAACGCCCGGCGCCCAGAGGTCCATAAGGCCGGGATGCCAGTTTGAGAACCATGCCTCAGCATTATTATCGGTAACAGCGCCTACTGCGATGGCGGATGAGACACATGCCGGCGCGGAAACTGCGTCGCAGAAGCCGTCATTCCCTGAAGCGATGATGGTTGCTATATCAGCGCTGCGGAGGTTGTCTATTGCCATTTTGAATTCAGCATTTTCAGTGTCACATGCGGTCTGATCAGAGTAAGCCTCACCCCCGAGGCTCATATTTACGGCAGCTATGCTGTAGCTGCTTCTGAGAGTGTACACATATTCGAGCCCTTTGATGACATCGGAATTAAAAGCCAGGACACAGTAGTCAAATCCCAGGCATATGTCCTGCCCGGAAAAGCGTGAGAAGACCTGTATATCAATTATGTCAGAGTCTTTGGCAACTCCCTTAAGAATGGGGGAATTTCCCGTGGCGATGCCTGCTACATGTGTGCCGTGGTCATAGCCGTAGAAATTGTCTGGTTGATGCACTGCCGCGCCTGAGGCGATCATCTCATTCAGGCCGTTAGGGCAGTGCCCTCTGGTATCAGAGAGTTCCTGGCCGTTGGCAAAACATGCCTCTACAATATTCTTGCCTGCGAACATCTGATGGCTCGACCTGATCCCTGTATCAAGAATAGCAACATACCATCCCTCACCTGTATATCCGGCTGCCCATGCCGCGTCTGCTCCTATTATGTTGACCGTGTTGTTAAGCGTTGTTTTTACAATACGATCCTCAGATATCCTTGTCACATTCGGGTCAGCCTCCAATGCTATAAGCCCGTCCAGTGAGACGCTCATCGCAAGCAGGGGAAGGGTTGAATATGTATGGGTCACATTGTATGCGGCAGAATAACCGCCCAATTGGGAAAAGACCTTATCGGCAGTGGCGTTTATCTGGGCGGACAGTGCGATGTCTTCATCAGGAACACCGAAAGTGCTCTGCCCCGGCCTGATCGTCTTGATGCCGGTTGAGGATCTTGTCAGGGAATTGATACCGGGAACATCGAGCGTCACAAGGATCTTTGCATAACCCTGGCTCTGGATGGTTGATACAATCGCGTTCCTGTTCAGGGTCTTTCCCGCGTCCGCGCTGCTCTCGCTGGCCGCGTAACTTGCAGAGATAAAAAAGCATAACAGTATGGCCTGTAATATTTTGCTCTTATTAAACATGACGGTTCTCCTCTGTTTATGTTTTTTAATTATCTTAATTTAAGGGCATGCTTTTACCTAAGATTATACTCGAAATGTCTTCAGAATGCGCAAGTTTTTTTATCGCCGCAAAAGCATTGAGAGGCGGTCTTTGTTCGTCACTTACCCATGGATTTACCCTGACATTTTCATAAATCTTATCAGCTTATCGGGGTGACTGCAAGTTCTGGTCAGGAAAGAGGCTCTTTTCCGGCTTTACGCAGAAGAATTGTTATTAGCAGCAGAATTGAAAAAAAGAATATGGATGAGGCAAGAGGGTGTTTTACGGTCAATATGACAGGAAGCAGGAAGGCCCTTGTAATCAACTTCAACCCTTCGTTTTCTTTAATATAATCAGCCAGAGTAGGCGAGTATCTGTAGTAGAGTTTTACAAAGTTCCTACCTAAAGCATTTGTAAGCAGATGCCTGTCCCTGAACTGTTTTAAGACCTCGACCTCAGGCGCGAGATAACTTCCATATGCAGCGGTTGCTATGAAGCATCCGCCGCCACCACCGCCGCCGCTCCCGCCGCCTGTGCCCACGGTTACCTCAGCAGCCTGAACAGCTTTAAATGCATTCAATCTCCCATCTGTCAGGACTTTGTTGTTAAGGCCTGCAACAACATCCACATTATTCAGGATAATATCCTTCACCTGAAGATTCGTCAGGTTAGGATTGACCGCGAGTATAAGCCCTGCAACTCCTGAGACATGAGGCGTTGCCATTGATGTTCCGCTGTAATTATAGTAATCATGCCCGCTTATCGTTATATCTCTGATCTCAAGCTTCACATTGTCGATATTTACACCGGTACAACTGGGACATAAAATATTATCTTCATCTGTGTCCATTCCAAAACCAAAGCAGAATTTATCATAAGTTTCGGCAACTGGCGTGAGATCGACAGCATCGGATGTAAAATTAACAGGCGCGGAAGTCCTGTAATCTATCCAGTCCCAATGATTGTTGTCACAGACTCCGCTGCTGTCAGCAAAGGTGTATTTTATATCGAGGAAATCATATCCATACTCCAGAGTTCCCTTCCAGTCAAAAGAGAGCGTGTAGCGCTTCTCTTTCTGTGAGGTTATCGAGGTCATGTACCCTGCTGTTGAGATGGTGTTGCTCTGATAAACAGCTCCGGGGCTGTCATCAAGGCTGTTGCTTCCGCTGACACCTGTTCCGGCAGTCACTGCCCAGGTGGAATTTGTGCCGAATCTGTTCCATCCTAAAAGGGGAAGGGATCCTGTTGAACCCTCAAAACCCTCCTGCCCTCCTACGGTTGGATATATCGTGACAGGATTTTCGTCGGTGTATAAAGGTATTGTGCTGTATATGCTTACGCCAGGCGCTCCGAGGTCAACAGTTGTGGGGCCGTAACTCGAAAAGGACGCGAGTGCGTCTTTATTGTCTGTGGCTGCTACAGCTATTATGTTATCGCTGTTGTAACTCGCAGGATATGTAGGGCTTGTGTCATTGCTTCTGCTTGTGTTTCCGGCTGCAAAGACAAATAAAACATCTGACCCATATATCTCTATCGTATCTTCAAGAGAATGAGAAAAACCGCCGCCGCCCCAGCTGTTGTTGATTATTCTTGCGCCGTTGTCAACTGCATACTGGATAGCGAGTATCGCGTCGGAAGTTGTGCCGCTTCCGCTTAAGCCCAGGAAACGGAGAGGCATTATCTTCGCGTTCCACATAACGCCGGTTACTCCTTGAGTGTTATTGCCCTGCGCAGCTATCGTGCCGGCGACATGTGTGCCATGCTCATTAAGGTCAAAAGGAGAGCCGTCATTATCAACAAAGTCCCAGCCGCGGCAATCATCTGTATAGTTGTTGCTGTCATTGTCAATACCATCTCCGCATTCACCGCAATCATCTATAAAACCGTCGCTGTTATTGTCAATACCGTCAGTGCAGTTGTTGTTCGCCATTTCAGCATTATTTGTCCAGATATTATTAGAGAAATCAGGATGATTATACGCAACGCCTGTATCCACTACAGCGATGATAATGCTGTCTGAGCCTTTAGTTACATCCCATGCCTCAGGAGCGTCAATGTCAGCGTCAGGCGTTCCAACCACTCCGCCGACAGTCTGTCCCGTATTATTCAGCCCCCATTGCTGGTTGAATGATGTGTCATTCGGAGTAACTGCAAGCGCATGCACAATATAGTTCGGCTCTGCGTACTCGACATTCGGGTCTTCTTTATATTTCTTCACCGCGTCTTCAACAGATATTCCAGCAGGAAGTTTCATGTGATGTATCTTGAGCTTGGTGAATTCTCTTTTTTGGGTAGCTTTCAGTACAGAGTGAACATTCTGCATACTCCTGACATCTGCGCTGTCTCTGAATTTTACGAGCACTTCTCCGGGAGCATACTCAGGTTCAGCAGCAAAGACATTATTATATGTAAGGCTGGTGATAGCAAGGATAATTAAGGCAAGGAGAGACAGCACGGATTTTTTCATTATTTTATTATAGCATTGCATCTTCTAATGAAGAAACAGCTTATGCCAAAGCATCAGAAAGCCGTGCAAAGTCTTCAATGCCGAGGACTTCAGGCCTGAGCTTCGCGCCTATGCCGGACTTATCAAGCGCATCCTTTATCCCTTCAAACTTCTTAAGGCCGTTAAGTATAGTCTTTCTCCTCTGTGAAAATGCGGCACGGACTACCTTCAAAAAGAGTTCTTCATCCTTCATCATGAATCTGGGCTTTGATGACACATTGAAATGAAGCACTGCTGAATCAACCTTTGGCGGAGGGGAGAAGGCCTTTTTTGAGACACTGAATTTCAATACAGGTTCTGTATACAGCTGAGTTGTAATAGAGAGAACGCCGTAGTCTTTTGTGCCCGGTGCTGCTGTTATCCTCTTTGCGACCTCTTTCTGCATCAGCAGCGTCATGGACGGCATCTTATCTTTATACTCAAGCAGTTTAAAGATAATAGGGGTGGTGATGTAGTACGGGATATTGGCAACGACCTTGAAATTTCCCTTGATATCTTCATACGGGAATTTAAGCGCGTCACCCTGAACTATCTCTACGTTCTTTCTATCTGCAAGTTCGTCTGTGAGCCTCTCGATCAGCCTCTTGTCAAACTCTATGGCTATTACCTTCTTAGCCCTATCCGAAAGTATCCCTGTCAGCCTGCCAAGCCCCGGGCCTATCTCAACGACCGTATCTTCATCCGTAACGCCGCTGCAGTCAACTATCTTGTTCAAGATATTCGGGTCGAATAAAAAATGCTGTCCAAAGGGGCGTTTCATACCTCTTCCGATTTGCCTATCAATCCTTTTGCATCTTTTTCTTCCAATTCCAGTTTAGGGATAGCGCTTTTTACACGTTTTTTGACCTGCTTAATATGTTCAGCAGGGGGAAGATGTTCAGGTGGTGTTCCGCCGATTCGTTTGATTGCTTCTCTAACTTCTTTGCCGACATTTTCATGTGTTCTTATAGCTGTCTGTTGTTCCTTTATCCGTTCACGTGCAAGCTTATCGCGCGTCTGCGTCATACGGAATTGGTTTGCCGCTAACTCGGTGCTATCCATGCGGTCCATGAGATTTTCTTTTTCAGGTATTCTCTTTTGTTTCTTTATCGCATCCCTGCCAAGCCCTCCATACATGCCTTTATATCCGGCATCATGGAAAATCCCGAACATTCTGTCATGCACTCCTGCATCACGCGCCGCGCCTGACAGTGCCTTGAATTCTTCGGCAGTCTGTTTGCGAAGTTCCAAGCGCTCAATATCTGCGGCAATTGCATCTGATATTTCCTGCTTGCGGGCTTGTATAGCAAAATACTTCTGAGCATTAGCAATTTCGATCTTGCGCGGATCACCATTCTGAGCAATAAGATAACAGGCAAAACGTGAAAGATTATAGTCGGGTACTTCCCTGCTCCCACCTTTCCCGATATCGATCATTTTGCCAACGCCGGCAAAATGATACAAAGATTCATTTCCTGATTGTTTACAAGACGTTATGGCTCTGTTTATGGCGTTCTCAAAGCGCCGCCACTGACTGTACCCTAAAAGAGGCTGAAGATCCCTTGCACTCCAATATTCAGCTCCATGTTCATTTGCTTTCTTCAGGTCTTCAAAAGACTTACTTCCCATTGGCACTAATTTTTTATTTGACATGCTCACCTCCTAAAACAAAGGGTCAATATCATTCACCAAAACCCCGGAGTGCTCCATTGTACCTATAAGGCAACCGGTTGGGCAAGGAGGAGGCATCATACCTCTCTCACTTCTCCCGTATGCGTAAAAACAATAAACGACTTTACCGTGTCTGTATCGAATATCTTCTTCACTGCCTTTTTGTAGATATCGAGCTGGAAAGAGAATTTATTAAGGGTATCCGCTATCTCATCATCAGTGACCGGGAATGTCTTGTAATCATAAATATTGTAAACATCGCCATCTTTTATTACTCTGTCTATTCTGCCTCTGTATACAGAACTTCCTGACTCAAAGATAAAGGGCAGTTCGGCAAATGAATCCTTTACAGGCTGAATGATGCTCTGCCATATGCCTTTCTCTTTAAGAAGCGCGACTGTCTTATTGATCTCGGCTATGCCGTCTTCAGCATCAGCCTCATCCATTCCTCTGGATATGAAGAGACTTGCCGCTGTTTCTGCTATCCCGTCATCCGTTATATCGCCTATGGATATCTTCTCGAATATCTCATGCAGTATCTCACCGGGAACCGCCGTCTTCATGCCCTTTCCCTTTGCCATAATACCGCCTGTGACGGTCTTCCATTCCTTCTCTGCTCGCACAGGAGTTGAAATGAACTCAGCATGAGGATGCCTTATCTTCTTGCTCGCCGCCGCTTCAGCAGAAGGGGCTGTTATTTCTGCTCCGTCAACAATTGAGAGCCCCGGAATATCTTCTTTAACACTGTAGATGTCATCTATCTTCTCAAGCCCTATCCCATCTTTCAGATAGCTGAGAAAGCTCTTGCCTTTCTCTTTCCATGTTGCGACAAGAAAGAGCGCCTCCTCGGCCCTTGTAACGGCAACGTAAAATAGCCTCTTCTGCTCCTCTTCCTCTTTCATCAGATGGAGCCGGAAGTCTTCATCGCCCCTTCTCAACGCGGCATCAGTTACAGACTTAAAGAAGAACTTCCCCTCTTTTTCATACACAAGGTTCTCATTATTCCTTAAAGTGAACTGGTCTTCGATCGCCGGAAGAAAGACAACAGGGAACTCCAGTCCCTTTGCCGTATGAATCGTCAGTATCTTTACGGCATTCATGCCTGCTGTATTAACATTCGCCTTCGCCTCATCTTCACGGCCTATCGTTCTTTCAAGGAACGCCCTGATCTTTATAAGCGGCCTGCCGCCTGACTCTGTCTCTTCCATGATCCTGATGAACTTCTTTATATTGGCGCGCTGCTGAGGCTCGTGATAATGACGCCACGCGCCTGTCTCAACAAGAGCGCGCTCTATCAATTCGGCAAGCGGCGTATGCGCTGATTGTATGAGCCAGTTTTGGAGAAGGGCAAAGGCTTTGTCAATTAATTCAGAAAATCCCCCTTCATCCTGCTTAAGGCACCTACTGTTGGCCTTTTTCAAAGGGGGGGATCCCTCTCTACAAAGAGAGTCAGGAGTTGTCCCCCCCCCTTTAGCAAAGGGGGGCAAGGGGGGATTATTCTTTAAGATATTCTTCATCCTTCCAAACAGGCTGTCTCCTTCATTGCTTATAAATTGAAGGATACTGCCTTCATCAATATTGAACAACGGGCTTTTAAGAAGCACATAGAGGCTGTAATCATCCTTTGTATTTGAGAGAAAATATACCAACGCCCTAAGTACCGCAACCTCAGGCTCCTGATAAAAGCCGATCCCTTTTACCGCGATAAACGGGATGCCATGCCTGGCCAGCGCCTCCTCATACTTTTTCAGATGTGTTCTCTTCCTGAGGAGTATGGCGATGTCAGCATGCGTGCATTCTCTTTGAATCCCTGTCTTTCTCTCTGTGATGCGGAGGCTGCCGACAAGTCCATTTATCTTCTTTGCCATGACATCCGCCTCTCTCTCTCTCTGAAGCGATATGCCCTCATCAGCATCTTCGAGCATTATTATCTCTACGCTTCCATTGCCTGAGAGGTTCTTTCTGCGGGCTTCGAATTCACCGTATTCTGTCATCCACGCGGGCGAGGCGTTATCAGCGGACATTATCTTTGAGAAGATGGCGTTTGTGAATTCTATGATAGCTGGCGCGCTTCTGTAATTCTCCTTCACCTCTTCATAATAGAATTCATCTCCAAGCCATTCTGAGAGCTTCTCCTTTGCCCTGCGGAATATCTCGACATTGGCACCTCTGAAATAATATATGGACTGCTTCCTGTCGCCTACGAGGAATACCGTCGGCTTTATTCCCTCGTCCCTCTTTGCGCCCAGGCCTGAGCGCCACTCTTCCGTAAGCCTGTCTATCACAGCCCACTGAAAATTATTAGTATCCTGAAATTCATCCACCAGGATGTGGTCTGTCTTCTCGTCAAACGCGTAAAGGATGTTCGCCCATTCAGGCTCTTCAGTGAGCATGCGGTAGGCGATATATTCAAGGTCGCTGAAGTCAAGAAGCGCTCTTGAGCTCTTGAGAAGCTCATGCCTCTTAAGGCAGCTTTTGAATATCTCCCTTATCCTCAGCGCCCTGTTTGCGTACTCTTCAAACTTTTTCTGTTTCCAGACGGCGTGCATCTTCACTGCCCACTCTTTATAGTCAGCTATTCCGCCCAGCCCTTTCGGAGTTTTTTTGCGCGGCTCCTTCTCTTTTGTCAGAAAGTGATCTTCAAAGCCGGGCATCTTTTCAACTTCTGTGAAATAATCACGATAGCCGTCAATAGCTTCTTCCGCTCCCTCCCATGAGAGGAGTTCCTCGATCAATTGCGGCATGTCAGTTGATTCATGCACGGGGACAGCAGCCTCAAGAGAGAAGGGCCTCTTTTCATAAAGATAATTGACCGTTTCGCTGAGGTTTGCCAGCCCTCTGAAGCCTTTCTCGCCTATCGTTTGGAGAAAGAGTTCATGATTGCCGTCTCCTGCACCTGCCTCCATGAGGAGTTCGTATATTATCTCTTCCCACATTATTCTTGCGTCTATCGCATTCTCGACCCTGTAGTTCGCGTCTATGCCAGCCTCGAATGAGAAACGCCTCAAAAGCGTTCCGCAGAAGGAATGAATTGTCGAGACGCGCATGAGCGGCATCTTCTCAAGCAGGGAATCGAACAGGCGGCTGTCCTCTGTCTTCAGTATCGTCAAGATCCTCTGCTTCATCTCAGCTGCGGCCTTGTCAGTGAATGTGACGGCGAGTATCCTCTCAACGCCTGCCCCGCTCTTTAAGAGCGCGATATATCTTCTCGCGAGCTTTTCGGTCTTGCCTGAGCCTGCAGGAGATGAGATGATGACGCTTTTGTCTGTATTGAGGTAGCTCATGACCTACCTTGTCCCTTCGCATAACGGGCTGTGATAACAGTATCCGCACTCCTGCGCATCATGCGGTTCTGGATGAAATATGCCTCTCTTTATATTGCTGACGATCTCTTCAGCCTTTATGAGCGCGGCTTCGGTATATTCCGCCATCTCACCCTTCGACGGATACCAGGTGATACGGCCGTCTCTTAAAGAGTAGACGCCTGTCCTTTCAACAATGCCAGGGTTCTCCTTCTGCCACATGGAGACATAAAGAGGAAGTTGAAGGTTCTCCTTATCAGGCACGCCAGTCTTGTAATCAATTATCCTCACCTGACCGCTGACTGCTGACTGCTGACTGCTTTTTATGTCTATCCTGTCTATCTTGCCTCTAAGTTTCAGGCTGCCGATCTCCGCAGTCACCTTCTTTTCAACCTCAAAAGGGGTGAAGCCGTCAGCTCTTATATCTTTTTCGCGCGCCTTGAGTTCAGGGAGGAGCCTCCTGAAGATATCATGAGCAACCTTTGACCAGAAGTCTCCCACCGGGAACCTCTTGAGCGCAAGCCCAAGCCCGTCAAAGAGCCGCTTATCCATGCTGTCAATATCAATGTCACCCTCTTTGAAAAGATGCTCCATCGTCTTGTGCGCGAGGCTTCCCCACAGCCTTGCCTCGACCTCAAACTTGGGCGGCTCTTCAGCGGTCATGTTCAGTACCTTCTCAATGTAAAACCTGCGGGGGCATCTCCTGTATGAATCAATATCAGTCACGCTTATGTATCCCTTAAAGTAAGAGCCGATATCCGGGTTCTTTCCCAAAGATGATCCTGAACTGACCTTATGATCCCCGCGCATCCCTTCCATTACATGTATCTCTTCCTCGGAAAATATATTCAAAGTAGCAGAAGGTATCTCTGAATCCCAGTCAAGAAACGGCGAAGCGAGAAGCAGGTTATCCCCTTCAGCGGAAGGGCAGGAGATGTAAGGCTCTCTCCTTGAGGAATGAAGTATCATATTGAAATAACGCTTCTGCCTGCTGATGTAGTATTCAAGATACGGCAGGCCGAGTTCCTTCTTCACCTTCTCAGGCAGTATCGGGTCTATCACAGGCCTTGAAGGAAGGTCTGCCTCAACCGTTCCGCCGAAGAAGAGGGCTTCAGGCTCAACTCCAGCGGCAAGTTCAAACGGTATGAGGCGCACTCCGCCGTCTCTTTTCGAGAACGCCTTCATATCTCTTAATAGATTTCTAAGCAGAGCGACAGGCTGGCTTTCAAAGTTCGGGGTCTTGCCGCATATTTTATGGAACTGCCTGAGTTCATCAAACTGCGCCTCTATCATATCCGTGATCTCAGTATGCTCCGGGCTGCCGGAGAAGCCGAGCTTATTCAGCGCATCTTCAAGAGCGTCAAGAAATCCGGGCAGCGTCTTCTTTCTCTTCACATTCTCAATAAGGCTGATAATATCTTTGATCCCGTTCTGAATGCTCTCTATCCTTGCGCGCTCTTCATCTTCCATCTTTCCTGTCATGGAGTTAAGGAGAGTCTCCTTTATTGAAAGCCATGACTTTTTGCCCTTGATAATGCCTGCCCTGTATGAATAGGCGACCGTCCACTCTTTTGTGAGCGGATGGATCTCAGGGAATGAAGGCGAGGTGAGGAGCGCGAGAAAGTCATAGGACGGAAAATCTTCCTCAATACAGGTCAGCAGGCTCTCAATAGCGATAACAGGGCTTGCGCTTGAGAGGTCATGCTCTTCTATGCTCAGCGGAACGCCGTGCTTTGCAAAGACCCTCTTCATTATGGGGGCGTATTTCCTGATCTCAGGGAATGAAACAACTATATCCCACGGATCTGTTCCTTCAAGGATCATCGCCTTTGAAGCCTTTGCTATTGATTCAACCTCCTCCTCGATCGAGGGATAAGAGGAATAGTGAGGGCTTTCCCTGTGGAATTTTGAGTCAAGTTTTATGACAGATAAACCTTTGAAGTCCGACAGCGATTGGCATATGCCGCTGCTGCTTTCAGCAAGCAAAAAAGCATCTTCCGCTTTCTCCACAAGCGCCGTGATCACCTCAAGTTCAAGAGGTGTCGGGTCAAAGAATCCGTCTATCACAACGATAGGCATAGCATTGGATTCCTGAATGATCGGGATGCTCATCTTAAGGACTTTTTCAGGGTCAGCCATGCCTTTCTTAATAATACAGTCTTCGTACTTGATAAGATTCTCTATCGCATCCGCCGCTCTCTTTGCAGCCTTCTCCTCAAATATCAATGAGACTGTTTTATCCCTGATCCCAGAAAGCTCTTTCCCCGGCATATAGTTTTTCAGCTTCCTCAAAAGGTCGGACAAAAGCCGTGTGTAGCCCGCGTTCTTTTCAGAGATGATCTCAGAGATAATGAGAGGCCTTATGCGTTCAGAGATGATACTTCCGCCGTAATTCTCATTGAAGACACGCTCTGCAAATTGTTTTAACGCAGCGGCCTGAAACGGTATATACGCGGGCCTCTTCAGATAATCATGAAAATCCCTTTCAGCCTCTGTGATGATAAAGCTGTTCGGACAGATATAAAGCACAGAGGAGAAATCGTTTTCAGGGCAAAGCTCTACTATCTCCTTAAAAATGTGTTCTCTTTTATTTCTCGCACCGGAGGGGGCTATGAAAAGGATCTTGTTGCTCATATTAATATTTTATTTTGCTGAATTAGTATCAGCCTTAACAAACCGGTATCTTTGAAATTGTCTGTTGTCTTTAGCGGCCTTTAACGCAAAAGCGGTTCTGCTTATATCAGAGAGGTCTTCACCTTCGATCACGAATCCGGCAGAGGCAAAAGAGCTTTCTATCTCTGCCGCGTATTCATCTGAGTCTGTGGCGACGACTATTGATCCTTGCGCCTTAAGCCTGTGGAAAAGGATGGAGGTGAATTCAGGAGTTATAAGCCTTCTCTTGTTATGCCGCTTCTTGGGCCACGGGTCAGGGAATAGAATATATACGCCGTCTAAAGAATCGGGCGGTATATTATTTTCAAGCACGCTCCTCGCGTCTTTATTGAATATCTTGACGTTGGTAATGGAAAGGGCGGTGGGATCTTCCGGGCTCATAAGATTGAGCAGCAGTTTTGCTATGCCGGTCACATATATTTCAATACCGATAAAATCGTGATGAGGGAATGTTGCCGCCTTATCAGACAGGAAGGCGCCGGTTCCGAACCCGATCTCCAGATAGAGGGGAGCTTCTCTTCCAAATACATCGGCCTTATCCATAACAGACTCTGTGCTGAGCTGGATAAGAGGGAGTATTGTGGAAAGAGCGTTACGCCCTCTCTTGCTCATCCTCCCGGATTTTCTGCCGGTTGTGCGGAGTTTCCTTACATTGATAGTCATATCTTTTCGAGCGGGCATCCTTCACATTTCGGTTTTGGTTTGCAGTAATGCTTGCCGGCCATTACGAACAGTGCGTGATACTCATTAAATAGCTTTACATCATGCGGCAGGTTGTTATGAAAGAGCTCCTGCATCTCATGATATGTTGCATCTTCCCTGACGATCCCGTGCCTGTGCAGAACCCTTTTTGTATAGGCGTCGATCACGAAGGTGGGTTTTCCCAGCGCATATAAAAGTATAGAGTCTGCTGTCTCCGGGCCGATGCCGTTCACCTCAAGGAGTTCCTTCCTGAGCATGGGCAGGACTCTTTTACGCATCCTTGCCATACTTCCCCCGTAATTAGAAGTAAGGTATGACAAAAAGCCTCTAAGCCTTTTTGCTTTTACATTAAAGTAGCCTGAAGGTTTTATTAATGAGGCAAGCTCTTCATGCGGCATCTCGTGAAGTTTTTTTGCGTTTAACGCCTTTTGTCTTTTTATATTGCTGATCGCCTTCTCAACATTTCCCCAGTTCGTATTCTGAGTCAGTATTGCGCCTACAGCTATCTCAAAAGGCGTGTCACCCGGCCACCAGTGCTGCGGGCCGAAGGATTTGTAGAGAGTGCGGTAGATTTTCTTAAGCACTTCTTACCCCGGCGGCCAGTGCATAGGCCTGCCTCCAAGCATGTGAAGATGTATGTGAAAGACGGTCTGGCCTGACTCCCGGTTGCAGTTCATGACGAGCCTGAAGCCTCTTTCGTCAATGCCCTTCTCCCTCGCTATCCTGTTTGCAGCCTGGAACATCTTTCCTATCAGCTCATTATCCTCTGGCCCTGCCTCAAGTATCGTTGAGATATGTTTTTTCGGCACTACCAAAATATGCACAGGCGCCTGCGGCGTTATATCTTCAAATACAAATATATCTTTATCTTCATAGACCTTTTTTGAAGGGATCAAGCCTTTGATAATCTTGCAGAAAAGACAATCCATTTCCATCGCCTCCTTTGATTTGTTTAGAAAACCGGCTCATCCATTTTAGCACAGCACTAATATAAATTGACCCAGAAACATGCTGAAGCGCGTTCCTTTAATTATTCAAAGGATTGGTATATAGTAGACACATGGAAGATATCAGCATCAATGACCTTAAGGACAAAAAAGAGAGTTTTATTGATGAGATCAGGTGGGATGTAACGCCGAAGGTCTTTATGCGGCAGGGGCAATATTCAGGGAAAAAGGCAGACGGTGCGCCTGATAACATCAATGGTTTTATGCTTTATATTGATCTTATAGAAGACAAGCCGGCACTTTTTATTATGAAGAACCAGTATTCGCAGAGCAAAACCGTCGGATTTATAAAAGATATTCCGGAAAAGCTTCTGAACGACGCGCTGAAGCTGAAAGAAGCTGAGTGCGTAGCAGGCATGTATCCTCTTTCCGAAGAGCTTGAAGCCTGGCTGAGGAAAGAGCTGGGAGTCTCCTAACCCTCGTTTATCGTGTAGCGCGTTGTGACCTCGATCTCTTTTCTTAAGGCGTTATAGACCGAACAGTATTTATCGTGCGAAAGTGAGATCGCCCGGTCCATCTTTTTAGGCGTGATGCCTTCACCTTTGACCTTTATGAAGAGGTCCATTGATCTGTAATACTGGGGAGGTTCCTGCCTTCTTACCCCGGTAAAATCTATCCTGAAGTCTTTGATCTCTGCCCTCATCTTTTTAAGGAAAAAGAGCACATCGATAGCCATGCATCCGGCAACGCTTGCCAATAGCGTTTCCGTGGGAGCGCAGCCCCACTGGAGATTCGCGTCATAATCTATCTCATATCCCATCTGCGTCCTGACCCTAAATATCAAATCTTTGTCCCATTCAAGGAAGCCCTTGTTCACCTCAAGTATCTTTCCCTTATAACCTTCCAGGGATTCTTCTAATTTATCAGCGCTGTTATCTTCCATTTATCTCTTTCTCCCGGCTTGTATTATTTGCCTGTTGATTCCCTGATCCATCTCAGATAATCTCCCGAACCATCTACGATCGGCAGGGCGATTATCTCCGGCACTTTATAACTGTGAAGTTCCTTTACCCTGTCTTTCAGGCTGTCAAAAAGGCTTTTCTGCGTTTTAGCTATCATAAGCACTTCAGCGTCATCGCACACCTTTCCCTGCCATGCGTAGATTGAGCGGATGTTTCTGATGATATTAACGCATGCCGCCAGTCTTTCCTCTATAAGAAGACCAGCGATACGAGCTGCCTCTTCTTCACTCGATGATGTAATCAAGACCGCTATCTCTTCCGAAGACGCGTTATCTGCCATGGTCAAATATTTTTACAGAGACCTTGTAAAAATGCAACCTGCGGATGATAAATAATAATAATAATAATATGAAAACAAAAGGTGTATTGACAAAAAAAATGTTCTGCTATATAGTTGTAATAGTTCTTCAACCTGTTCCCGATATATAATCATTCAGGTTAATGTTTCCAATAAAATAAATTTCACGATCATAAGAAATTCTGTTAAAAACGCTATTTATCTGCTTTATGCAAACTGAAGTCCTTCTTTATATCCGGTTTTAGCTTATAGGGCAAAACTTTCAATAGATATTTTATCAATAATTCATATTAAGAAACCCCACAAATAAAAACCTCAAATTAAAAACCTCGCAAAAAAGGAGTAATTCCCGTGGTAAGAAAAGCAAATGACACAAAGACAGAGAGTAAGCCGGCAGTTAAAGCAGAGAGCAAAACAGAAAACAAACCGGTAATGAAATCCGAAGGAATGAACATAACTAAATTAAAAGAACTTCCGATCTCCGAGCTGACCCAGTTAGCCAAAGAGATGAACATCGAAGGCGCCAGGGGGCTTAGGAAGCAGGACCTTATATTCGCCATTTTGCAGGCGCAGACGGAAAAGACCGGGCTCATATTCGGTGAGGGCGTGCTTGAGATACTTCCTGACGGATTCGGTTTTCTCCGTTCTCCTGATTACAGCTACCTTCCCGGGCCTGATGATATTTATGTGTCGCCTTCCCAGATCCGGAGATTCAATCTGAGAACAGGCGACCTTGTCACAGGGCAGATACGCCCTCCGAAAGAGAGCGAAAGATACTTCGCCCTGCTCAAAGTTGAGGCGATAACACATGAGCCGCCTGATGAGAACGTAAAACGGCAGCTCTTTGACAACCTTATCCCGTATTATCCGACCCAGCGCATAAATCTTGAGTATGATAAAACTGACTACTCTACACGCGTTATGGAGCTTGTCACCCCGATAGGAATGGGGCAGAGGGGCATGATAGTCGCGGCGCCGAGAACAGGAAAGACAGTTCTCCTTCAATCCATAGCAAAGGCTATAAAACATAACCATCCTGAAGTCCACCTTATCATCCTTCTTATAGATGAGAGGCCTGAAGAGGTCACCGACTGGAAGAGGCAGGTTGACACCGAGATAATCGGATCGACATTCGATGAGCCGCCGCAGAGGCATATACAGGTCGCGGAGATGGTAATGGAGAGGGCGAAGAGGCTTGTTGAGAGCAAAAAGAATGTGGTCATACTTTTGGATTCCATAACAAGGCTCGCAAGGGCCTACAACGCTGTGATACCCGCAAGCGGCAAGGTGCTTTCAGGAGGCCTTGATTCAAACGCGCTTCAGAAACCAAAGAGATTCTTCGGAACCGCGAGAAATATAGAGGACGGCGGCAGTCTTACGATTATCGCGACAGCTCTTGTTGATACAGGCAGCAGGATGGACGATGTCATATTTGAAGAGTTCAAAGGCACCGGCAATATGGAGCTTCACCTCGACAGAAAACTCGTTGAGAAACGCGTATTCCCGAGCATTAATATCAATGCCTCAGGCACAAGGAAAGAGGAGCTTCTTGTTGAAAGGGATGTACTTCAGAGGATGTGGATACTTAGAAAGGTACTGCACTCGCTCAGTCCTGTTGAGAGCATGGAATTCCTGCTTGATAAGCTTAACGGGACAAAGAGCAACAAGGATTTCCTGGAGATGATGAATAAGTAGAGTAGGTTAATAAGTACCCGTTGCGTCATTCCGGCTTGTCCGGAATCCTTACGGGAAAAGATTCCGGACAAGCCGGAATGACAGAAGAAATGGAGTTTATAAGAAGGTTGTTTTCTGCTTCTACATCAACTGCCTGAAGTCGGTGATGGACTGGAAGTGCTCTGACTTGCCATGCTCAATTTTTGAGTTAGCATGCGCCTTGAAGAGGAGGTATTTTATCCCGTAATCCCTTGCCGTCTTCAGCACATCTTCAGTGTCATCGATGAAGAGGGAATGCTCTTTTGTAAATCCGAGCTTCTTCTCGGCCTTTTCCCAGAACTCCAGGTATTCTTTCGGATGCCCTACATCAAAAGAGCAGAGCACAGAGTCGAAATATTCTCCTATGGCGGTCTTCTTGAACTTTATATTGACCGTCTTATAATGCGCGTTTGTAAGAAGGAATACCTTCTTCTTCTCTTTCCTGAGCATCTTGAGAAAATCAATGACATGAGGATGCACTTCAATGAGATGCCTTATCTGCTCCTTCAGCGCCGGGATGTCAAGCTTCAGCTCTTTTGACCAGAAGTCGATATCGCACCAGTTCAGGGTTCTCTCATGATGCTTGTAGGTTTTGTATAGATACTCCTGCGCCGCTCCGAATGTCATGTCATGCTTCTCAGCATACTTTTCAGGTACGAGGTGTCTCCAGAAATAATCATCGAAATAAAGGTCAAGCAGAGTTCCGTCCATGTCAAGCAGGACGTATTTTATATCTTTTAACGGTATGTTTTTCAGCATCTGTGCTCCTTTGATTTTCTACGGGTATTTAAGTTTAACATTTTCCATGGTATGGATTAAGACGCAGTTCAATGATAAAATTAGCATAACAAACAATAAGACGGTTATTGATAATCGGAAGGCGGACAACATGGCAGAGATAATGAAGGGGCAAAGCCTCTCGGAAAAGATAAAAGAGAGGGTAAAAAAGGATGTGGAAGGACTTAGAGAACATGGCATTGATGTCGGGCTCGGGATGCTTATGTTTGATGACAATCCCGCGGCAAAGCAGTATTTTCTCGCGACATTAAAGGCATGCAAAAAGGCCGGGATAAAGGCGCATGAGTATATCCTGCCTGCGGACGCTTCAGTGAATGAGATGCTCAATGAGGTTCATGCAATTAATAATGATGAGAGGATAAACGGGCTTCTCGTGCTCTTTCCTCTCCCAAAAAAGATCAACCCGCGCAGGATAGTGAACGAGATACTTCCTGAAAAGGATATTGACGGGCTCGGCTCCCTCTCTGTCGGAAGGCTCGCGGCGGACGAGTCCACATTTCAGATATTCAAGAACGGCGATTACGACAGCCTCTATCAAGGTATGGCGATGCATGCCGCCTCAAGCTATCTGCCCTGCACGCCGTTCGGCGTCATCAGGCTTATAGAGAGCTACGGCATTGATATAAAGGGCAAACATGCCGTTGTCATCGGCAAGAGCCTCGCGGTCGGAAAGCCGCTGTCGCTCATGTTCCTTGCAAAGGAAGCCACAGTCACAGTCTGCCACAGAGAGACAAAGGATCTTGGCAATTTCACAAGACAGGCTGATATACTCTGCTCAGCCACGGGAGTGAAAGGCCTGATCAAAGGAGACATGGTCAAGGAAGGCGTTGTGGTTGTGGACATCGGCATCAATGTCCTGAAGGACGGCAGCATCGTCGGCGATGTTGATTTTGAATCGGTTGAAAAGAAGGCATCTTTTATTACTCCTGTTCCAGGCGGAGTAGGGCCTGTGACCATAGCGATGCTTCTTGAGAATACGGTGCGCTCGGCTCAGAGAAACCAGCTCATGAAACACCCGCTGATCGTCAGTTGATTTTCTTTTATTGTCCTCTTATTACAGCCTTATTCTGCGCTCAGGCATTTAGCATAACAGAGTAGGGTTCTCCCCCGATTTTCATTCTTGTCAGAATGTAATATGATTGTGATATACGTTATTAACGTAAAATCCCTCACTGCGTTTTGGCTCACATGAATGACAATAAAAAACTAAATTGCTGGGAATTTAAAAAATGCGGCAGAGAGCCGGGCGGCAGCAAGGCGGCTGAGCTTGGCGTCTGTCCTTCAAGCATTGATGATAATTATCACGGGGTGCATGGCGGTTTTAACGCAGGCAGGGGATGCTGGGCAGTTGCCGGAACATTTTGTAACGGCGAAAGGCAGGGCACATTTGCACAGAAGATAGCAAATTGCGTGGAATGTGATTTTCTGAGGAAGGTGCTTGCGGAAGAATTTGGTTCTCGAAAGAACCATCCGGCTTATTAATTTAATTTCAGTTTAATACGGGGGATCAAATGAAACTCAAAGACATAAAGAAAATTGCAAAGGAGTTAGGCATAAACGATACAAACATGAAGAAAGAGGATCTTATCCGCGCGATACAGGTAGCGGAAGGCAACTTTGATTGTTTCGGGACCAATCTGTCAAATGACTGTTCTCAGGCCGATTGTCTATGGAAAAAAAACTGCTCAGCATGAGTTAATAGGCCCGCCCGACAGCATCTCGCCCCAATCCTGTATTTCTGACATAAGCGTTTACCACCCATACATTTTACTCTCATTATAAAATCAAGTAAGATGTAGATATGAGAAGGACGGCCTTCATAATAATAGCCTCAATGATCCTTATATCCTGCGCGCCTGTCCTCAGGCAGGGCCTTGTCGGGCAATCTGTTTACAACTTCACATTGTCAGATGTGGCCCAAAACCCGGGTTTCTATCAGGGCAAGACCCTTATGTTCGGAGGGGTCATAGCTAAAACCACTTTGACAAAGGAAGGCTCGCTTATCGAGGCGCTGTACGTTCCTGTTGATTCAAGGGGATACCATCAGGGCATTGATAATTCCGCAGGCAGGTTTCTGGCGCTCTTCCCCGGCAGCGCCAGGATACTTGACCCTATGATCTTTCAGGAAAAGAGGGAGGTCACGATCGCCGGTGAATATATCGGGACGCGCAAAGGCATGATCGATGAGATCGAATACACTTATCCTCTTTTTAAGATAATAGAGCTTTATCTCTGGGAAGAGGGGAAGGAAGACTATTACAGATATCCCCGGCACCGCTTTGAAATGGGTTATCCCTGGCATTACGGGTATGGGCTCTGGTGGGAAGACTGACGAACCGTTCGCAGCATTTAGTTGCGCAATCATACCAATAAGCCATAATTATCCGTCTATGACAACTTTAAATTTGCAGGCAAGGGGTTTTTAATGATATAAACAGAATAAGAACCTGATTTTAAACTTCGCAATCCCTGAAAAACATAAAGGAGTTCAGACATGATATGCCTTACAAAGAAGATGGTCAATATTAAGGCCAGGCTGTTATACGGGGACTCAGCGTTCCAGGGCTTTACAAGCAGCATTTGTGAGGATGGCTTATACATGAGAACGCTTCCCATGGATGAGGAGATGGGAATTTCTACAGGCTCGGAAGTTCAGGTCAGGCTTGAACCCCAAGGCAAAGAACCTGTCTGCCTGAACTGCAGGGTAAAGTGGCTGTACAAGACCCCTCCGCATAAACTGACCAACAGCATAGGTGTTGAGATCGTTGATGCCCTTCCAAACTACAAAGAGCTGTTGAAGGAACTGCTGTAGAGTTCATCCAACAGCTCTTTAAGCTGTTTTATTTTCAAAAGGCTTTATTTCTTCTCAGCCATATCCTCATTAATATCTTCTTCATCTTTCTCAGCAACAAGCGCGATCCCGACGACCTTGTCGTTTTCCGCGAGCTTTATGAGGGTGACACCCTGGGTTGCCCTGCCGATAAGGGATATGCTTGATGCCTTCATGCGGATGAGCTTGCCGCTGTTGGCTATGATTATTATCTCGTCATCTTTTGTGACCTTGAGTACGCCGACCACCTTGCCGTTCTTGGGCGTGACCTTGATAGTGAAGACTCCCTTGCCGCCCCTGCTCTGAAGCCTGTATTCACTTGCCCTGGTTCTCTTGCCGAACCCGTTCTGTGTAACAGTGAGTAGTGTGGTCTCTTCATCCAGAACATCCACAGAGACGACCTCATCATCAGCTTTGAGCCTGATGCCTCTCACTCCCTTTGCGGTGCGCCCCATGGACCTGACATCTTTTTCATTGAAGCGTATCGAGAGGCCGTTCTTTGTGCTGAGGTTAATGTCCTCATTCCCGCCGGTTATCCTCACGCCTACGAGTTCGTCTCCCTCTTCAAGCGATATGGCGTTAATGCCGTTTGCCCTCGGATGGCTGTATGCCTCAAGCGCCGTCTTCTTGACGGTGCCCTTTCTTGTTGCCATGACCAGATACTGGTCTTCCCGGAACTCTTTGACAGGGAATACCGCTGTTATCCTTTCATGCGGGGATATTTTCAGGAGGTTTACGATGGCCCTGCCCTTTGTTGCCCTGTCGCCCTCCGGGATTTCGTAGACCTTGAGCCAGTAGAGCCTGCCGAAATTCGTAAAGAATAGGGCGTAGTCATGTGTCGAGGCCTTAAAGAGGGTCTCGACCATATCCTCCTCTCTCTCAATTACAGGAGATTGCGCGTCAGCTGATGTAACGGCTGTTCCATCCGTGCCTTTCTTTCCGGCGCCGCCCCTTAGAGACATGCCCTTCTTTCCGGTGCCGCCCCTCTTCTGGCTCTTGTAGAGGTCTGCCGCTGTCCGTTTTACAAAACCAAGGCGGGAGATCGTGACAACCATATCTTCTTCAGTGATGAGATCTTCTATGGTTATATCCTCTGCCTCGCCTGTGATCGTCGTGCGCCTCTTGTCAGCGTACTTTTCCTTTATCTCGGCCAGCTCTTCCTTGATTATGTTATTGATGAGTTCAGGGCTCGCCAGGATCGATATAAGCCTCTCTATCTCCTTGATAAGCGCTTCATAGTCCTCGATGATCTTGTCGCGCTCAAGCCCCGTAAGCCTCTGGAGCTTCATATCGAGTATCGCCTGCGCCTGTATCTTTGTAAGAGGGAATTTATTCATCAGCCCCTCAAGCGCCTCGGAAGGGGTCTTTGACGCCCTGATGAGCTTGATTATCGCGTCAAGATTATCAAGAGCTATCTTGAGACCTTCAAGTATGTGGGCCCTTTCCCTGGCCTTTCTCAGCTCGAACTCGGTCTTTCTTCTGATGATAATACGCCTGTGGTCCAGAAAGAGAGAGAGCATCTGCGCAAGGTTAAGCACCTTCGGCTGTCCGTTGACTATGGCAAGGAGTATGACACCGAATGTGGTTGCCATCGGCGTATGTTTGTAAAGCTGGTTGAGCACGACCTGGAGGAAAGCGCCTTTCTTCAGTTCGATCACAACCCTTATCCCTTTGCGGTCTGATTCATCCCGCAGATCGGAGATGCCCTCGATCTTCTTTTCGCGCACAAGCTCGGCTATCTTCTCCACGAGCCTTGATTTATTCACCTGATAAGGCAGTTCCGTGATGATGATGCGCGTGCCTTTTGAGTACTCTTCTTCAACCGTCTTTGCCCTGATCCTTATCAGTCCCCTGCCTGTCATGTAGGCGTCAGCTATGCCTTTTTTCCCGTATATGGCGCTGCCTGTCGGGAAGTCAGGCCCCTTGATCTTCTTCATCAGTGCGGATATCTCGACATCAGGGTCGGCTATCATCATAAGAAGGCCGTCCACTATCTCGCCGAGATTGTGCGGCGGGATATTTGTCGCCATGCCGACCGCTATTCCTGCTGAGCCGTTGATGATAAGGTTCGGAACCTTTGAAGGCAGCACAGTAGGCTCGGTAGTTGTCTCGTCATAGTTGGGGATGAAGTCAACTGTCTCCTTGTCTATGTCAGTGAGCATCTCTTCTGCTATCTTTGTAAGTTTTGCCTCTGTATAACGGTACGCGGCAGCAGGGTCGCCGTCAACAGAGCCGAAGTTGCCCTGCCCGTCGACAAGGATATTCCGCATATTAAAGTCCTGCGCAAGCCTGACAAGCGCGTCATAGACCGCTGAGTCGCCGTGCGGGTGGTACTTCTTGAGCACCTCTCCGACAACGCCGGCGCATTTGGAGTATCGCTTGCCCGGAAGCAATCCTTCCCTGAGCATCGCGTAGAGTATTCTGCGCTGGACAGGCTTGAGCCCGTCCCTTACATCAGGAAGCGCCCTGCCTATAATTACGCTCATCGCGTAATTAAGGTAGGATGTCTTCATCTCTTCTTCAATATTTATCACTGAACGTTCCATGTAATCTCCTTTATAAAAGCTGTCAGCTATCAGTTGTCAGGAATTAATGAGTGAAATAATAACTGACTGCTGACAGCTAATCGCTGAAAGCTGTCTTTAAATATCTAAATTGCTTACCTCAAGCGCGTGCTGTTCGATAAACGCCTTTCTCGGCTCGACATTGTCGCCCATAAGCGTTGTGAATATATGTTCGCACTTTACCGCGTCTTCAATGCTTACCTGAAGGAGAGTTCTCTTCTTCGGGTCCATGGTCGTCTCCCATAGCTGCTGGGGGTTCATCTCGCCGAGGCCTTTGTACCTCTGTATGTTTATGCCATGTTTTGCTATCGATAATATATGGTCAAGCAGGTCCCTTATCTTTTCAAACTCGATTGCCTCTTCTTCATGGATGATCTTGAACGGCGGCCGCCCGAGTTCTTTCAGTCCTGAGCGCAGGGCCTGAAATTCCCTGAAATCAGGGGAGGCGAAGAGTTCGTTGTCAATAACAAGGGTCATGCCGTCTCTTTCTGTCCGTGCCCGGAACGCCTGATGCTCCTCATCTTCTTCTATCGTTTCTGACAGCCCGGGGAATTTCGGCTTAAGCTGTTTGAGCAGGCCTTTTATGCTTGCGTTATCTTTTATGCTCTCTTTGTTCCCGCCAAGGTCAATGATAGCGTTAATGATCTTTGTATCGATCTTTCTTCTTGCGTACCATTCGGTGAGCTTGGCAAGTTTTGACATTTTTTTGATAAACGGGATGATGGCCTTGCCGGTAAGCAGGCTGCCGTCAGCCTGTATCTTTATTTCATCTGAGGCAAGTTCAAAGAGCATATCCTCCAGCTCCCGCTCATTCTGTATGTATTTTTCAGTCTTGCCCTTCTTCACCTTGAAGAGCGGTGGCTGGGCGATGTAAAGGTATCCCCTTTCGATCATCTCATGCATCTGCCTGAAGAAGAATGTCAAAAGAAGCGTCCTTATATGCGCGCCGTCCACGTCAGCGTCAGTCATGATTATGACCTTGTGGTAACGCGCCTTTGCGATATTGAAATCATCAGAGCCGATACCCGTGCCCAAAGCTGTTATCAATATCTTTATCTCATCGGAGTTAAGCATCTTGTCAAAACGCGCCTTCTCGACATTGAGTATCTTTCCTTTAAGCGGGAGGATCGCCTGGTTCTGCCTGTCCCGGCCCTGTTTCGCGGAGCCGCCGGCGGAATCTCCCTCTACTATGAATATCTCGCTAAGCTCGGGGCTCTTCTCAGCGCAGTCAGCCAGCTTGCCCGGCAGGCCGGTGTCTTCAAGCGCGCCTTTGCGCCTCGTAAGGTCTCTTGCTTTTCTCGCGGCGTCCCTTGCCCTTGATGCCTGGATAGCCTTTTCGATTATCTTCTTCGCGACAGAGGGGTTCTGCTCAAAATAATAGCCGAGCGTGTCATTGACAAGGGTCTCCACGATCCCTTTCATCTCGCTGTTCCCGAGCTTTGTCTTGGTCTGTCCCTCAAACTGAGGGTTAGGGAGTTTTACACTTATTATCGCTGTCAGGCCTTCCCGTATGTCATCACCGGTAAGGCTCTCTTTCTGGTTCTTGATTATGCCGTTTGCGGCCGCGTAAGTATTGGCCGTTCTTGTAAGCGCTGATTTAAAGCCGACGAGATGCGTGCCGCCTTCTTTTGTATTGATGTTATTTGCAAAAGAGTAGAGCGTCTCAGAGTATCCGTCATTGTACTGGAGCGCCACCTCAACAGATGTCCCGTCCTTCTCTTTCTCAACGTATATCGGGTTGGGGTGAAGCGGGGTCTTGTTCTTGTTAAGGTGTTCAACGAACGAGACTATGCCGCCTTCGTAATGGTATTCATCTTCTTTGCCCGACCTCTCGTCAGCAACCTTGATAGTAATGCCTTTATTTAAATATGCGATCTCTCTGAACCTGTTGCTCAGGGTGTCATAACTGAATTCAACGCTCTCGAATATCTCTGTATCAGGCTTGAAGGTGACCTTTGTGCCCCTCTTCTTTGTCTTGCCCACCTTTGTGAGCGGGCCTGCCGGGATTCCCCTTTTATAGTGCTGTTCCCATACCTCGCCGTTCTGCTTGATCTCAAGGTCAAGCCATTCTGAAAGGGCATTTACCACAGATACGCCCACGCCGTGGAGCCCGCCGGATATGGCGTACGCCTTGTTCTCGAACTTGCCCCCAGCGTGAAGCTCGGTAAGCGCTATCTCAGCGGCCGTTCTCTTTTCAGGGTCTGTCGGATGCACGCCGGTCGGGATACCCCTGCCGTTGTCAACAACGGTTATGCTGCCGTCAAGATGTATGGTGATATTTATCTCGTTGCAGTAGCCGGCAAGCGCCTCATCAACGCTGTTGTCTGCTATCTCATAAACGAGGTGGTGAAGTCCGTCAAAACCCGTGCTTCCTATGTACATCGCCGGCCTCTTTCTTACTGCGTCCAGGCCCTTAAGAACTTTGATATCCCCTGCACCGTAGCTGTCTTCTTTTACTTCTTTAGTATTTTCGTTCGTATTTTCGTTCATCTATGTCCCCTTAATTTTCGCTTTCCGTTTTTAAACTTTTTTCTCAGACCCTCATCGGCATGATTACGCATCTGGCGCCTTCTCCGCCTGTCTCTACAAGCAGAGTGGGGCTCAAAGGTTCCTGTATCTCGAACCTTATTGATTCACCGTCCATCGCCTGAATGGCATCCATAAGGTAGCGCGCGTTGTATCCGATGGATACCGGATCTCCCTTGTACTGGGCTGCTATCTCCTCTCTTGCCTCGCCGATATCCGGGTTTATTGAGATGAGGGTGATCTTGCCGGCCTCTATGTCAAACCTGACCGCGTTTGTCCTCTCCCTGCTCATTATCGAGGTCCTTCTCAGCGCCTTCAGGCAGGTGGCCTTATCTATCACTACTTCTCTTTCATTGCCCTTCGGTATCACCTGGTCATAGTTGGGATAGTTTCCCTCAATGAGCCTTGATGTCAGGACTATATCCCCTATCGTAAAGAAGATATGGTTCTTGTCGAGGTGCAGTGTTATCTCGCCTGAACTTGTTTCAAGTATCCTCCTGAGTTCCAGGGCGGCCTTTTTAGGCAGGATGAGCTTCATCTCTCCGGAGATATCTCCAGCAATCTTGTTTGCGATGATGGCAAGCCTGTGCCCGTCGGTTCCCACCATAATTATCTCTGTGGCCTTCTTTCCCGGCACGAGGTGTATCAGCAGGCCGTTCAGGGTGTACCTTGTGTCGCTCTCGCCTGTGGCATAGACGGTCTTTTCTATCATATTTTTGAATGCGCCGGCATCCAGGCTGATATCCTCTGCCTTTGTCATTGCAGGCAGTGTCGGATACTCTTCCTCAGGCAGGCCCATCAGCTTAAAAGTGCTTTTGCCGGATGTGACCCTCAGCCAGTTATTCTCCTGTGATTCAAGAAGGATATCTCCATCTGCCTCTTTTACTATCTCAAAGAGTTTTCTTGCCGGGATACAGATGCTGCCTTTCTCTATTATCTCTCCATCCACAGGGCCTTTCAGCGCTATCTCCAGGTCAGTGGCCATTATGGATGATGCGGCCTTTTCGACCTTCAGCATGAAATGGCTTAGAATAGGCATTGTCGTCTTCTTGTCCACGATCCCCTGGATATTCTGTAACGCCTTCTGCAGTTCTTCTTTTTCTATCCTGAGCTTCATTTTCCCCTCCTGAAATTTCAGACTATGAATTTATTATGTTATTAGATCTCGCGTAATTTTTTTATCAGGTATTCAACCTTGGCGTTGAAGTCTTTATCGTTCTTTCTCTGCTCTTCAATAAGCTTGCAGGCGTGTATGACTGTAGAGTGGTCTTTGCCCCCGAACTTCCTGCCGATATCGCTGAGGGACGAGTGGGTCATGGTCTTGCACAGATGCATAGCTATCTGCCTCGGGAAGGCGATGTCCCTTGTCCTCTTTTTAGCCTTGATATCCGGCAGCTTTAAACCGTAATATTCGCAGACTATCTTCTGGATATGCTCGACTGTCAGCGCCTTTTCTTCATCATGGATCATGTCCTTGAGTATGGCCCTTGCCATCTCCACTGTTATCTCCCTGCCTGACAGCGACGAGTGTGCCCCGAGCCTTATCATCGCGGCCTCAAGATCCCTGACATTGGATTTTATCCTGGTCGCAAGCAGCACTGAGACGTCTTCCGGAAGATGTATGCCTTCAAGTTCGGACTTCTTTCCGAGTATCGCCATCTTTGTCTCTACCTCAGGGGGCTGGATATCCGCGATAAGCCCCATGCCGAACCTTGACCTGAGCCTCTCGGTGATCTCTGATATGTCTCTCGGAGACCTGTCGCTTGAGAATATGATCTGCTTATGCCTGTCGTACAGTGAATTAAATGTATGAAAGAGTTCGTCCTGTGTGGCGGTCTTTCCGGCTATGAACTGGATATCATCAATGAGAAGGACATCGAAAGTTCTGAACTTCTCCTTGAAGCTCTCCATCTTTTTGTTCCGTATGGAGTTCATGAATTCATTGGTGAATTGTTCAGCCCGCGCGTACATGAGCTTTATGTCCGGGTTCTTGTCTATGATGTTATTGCCGATAGCGTTCATCAGATGGGTCTTGCCGAGGCCGACGCCTCCGTATATGAAGAGGGGGTTATACGCATTGCCCGGCGAATCGGCTACAGCATGGGCAGCGGCATGGGCAAACTGGTTGCTCGGCCCTACAACATAAGATTCAAAAGTGAACTTCGGGTTAAGAAAGATGCCGCGTTTTGCCAGCTTGACCCTTCTGTTCTCCTGTTTTATCTCCACCTTTTTCAGCACAATGCTCTCTTTTTTTTCAGTGACTTTGTACTTGACAGAGACGTTCTCTTTCAGCAGTCCTGAAAAAGTTGTTGAGATAAGCATGGGGAAGTGGTCTTCTATCCATTCCTTAAAGAACTTGTTAGGGACCTCAAGGGCCAGCTGCTGGTCTTTCAGTGATAAGAATTTGATCGGCCTGAACCACAGGTCAAAGGTCTGGCTGCCGATCTTTTCCTGAATAGTTTCAAGGGTTTTGTCCCAGGTTTCCTGTATGTCCATCTCTTTTTCTAAATGCAATGAAAGGGTTCCTTAACGCAATTAAAATAATAGTTATCAACAATTGTGAATAACTTGTTGATAAAGCCCGAAGAAAGGTTAAGTATTATATACGATAACAACATGCATAGGCAAGCATTTTTTATTAAGATTTCTCTATGAAAATTAATCTTTGATCTGAACAGAAAATCGGCCAAAAAAGTCAAGAAAAAAATATATTCCGTGTTATAATAACCTCCGAAATGAGCGAAGATATTTTACAAGCAGAAGAGCAGGAAAATTTCCTCTTTAAGATGCCTGATTTTGAGGGGCCGCTTGACCTCCTTCTCCATATGATAAGAGAGGAGAAGATCGATATCTATGATATACCCATAGTTCATATTACCAAACAGTATCTCGAGTATATTGACCTCATGAAGGAGCTGAACCTTGAGATCGCAGGCGAGTTCCTGGTAATGGCAGCCACGCTCATCCATATCAAGACAAAGATGCTGCTGCCTCCTGATGAAGTGGCAGCTGACGAAGCGCCTGAAGACCCGAGGTCAGAGCTTGTCATGAGGCTTTTGGAGTATCAGGCGTTCAAAGACTCTTCATTGTATCTGAGAACGAGAGAAGAGACATGGAAGAATGTCTTTCACAGGCCGCTTCCGCAAAAAGAAGATTTTGATTTTGAGCCTGAGCCGCTATTTGATGAGATGAGCGTCTTTGACCTGATCTCCGCGTTCAAGGAGCTGCTTAAGACCGCGCCTATGGAGATGCGCGAGATAACCAGAGAGACGCTCACGATCTCCGACAAGATAAACTTCATCGTTGAAAGGCTTGAGAAGGAGGACGGCATAAGGTTTCAGGACCTCTTTGAAGGCGACTATACAAAGGTCTCGATCATAGTGACCTTCCTCGCGCTGCTTGAGATATCAAGGCTCGGACTCGCGAGGATCTACCAGGAGAAGGGCTTCGGTATCATATGGATCATCAATCCTGACAAGATGGGCGCGGCTCCGGCTGTGGAAATTTCTACATCAAGTGAGACGAGTCAGTAAGTATCAGTAATTTATTCTTCTCTCTTATAACCATAATTAGGCTGTTTTAGGAATTTCTCATCTTTACCTATTAACTCTTCAATTTTCTCTCTATTTATTTTCCAATTATTAACCTCGTTTTTAATCTTACTTACAGCAGATTTGCTTAATCCCTCGCAAAAATTCTTAAAATCTTCACAGCCATTAACATAAGAAAGAGCGCACAATGCTTCATCGACAGAAGAAGATTTAAAATAATCACTCATTAAAAATTCCCCCTTCAAATCATATACATCTGTCCAGTGAAAAAAGCCACAACGACCATTACCTCCCGTATCATAAGTAATAGCAATGTATTTAGTTTTATTTCCTTCCACGCATCCCCATGACCAAATTCTTCCTTCTATATATGTTTTTAATTTTTGTTCATTTGTTATAAACAGATTTTGTTCGCATTCATAACTATTAAAAAAATCCACTGAATCTATTTCAGCAGGACATATAAGCTCTGATACAATCCTCGTATCCCCGCATACCAACTCATCTTGTTTTGCCTGTGTATCTTTCTGCGCCTCCGCCCATCCACTCCCACCCCGGACAACCATCATCAACATCAATAAAATAAAAATCAGTTTATTTTGTCGTTGGTTAAATATCTTCATTGCCATCTCTACACCGCCTTTCTTAATGTTATCTTCCCTTCGTTGTTTATACCGTAGCATCGCATTAGTCATTTACCCGCATGAAATGAGAAAGAGTTTAAATCTTCTTCTCCAACCAGCCCAAGGGAATGTCCACGTTAAAATACAATACTGAACTCTGCCCGGTCTTGAGGTCTGTGACTTTGAATACATCATAGCTGTGGCCGTCTTGATTGACCAGTCTCTGTTCATCTGCCTGAAGGCCGAGGAGATTCAGGATGGCGTATTCTTCTTTTACGCTGATGACCACATAGGCGGTCTTAGCGGACTCACCGTCTCCTGAAGCAAGTATGGAATTCAGCAAACCATTAACTACAAAGTCATGAAAACCTGACCTCTCCGCGTTGCCGATCTCCTGATAGGCGAATGTCAATAATATATGAGCATCAAGATCGACATAATTTTTGTCTAAGATCAGGTTGGCATAGCTGACGGCTTCTTCAAACTTCCCTTCATTGAACGACTGGTACATCGCTTCGCTTTTTTCACGGTCAGAAGCATATGGATTATATTTGGATGTCTTTGAATATAAGAGCCTCAGTTTGGTGAAATCAGATGACTCATCGCATGCCTTGACCTTTGCCAGTTCAGAATCGTAAAGGCCGTTCTCATTTGCTTGAGAGGAGGCGCAGAATGCCATTGAAAATAATATGCAGATTATTGCGATTGACTGTTTGAGGGCTTTTTTCATATTGGCAATATGAATTATCTATTCGCCGTTTATTATCTTTTCAGAAAGCGCGTTCTGTCTGATCGCCTCTATGGATTCATCGATCACTTCTTTGACATGGGCGTGCCCTTCATCCTGCGCTTTCAACAAATAAGGAAGGGCATCTTTGTGGCCTATGATGCCGAGCAGGTGTGCTGCGTCGCCGCGTATGGTAGGG
The DNA here is from genome assembly GCA_016207885.1 of Nitrospirota bacterium. Classification (NCBI taxonomy): domain Bacteria; kingdom Pseudomonadati; phylum Nitrospirota; species Nitrospirota bacterium. Next base: position 257,359 of record JACQZE010000005.1, on the reverse strand, counting down.
ATTGGATTATTAAGCTGCGCTGCAATCCCTGGTATGGCGGCATGGAGGTGGACATAATCTTCATCTATCAGGGCCTCAACCAGCGCGGTCATTCCTATCCTTACACGCAGCCTCTCATCTCCGAGTATATCGCCGATGGTGATGTACAGGCTTTTGTCCTGCCTGAACATCGCAATGATATTATCAAGAAAACCGCTCTCCATATAGTCGGCGATCATCTTTTTGATCTCATCCAGCCCGTTATCTGACAATAACCGCACCTTTGCCTTTAACAACCTCTCCGATTATCCAGTAAGGGGCATTCTCTTTCTTCATAAGCCTCTTGAATGTTGCGAGCCCTTTCTGCGGCAGGGCTATGAGCATGCCGCCTGAGGTCTGCGGGTCAGAGAGCGCTATCTTGTCGATATCTGAAAGCCTGTCAGAGAACTTTGTATTCCTGCTGCAGAACTCCAGCGTCTTTTTCGCGCCTTTAGGTATCACGCCCGCCGCGATAAATTCTTTCACTCTATTCATAAACGGGATATCATCATATGAGATGACAAGATTCTTTTTAGAGCTTGCCGCCATATTCAAAGCATGCCCGAGCAGACCGAATCCTGTCACATCGGTAGCAGCCTGAGACCCTGCGGCAACAGCAGCCTTTGCAGCGGTTTTGTTGAGCGTTAGCATAGAGTCAATAACATCTTTTAATCCGGCTTCTTTCATCTTCCTGAGTTTCACCGCTGAGGTCAGTATGCCTGTGCCGAGCTTTTTTGTGAGGATGAGTATCTCGCCTTCAGACGCTCCGTCTACTCTCAATAGTTTATTTTTTTCAACGACTCCTGAAACAGCAAAGCCGAACTTTATCTCATTGTCCTCAATACTATGGCCTCCGATAAGGCAGACATCTGCTTCGTGAAGTTTGTCCATGGCGCCCTTCATGAGGCTTCTTATGACATCAGGGCCGAAATCGCATGATGCGTATCCCAGTATGGCAAGAGCGGTGAGTGGTTTGCCTCCCATGGCGTAAACATCGCTCACAGAGTTTGCGGCGCAGATCGCCCCGAAGGTGTACGGGTCGTCAACTATCGGCGTGATGACATCAACCGTCTCCACCATAAGTGTGTCCTTATAGCGGAATACGCCTGCGTCATCCCCCGGGCCCACGACAACGCTCCGGTCCTTGCATTTATGCAGGTCTGTCAGTATTTCGGATAGGTCCGCCGGACCTAATTTGGCTGCTCAGCCTGCTGCTTTTACTTTTTCTGTAAGCCTTATCTTCTTCATCACGTTATGATACTGCATGGAGTTTTTCATGTCAAAAGATAATGACGAAGTTACACCGGCATAAAGGCACAAGGCAACGAGAGGGTTGTGTTATATTAATTTGACCATGTCCTCTAAAGTTTTTTCATCGCTCTACAACAGGAACTTCCGCCTTTACTGGTTCGGGCAGGTGATATCCCTTACCGGCACGTGGATGCATTCTGCCGCACAGGGGTGGCTTGTGCTGAAGCTGACTGACTCGCCTTTTTATCTCGGCCTTGTGGGCGCTGCCGCATCACTGCCTTCGGTTGTCTTTTCATTGGCAGGCGGCGTTGCGGCTGACAGGCTGTCAAAGAGGAAGATACTTATTGCTGCGCAGGTTGCACTCATGCTCCTTGCGTTACTTCTTGCTTTTCTGGTCATGGCAGATGTGGTGACGGTCTGGCATGTCGTTGTCATCGCTTTTTTTGTCGGGACGACGCGCGCCTTTGATATGCCGGCGAGGCAGGCATTTTTTATTGAGATGGTCGGCAAGGATAAGCTTATGAATGCCATCGCCCTTAACTCGGCCGCCTTTAACGGTTCAAGGGTCATCGGCCCTTCTGTCGCAGGATTATTAATAAGCTTCATGGGCATAGCGGCCTGTTTTTTCATGAACTCATTGAGCTTTCTGGCCGCTATCATAGGGCTTATGCTGATCAGAATTCCGGTATCCCAAAAGAAGGAAGAGGAGAGAAAGGGAGTGGTCGAAGAGTTCAAGGAGGGGATACGCTTTATCTTCAGCGAGCCGGGCGTCTATACACTTTTGATGTTCATAGCCATAACCGGGTTCTTCGGACTTCCTTATATAAGTTTTTTACCTGTATACGCGAGGGATATCCTTAATACCGGAGCGGCAGGTTATGGCATCCTGATGAGCGTTGCAGGCGCGGGCGCTTTTGCCGGAGCTATCAGCCTTGTCCTTAAAGGTGACCATTCAAAAAAAGGGCTGCTGCTTGCCGTATCAGGGATTGTATTTTCGATAAGCCTGCTAATATTCTCTTTTTCAACTGCCGCCTGGCTTTCCAATGCCATGCTCTTCTTTGTCGGCTGGGGAGCGGTCAGCCATATAGCAACTGCGAACAGCATGCTTCAGCTTGCAGTCCCTGACAGGCTGAGGGGCAGGGTCATGAGCGCATTTACGCTCGTCTTTCTCGGCACGGCAACTCTCGGGAATTTGGCGATTGGAAGCCTGGCGCATTATGTAGGCACGCAGCGCGCGCTTGAGGCAGTTGCAGGTGCATGCCTGGCAGGCACATTGATTCTTCTAAAGCAAAAAGCCGATATCATAAAAAATATGGGATGAGGGGCTGTTAATCTCCTCATCCCATATATGAACTCTTTTTCAGAAAACCTTATTTGGGCAGTGTCTGTGAGTATCTTACAATATCCATTACATCTTGCATGGTATATCCTGTCTCTATTCCGGACGGCATCTTGTTCTCTTTCTCAGAAAGCTTCAGCCTGAGCCTGAGGGCCGGCATAATACTGCCGGGCTGGCCGAACCTTATCTTGTGAACAAGTTCCCATGGGTTTGATACAGCGATAGTCCCGACATACTCAGGGCTCTGGTCTGTGCCGAAGTTAAGCTCAGTGCCGTCAGAGCCGTGGCATTTGAGGCACATTTTTTCATACAGTACCTTGCCGTTCTTGGGATCGGCATTAAAAGGGGCCTTTGTCTTGGAGTCAATATATACCCTGTCGTCGATCAGCCCTTCTTTTAAAAAGAGGGCAAGGTTATTAATGGCGTCATAGTCCATGACATAGCTGAAATTATGAAACGGGTTATTTGACCCCAGCAGGATCGCCTCTATATCCTTTACAGACATCTTCGAAATCTGGAGCACGCCGGCAAATCCTGTTTTATGAGAACCTGAGCTGTACGCTCCCTCATTCCCAAGGTAATCCCAACCGTGGCATTCTTTGCATCTCCAGGTATCGCTGCCGCTTCTTTTGTTCATGCTCTGCAGCGACCATAACGGATGATTGAGTTTCGGCTCTTCAGCCCCTTTGACAACCACCCACCATTGATCATACAGCTTGCCGCCTTCTATGATCTTTAATGTATTGTCAACAGGAGCTTCTTCAGCCTGCTTGATGCCGGTTGCGCAGGAAGATATGAAGAATGAGACTGAAACAACTAGGGCAAGGATTACAAAGGAATATCTTTTCATCGGATGCTCTCCTTATGGAAATATATTATATGATCTGTTCAATTCAGGCGTGTCTCTTAATTGAATTTTATACTAATTCCATAAAAATTCAAAGGAAAAAAATTGGTTGATGAACGATAGTAAATTTGGCTCTTACAAAAGAAATGTCGGACTGATTGCTCCACTGACCCGTGGAACTGATAAGTTTCAATCCACGCGCCCCGTGCGGGGCGCGACGATACACTAGGAGTAGATGCCGTTGTCTGTGGGGGTTTCAATCCACGCGCCCCGTGCGGGGCGCGACGAGCTGTCTGAAATCCAAGCTGAGGGTTAATTGGTTGATGAACGATAGTAAATTTGGCTCTTACAAAAGAAATGTCGGACTGATTGCTCCACTGACCCGTGGAACTGATAAGTTTCAATCCACGCGCCCCGTGCGGGGCGCGACGACATCTCCGGTGAGGTTGTAGTCCTCGTCATGCGCGTTTCAATCCACGCGCCCCGTGCGGGGCGCGACCTATGCCGGGGAGAGGTTCTTGTGTATTTTTTTCTGTTTCAATCCACGCGCCCCGTGCGGGGCGCGACAGTCTAATTCTAAGTCAAAATATTATAAAGAAAAATTTGTTGCTTTTTGCGAACGTCCTTCTTTTACTCCTGTAAACCTTAAAGTTATCAAAGAACATTTTACATACTCCTTTGTTTTATAAACTTTTTTCATCTCTTGCGAATGGTATGCGTAAACCATGTGTTCTGCAGGTTCGCAAAATCGTTTCATACGATTAACGGGCCGTCCTGCTCTATTCCGGCTTTTGCGCCGACGTGCTCAACACGATGCTTCCAGTTAGAGCCGAGATAATAAAATCTCAGGCTGTCTTTATCAGGATCGATCTCTGAAATCAATCTCTCTTTCAACATCGTCCATTGCGCAGGATCAACAATACATTCAAAGACAGAGTTCTGAACCCTCTGTCCGTAGTCCTGACAGGCTTTTGCTACTCTGCGAAGGCGGCGCTGTCCGCCCTTTTCAACTGTCGAGACATCATAACTTACAAGTACAAACATAATTCAATCCTTATTTTCATAACCCCTCCTAACCTTCCCTTATCTTATGAGGAGGAATTTCGCCCACTCTTAGATTAAGAGGGGGATGGGGGTGTTAATTAAACCATCACTTCCATACAAACGGCGGATATGCATCCATGTCGCCGCGTAAATATCTTGCCATCAATAATGCCTGTGTGTGAAACAGTAATCCTATAGTAACCTTCTCGTTCAGAAACGGATGCATTATCTCATCCTGTTTGCGCTTCTGATATGAAACCAAAACCGTTTTCCTCGTATCATCATCCATCAACACAGCTCCCGACTCTTTCCTGTCAAATCCTTTGCCCTGCACCTGACAAAGATTTATCAATGAGAGAGTGAGACGGTCTGCAAGAAACGGCCTGAACTCCTCCATCATATCCAGAGCCAGCCCATACCTGCCCGGACGGTCTCTATGTAAAAATCCAACTGCCGGATCAAGCCCGACGGTTTCAAGTGCCGAACGCACATCATGCATTACCATAGTGTAAAGAAATGACAACAAACAGTTTACATTATCAAGAGGCGGCCTTCTGTTTCTCTCGCTAAAGTTAAATTCGTCTTTCCGGCTTGTAATGAGATGATCGAAGACGCTGAAATAAGTATGAGCGGAATCACCTTCTATCCCTCTTATTGCGTCTAAGGATTCTTCATTTTGTAATCGCCTCAATGATGAATCAATAAGTTTTGATGCAAAATCTACTCTATCAGCGTTTGGCTTGTCGTTATGATCTCTGACAAATCGCTGCAACACAGCCCTGTTATTCAGCAGCTTTCCGCTTAAGAAATATTTTGCAATATCGGCAGATATAGAAAGATCATCAGCTTTTCTATATTGCTCACGTCTCAAAAGAACATTACCTGATACCGGCCCCTGAACTTTTGCGAGGAATCTTCCATTCTCTGTCAGGAAGCTGATTGCCACGCCGCTTTCAGCGCAAAATCCCATTAAGTAAGGGCTGCACGAGACTTGGCCGAAGCAGACAATTCCGCCTAATGTATGAATCGGGATACGCAGGCAGATTGTCCCGTCAACTTTGACAGCAACCGTCTCGCCTTCTTTAGAGAGATATGCGCCCTGTGTTGTGACAAATAATGTATTAAGATGTTTTTTCATTCCTCCACCATCTTCGCCAAATAATGACTTGCTTTCCTGCTCACCTTTGGCATACACAACTCAAGTAGAGAACATTTGTCACACTTCTTCGAATATTCAGCCTTCGGAGTAATGCCATATTCAATAAGCTCATGAACCTTTCTTGCCGTATCTTCTGTCTCAATTCTTAAGGCATTATCGAAAACTACATCTTCCCTGTGACGAGTCTGTCCGTAAAAAAGCGCACCCTCCGGTATTTGAACATTGAGCATCTCTTCAAGGCATATTGCCTGAGCGCAAAGCTGAACCTTATCACAATCATCAAGCTTCGGTTTGCCGCGCTTGTATTCAACGGGAAAAGGCTGCCACGTCCCATCGTCTTTTTTGTGAAACTCCACCACATCCGCCTTGCCAATGAGACCGAGCCTGAGCGAGCGCAGAGGAACGCTGTAGTCGATACGGACATTTCCCCGCGATTCGTATTTATTACTATCGGCTTTCTCATGCATGATTTTGCCTTCGGCGGTGAAGACATTCTCGCTCCAAATCTGTTCGATATGGATTAGAGCGCACTGCCTTATGCAGTACATAAAGTGCTGCAACGCTGAAAGCTGAATGAGATCGTCTTCGCTGTGCATTGGATTACAGCTTCACCTCTAATGTTACACCCTGTGGCATATCGGCCTGAGTCGGAATAGTAATTTCATACTCGCTGAAATCACGCACAGGATTAGCATTTGTTTTTGTTGTCACCATGTCAAAGAGTTCATGCGCCGGAGCGCTGCCCAAGCTTGAGTCATGCTTGAATACAATGAGCTTGCGTGTTGCCATTTGACCGCGTGCCGCTGAATGGTCATGCTCAAACATTTCAAGAAGCCCTTTCCAAAAAAGAGTCAAATCATCTTCGCTAAATCCTGTCTGCGCTGCAAACGAAGCAGAAATAAATCCGTGACAGCGATAGAGTCCATAGGGAATGGTGAACTTACGTCCCATAGTCCTGTTATCGCCTTGCTGTTTTTCCGCTTCTGCCTCAGTGGCAACCGCCATTCTGGTAATGCTGTGTTCAAGCGGGACAACCTGATTAACACTGCGCGCAAAGGTTAACTGAACAGGACCACGAACTTGACCACAATTAACACCCAACGACATAACGGCTCCGAATGTTCTAACATCATAGAAGTTCTGGCACATCCAAACACGAGCGTCTTCTACTTTATCTCCTCCTTTACGCTTAGTTGTTTCAGATGTCAAATCAACTCCAAGAGCATCATAGGCTCGTTTGTTTTGAAGATTTAAAATAGCTTTTTCTTTGACATAAATGTCAAAGCCCTTCTTGTCTTTAAACTCATCGGTCGCAGACTTAAGCTGCACATAATTTCTCACCTTCCTTTTCAAACACACATCTGTCACAAGGCCATGTCCTGTTTCAGGATCAACGCGCGGGAGATTGCCTGCATCCGGGTCGCCGTTAGGGTTGCCGTCCTTTACGTCAAAGAATAGTACGAAGTCATAGCGATTGTTGATTGTGTTGCTCATTTTTTATTCCTCCTTTAGAATTTATTTATTCGGCTACATTTGTATCTTTCTATTTGAAAAAATCCTGTCTCTGGTGATAATAGCCAACTGCAAAGCATCCCTGATCGTCCAGACTCAGATGACCAGGAAACGCTGGACAGGCTGAAATATCATCAACGATCTCCCCGATAATTTTTTCAAAGTTGACCGCACGCCCTCTGTTCTCAAGTTTTGCAATATGATGATTCTTAAGTTTCATAAGATGTGGGAAGACAGTAACGGGAACGCTTGAGGCCGAACTATAAAACCTGTCACGTATGGTTGCATTGATGCCGGGGCTTGCCTCTTCCTGAATTTTTTCAAGAACGGCAAATAACCGTCCAAGTCGGTAGCCTGTGTTAGTGTTGTCTGTGTCTAATGCCATGCCAATTTCCTCCTTTGTATTTTTATATCGTGCTTTTCTGACCAGTACAGCTTTTATCAAAGATGCTCGCGGATAAGTTACTTCCTGTTCAGCCTTTACCCTGCGTATAGCAGAAGACAAAAGCGTATCGGGATACGGTGTTCCGGCAAGTATCGCCCTCATGAAATCACCAGCGAGATTAGGCTGGATATTGTCTGACTTTCCTTGTAACGCAGTTGAGACAAGCAGTCGGAAGAGAGAAAGATAAGAAGGATAATGTGGAGCGTGTTCAATTGCAATATCCTTAAAGTGCTGTCTGATATTTTCTTCAACCTCTGCTACTGTCCCTGCATACCAGAAACGGATAGCAATACGAGATGCATTTGGCGATAAACCGAGCACATAAAATTTTGTGCTGTCGTTAAGCACAGGTTTTGCTCCTGTCTCAGGGGCTTTGAACAAAGCCTTTATTGCGGCATTATCCTGTTCGGAGTCTCCTTTAGCAGGCTCTCCAAATATATCCGCAAACCAGTCTTCAAGCTCATGCTTCTTTTCTGCCCAGAAGACGGTACTTGCATCACCTACCTGAATCCTTTGCCTTGAACCTCTCTCAAGTAAATAGTTCAACATAGTAATGTAAGCAAATTCAGCCTTTTTCCCGACGGGAGCATTATAGCCCTGTTCTTTGCCAAATGATGTAAAGGCGTCGAGGTTGAAAGATACAATATTTGCTCCCGATGTTTGCGCTCCCCATACGCCTTTTATAGCAATATGCAGGTCTACAGGAATATCCGAGCTACCAGTCACGAGGCATATCTGAGTATCAGCCGGATCATTTAGAAAATCAGATATAATTTTATCTCTAACGGTTTTGCGACAGCAGATCAATTCATTGTCATTTTCAAGCTGAAAGCTAATATTGCCACCTTTCTTTTCTATTTCGTGCCACATCGGGTGTGAAAGCGCTTCCTTCTGATTGCCTTTCTCATAAAAATTACAGACTGCCGCAATCCCGTCATCGACGAATGGTTCATGGAATATCTTCTTCAGTTCTGAAATAAAGCTTTGATTTTGTTTCTGCCCCTTGTCATCATCTTTTTTTGAATAGCCAAGAACATAGCCTTCATTATCCCAAAGAAGATTTGCGCTCATCCATGCATTTTTACCTGATCGTTTAACTTCACGAGGAACAAGAAATACACGATCTGATGTATTCAAGCTTTTAAAGTTTCCTTCACGATCAACAACAATGATGAATGGAATTTCTTTTCGTTGAAAGCCATAAGGGACAAAATCATCTGGCATCCTTTCATAGTATTTAGCCAACGCTTGCAGTATCACGGCCTCACCTCCTTTTCATCAATCTTCATGCGTCCGTTGTCGAGGCTTGCCCTGAAGAAACGAGCAGTAGGTTCTTTACCTTTATAGTCCATGTCATAGAGCATCCAGCCCAAATCCTGACTGACAGGAATCGGCTCCGGCAGGGTCTCACCGTTAAGGAACGGTTTAAAATCAGCAGAGAATTCCCGGCATCCGAGATACGGCATATTAAAACATTGTCCTCTTTCCGCTCTTCTCAGGAACATCTCAGTAAACTTAACAACTGTATCCTCGCTCCCTGCCTTGTCCGTCATCTCGAAATACGCATGAATTGTGTATGCAACATTCCTCAAGAACAACCCCGCCCGTTGCTGCCTCTGCTCTTCAATGAATATTCCGCTTGTACGTGAAGACATAACAGCGCCTACTTCGTTTCTCCTCACCGATTCCCATTTGATCGGTTGCAGAACATCAATTTGCGTTACCTTCCAGCGGATAGCTGGCTTCCAAAGTATCGCCTCAAGTACTCCTCGCGCGGCAGATGGTGTCATTACATCATATGAAACGCGTTCGACCTTCATCTCCGGTCTTGTGAAACAAGCATTCCTTCCCCAGACCTTCAGGCGGAAGGGCAGGCTTTTGATAAGTGGATCACTCATCCTGATACCTCCTTTCTATCTGTATCTTTCCCTAACACATCAAATCATCCGGCTCATAGATCATTGATTTATCAGCGCAGAAACCAAGATCATTATGATACATTGCGCCGTATTCCTGAACGAAAATCCCCGGGTGAACTTCCATGATAGCGCCTTCGTTACGAAGTTTCGTGTGAACATATCTCGGCAAATTCACAACATATCTTTGTAGCTTCCTCATCAGCCACCGCTCGGTACCAAGTTTCTTTAACATCCCTATCAATCGCTCTCCTTCCTCATAGCGTACAATTACTGGAGCGTACTGTGAATCATCAATCAACTTAAACTTCTGAGCGGCAGTATAAAAGCTAAACCGAAGTTCTCCATCAGGAGCAAGGTCTTTCAGGATACCGTATTTATCAAGATTTTCCCCTTGCAGCCAGTAGAGTGATTTGAAAAACTTCTCAAACATAGCTGGTAAAAGCAGATCGTTTGTTTTATCGGATAGCATCATCATACTGGTATTTGCCGCTTGCCTTAGATAACCAATAGGTATTTTGCTCGGCGGAACAAAAACTACAACACTTCCTTTATCAAGAAGTCCTTCCCTGTTGCATCTTCCCGAAGCCTGTGCAATGGAATCAAGCCCGGCAATAGCCCGGTATACAACGGGGAAATCGAGATCAACGCCTGCCTCCACAAGCTGGGTACTGATTACGCGCGTAGGTAGTTTATCCTTGAGACGCTGTTTTATTTGTGAAATGACTTTTGACCGATGCGCTCCGCACATGAGAGCAGAGAGGTGAAATGTCCCTTCCGGCATTAGCTCATAAAGCGTCCGGCAGTCGTCGCGTCTGTTGACGATACACAGGACAGACGAATGTTGAGTAAGTTCTTTTGCAAGGTCTTCCCATGAGCGGGAAGTCAGAAGATTGTCAGGCACATGGATTTCAACGCGTTTGAATGCCTTATGTAAAGCAACGGGACTTTCCATAATCTCAACTGTTGACCCCAGCCCCTCAAAGTTAAAATCAAATGATTTGTGTTCACCAAAGGCAGGCTGAGTAGCCGTGCTCAGGACAAAAGTTACATCATAATTTTTGTGAAGCTCTTTCATCGTATGGAGAATAGGATTGAGATATTCAGGCGGGAAAAGCTGCACCTCATCAAGAACCACAATGCTATTTGCAATGTTGTGGAGCTTACGGCAACGGCTTGAGCGATTGGCAAAAAGTGATTCAAAGAATTGAACCGACGTTGTCACGATAACCGGAGCGTCCCAGTTTTCACAGGCAAGCCTGCTTTTTGTTGTCTCGTGGCCTTCATCCGATATGTCAACGTTGCTGTGATGCTCTACAATTGCATCTTTGAAAATGTCTCTGAATTGGTCGGCTGTCTGTTCAATAATACTCGTGTAGGGGATGACATAAATAATGCGCCTCTTACCGTGTTCCCCTGCATGACGCAAGGCAAACGCCATTGACGAAAGAGTCTTCCCGCCGCCCGTTGGAACTGTCAATGTAAACATTGCAGGCGCGTGAGTTGCCTTCATAGTACATTGCCGTAATATCTCTGTCCGTTGTTTGTTTACAGCGGTATCATCAGCATTAGCCTGTTTCCTCTCCATATAAGTTTCAAAAAGAGGCTGAAGTTTATTCAGTGAAGGGTAACCTTTGCGTGCCTTTGATTTATCAGGATCAAGAAACGCCTCTGTATCAAGAAAGTCAGCGTCCACAAGGCAGGAGTATAGCATCCTGATCCATAGCGCATGCCCGTCGCTGGTTCTGAACTTTTGCTTGGGAAGAGATTGGTCCGTGATTTCCTGCGGGATATTTGATTCGAGGGCTTTCTTGAGTAGATCTTCATTTTGAAGACGGTGAATTAAACTCCTGTTGCCAGCTTCAGCAGTTTGCCAGTCAGCAAGGCCGGCATGGTGTCCAGCGATAAGATAGCTGAATATTCTTCCTGGTGTATTAAATTTTACAACAGAGTGAATTGCCCCCGCGGTGGAATGATCTACCCTGCCAGATTTTGTTTCAATATGAGCATCGATAGAGGCAAGAAGCATTTTCTGGAAATTCTCCGAATACTTCCCCACATCATGCCACAACCCCGCCAGATACCCCCATTCCCCCGACCCGAACGCATCCGCAAATGATTTCGCAAGTTCCGCCGTCCCCTTCAGATGCTCCTCAAGCAGATGCCATTCATCAACCGGCTTCCCGTCAACACTGTGGGCGTAGAATTGTTTCACAAAATCTCCCTCTACTTCTTCCTTTCCAGTTTTTTCACACTTTCAGAAGTCGAAAGATAATTTTCATTTGAGACAACCCTCTTGCCCGTCTTTTTCTCAAGGTCTTTTCGCGCCTTACCTGCCACAACCCCGCCCTTGCGTGCTGAACGTTTGCTCTCATGAAAACCCTTTGCATCATCAACCCGCGTTATCTCAGTTGTTGCAGCTTCACCTAACATAGAGAAAATAAGTTCAAGGTCGTTCATATGGTCTCTCAGGTTTTCACGTTTCAACCCTTTTAATTTCTTATGCTGACTTGGGTTTACGCCGAATGCTGCTTTTGCAATCTCTGCGGTGAGGATCTCATATTCCTTTTTCTCTTTCACTTCCCGCTTTTTCCATTCGTCCGTCAACTCTTCTCTAATAGCAATGCCGCGCATCCGTTTCTCTATCCAGTCATCAGAGTAGCCCTTTGCCTTGTATAAAGCCCTTGTCCGCTTTGTACCCAATTCCGGGTCTTCTATCTCTTGCACGCGTTCATAGCCGACCTTTGCCAGCCAGCGCTTGAAAGGCTCTGCCTTGGGTGAAGGAATGGATTGGATAAGGCGGAAGATGCCCTCGGTGTTGGCGCAATCGGTTTCGTATTTTTTTCCGTCAGCGGCAGGCAATTTCAGTCCGTGACAAAATGTCACGACCTCGCCTCCTTCCTTCTTGAGCCTTTGTTTCAATTTTCTCCAGTAGGCTCCCGCATCGACGCTTTCAGTAAGCGCAGCACATATGTCAATGATCGAAAACCACCATTCATTCTTATGAATTGTTTTCCTTATTTCTTTGCCTCTAAAAACTGCGATGTTTGTTTCCATCTGCCTCCTCATGACCGAAAGGATAATGCCTTATTCTATTCCTCTAAATGGTTTTTGCCAAGATAATTATTTAATTGCAGAACTGACGGTATAGGATGGGGAAGTACAGCGGCTTTCCGCTGCACTTCAAGACGACAAAAAGCGATTCATATACAGATGTTATATCGTCTGTATATACTCCTCAACCTCGGTTTTTGTTTTTGTTATCAATTCACTTACGGCATCCGTCAGCGCCTTCAGGTCATCCCATTTGATGTTGAAGATATAGTTGTAGATGAAGTAATTGCGGAATGCAAGGTATCTCGACAGGTCCTGGTAGAGAGCCGGGGGGAGTATGCCGATCTCGTTCGCTTTTTTTAAGACTATTTCATGCCATCCCGGGGCGTCTTTTATATCGAGCTTGTCGTAGACAAGCATCTGCTTCAGGATTGTTTCAACACCGCTGTAGATGTTTATGATAAAGGTGGCTATTGACGCCTGTTCGGCAATCGTATGTTCTAATTTGCCTTTGTCATAAACAGAGTGCAGGTGCTGAAGGATAATGTCTATATTCTTAAATTCATCTTCACAGCTTTGTTTCAGTTCATCGATAGTCATGGTTTGTCTCCTATAATCTTCCTGATTTTAGAATGGATATCAGAAGCCACAAGCCGAGCAGGAATGCGATAAAGAATCCGATCGCTCCTATCGCAGGCAGCCCGAATATCGTCGTGCCTATGCCTGACTGGATCAGGAGCGACGAGCCGATAATGATAGCTGCCACTATCACGCTGAAGGCGAGCCGGTTGCTTGAACGGTCGATATCTCTAATAAGCCTGTCTATTCCAATGGGGTCGACCTTCAGGCTTAACTCGTTCTTTAACGCCTTTGCCAATAGCCTGTTGATCTGTCTCGGCGTCTCTATGAGAAGGCTGCTGATCTCCGAGATGTTCCCTTTAGCCTTATCAAAGATCCTCTGAGGATTGATCCGGCTCTTTACAAGTTTTGCAGCATACGGCTCTGCAGCGGCTATGAAATTAAAGTTAGGGTCAAGCTGCCGGCCTATATTATCAAGCATCAAAATGGTTTTATTGACGAGTATGAGATCGGACGGTATCGTCAGCCCGTGTTTTATGGCAAGCCGTGTGACCTTTTCAATGTAATCAATAAAATTTATCTCTGAGATTGTGAGGCCGTAGACAGGTTCCAGAAGGTCCACAAGGTCGCTCTTGAACTTTCTTCTGAAGATATCCTGGTCTATACCGTCGCTTAAAAGGCCGAGCTCGATATACTCATCTATCAGCCTGTCGAAGTCCTTATTAAAGAATGCCAGAAATGTATTGGCTATGCTCTCCATCATCTCAGGTGTCAGCCTGCCGGCCATGCCGAAGTCCATGAGCCCCAGCCTGCCGTCCGGGAATACGAACATATTCCCGGGATGCGGGTCAGCGTGAAAGAAGCCGTCCTCAAATATCATCTTAAAATAGGCATCGAGCCCGTCTTTCGCAAGTTTGCGCCTGTCAACGCCCAGAGTGTCGATAGCCTTGATGTCATCTATCTTTACGCCTTCAAGCCTCTCCATTACCATGACCTTTTCAGTTACAAAATCAGTATAGACAAGCGGGATATAGACGGCCTCGCTGTCAGCAAAATTCCTTCTGAAACGCTGCGCGTTCCTTGTCTCTCCGATAAAGTCGAGCTCTTTTGTGACGGTCTTCGCGAATTCATCGACAATGCCTTCGGGGTTGAATACCGATGCTTCGGGAATGTGCCTGACCATAAGGCTTGCTATAAATCTCAATATCGATATATCGGTCTCTATGACTTTATGGATGTTCGGCCTCTGGACCTTTACAACGACCTTCTCCCCGGTTATTAAGGTTGCGTTATGAACCTGGGCTATGGATGCGGCGGCAAACGGCCTGTCTTCAAAATCCGCGAATATCTTTCCGACGGATCTCTTGAGCTCGGACTCTATCATGGCCCTCGCTTCTTCAGCAGGGAAGGGGGGCACATCATCCTGAAGTTTTCTGAACTCGTCAGCAAACTCGCTGGTTATAATGTCAGGCCTTGATGAGAGGATCTGGGCGAGCTTTATGAAGGAGGGGCCGAGCTCGCTAAAGGCTATCCTGAGCCTTGCTGGGATAGATATTTTTTCAGGCTCCTTCCACTGGCCGAATACCCTGATCCTCTTTCTGATAGGGATAAATCTTTGAAGGTTTATCTGTTCGATGAACTGCCCGAAGCCGTGTTTAAGAAATACATTTACTATCTGTCTTATGCGGGCTATATTCCTGTATCCCCGCCAGAACCTTAGCAATCCTGAGAATGCCATATCTTATACTCAGTTTTTGTCGAGCGATCTTTCGAGTTTGTCAACTTTCTTTGAAAGAGCCTGGAGCTTTTTATTAAGTTCCTCGACTTCCGATTTCTTAGGTATGTTGACCGTATCGAGTGATTTATTAATAAGGTCGGTTATGTTCTTTTCAAAGTCTTCTTTGGTCTTGCCGGCCTTTATAGACCATTCGTCAAAGAGCTTCTTGCCCTGCGCCTCGCTGAGCTCGCCTTTATCGATAAGCTCGTCTACAAACTCCTTGAACTTCTCCTGCATCCCAAGCCCTGCCATGAACGTCTTTTGAAAGATATCTGATAATGACATAACAAACCTCCTGAATTATTATTTAAAGTCAGTTTAAAATCTGTCATTCCGGCTTGTCCGGAATCTTTTCCCAGAAGGATTCCGGACAAGCCGGAATGACGCAACTGGTGCATAATAAACAACCCTTTATTTTGTCTCTCCCTTGATTATATCAGGTACTGAGGAGATTGCCATATCAATTCCATCGATATCTTTTGTCCCGCCCTGAGCCATATCAGCCCTGCCGCCGCCCTTGCCGCCGGTGACGCTCTTTAATATGTTCCCCGCGTGGAAACGCGAGGCGAGGTCTTTTGTTACGAGGGATACATATGATGCCTGGCCGTTCAGTATGGAGCCGAGGACTATGACACCTGAGTTCATCTTATCTTTCAGCTTGTCCGCCAGGTCTCTGAGCGTCTTCATATCAAGCCCGTCGATCTTGTGCGCAAGCACCTTTATGCCGTCTATCTCAACCGTCTTTCCAAGGATGCTCTCTATATCATTAGAGGCTGAACTGCTCCTCAGCTTTTCCATCTCTTTTTCAAGCAGCTTGAGGTCGCTTAAGGCCTTGCGCACTTTATCTGCTACATTAAGAGGGGTTGCCTTAAGAAGCCCTGCCGTCTTTTTAAGCTCGTCTTCCTCGTCATTAATGAACTTATGCGCGGAAAATCCTGTCAGCGCCTCTATTCTTCTTATGCCTGCTGCCGCGCTTCCTTCAGAGATTATCTTGAACGGGCCGATATCACCTGTCGCGCTGCAGTGCGTTCCCCCGCACAGTTCGGCAGAGTAATTTCCCGCCTTTACGACCCTGACAGTCTCTCCGTATTTTTCACCAAAGAGCGCCACCACTCCGTGTGCTATCGCATTGTTAAGCGATGTCTCAGAGACATGGACAGGCATATTCCTGATTATCTTTTCATTCACTATCCGCTCGACCTCTTTGATCTCCCTTTCATCCATGGCAAAGAAGTGGTTGAAGTCAAACCTCAGCCGGTCAGGCGCTACAAACGAGCCTGCCTGTTTTATATGGTCGCCTAACACTTCCTTCAGAGCCGCATGCAGAATATGCGTGGCTGTATGATTGCGTTTGACAGATGCTCTTCTCTCTTCATCTATAACAGGCTTCACATACATGTCAGGCCTTAACGTGCCTTTGATTATTCTTACTGAATGCAGGATAAGGTTGTGGGTTCTTTTTGCATTAATCACCTCAAGTTTCAATAGCCCTTCGCCATGCTCCATCATGCCGGTATCGCCCACCTGTCCGCCTGATTCGCCGTAGAACGGTGTCCTGTCTAAAACTACCTCAACCTCTTCACCTTCTTTTGCTTCTTTGATGAGGGCGCCGTTCTTTATCATCGCCTTGACCACGCTCTCTGTTTTATCAGGAGCGTCATAGCCTGTGAATTCAGTGGCTCCGACAAGAGTTTCTATCTCTTTGTATATGCCTGAAACTTCCTCTCCGCCGCCGACCCATGATGCGCGCGCCTTTGTCTTCTGAAGCTCCATCTCCTCATTAAAACCTTTTTCATCTATCTTCAGTCCGTTGTCTTCAGCAATGTCCTTCGCAAGGTCAAGCGGAAATCCGAATGTGTCATAAAGTTTAAAGAGTTCGGTGCCCGGTATCGTCTCTTTGCCCGATGCCCTTACCTCATTAATTACCTTGTCCAGCAGATCCATGCCTGAAGAGAGTGTGTGCGCGAATCTCTCTTCTTCAAACTTAAGGACCTTTTTGCTCATCCCGATATTTTCATTCAGTTCAGAATACGGGCCGGACATCATCTTATATACCGCGTCAAGCACATCATGCAGGAACGGCCCCTTGATGCCTAACATGAGCCCGTGCCTTGCAGCCCTTCTTATGATCCTTCTTAAGACATAACCTCTTCCTTCATTTGAAGGCACAAGCCCCTCTGAAAGCACGAATGCCGATGACCTTATATGGTCGGCTATGACCCTCATAGAGACATCGTTTGCTTTATCTTTCCCGTATTTTTTACCTGAAATACCTTCAACATATTTTATGATCGGCATGAATAGGTCAGAGTCAAAGTTATTCGTCTTTCCCTGCAGCACAGCGGCAAGCCTCTCAAGCCCCATGCCTGTGTCAATGCTCGGCTTGGGCAGCGGGTGAAGTTTGCCTGCCGTATCCCTGTTGTACTGCATAAATACGAGGTTCCATATCTCAAGGTATCTGTCGCAGTCGCATCCAACCATGCAGCCGGGCTTTCCGCATCCCATCTCCGGCCCCTGGTCTATCAGTATCTCAGAGCACGGCCCGCACGGCCCTGTGTCGCCCATCTGCCAGAAGTTGTCCTTCTCTCCGAGCCTGAATATCTGGTTGGCAGGTATTCCTATATGCTTCTGCCATATCTCCGCAGCCTCGTCGTCATCATTGAAAACGGTTATCATCAGCTTGTCAGCAGGGAGATGAACCTTTTCAGTTAGAAATTCCCAAGCCCATTCACACGCCTCTCTCTTGAAATAATCGCCGAATGAGAAGTTGCCTAACATCTCAAAGAAGGTATGGTGCCTTGCCGTCCTTCCGACATTCTCAAGGTCATTGTGCTTGCCGCCCGCCCTCAGGCACTTCTGAACGGTCACAGCCCGTTTGTGCTGGCTCTCCACATCGCCCAGAAAGATGGATTTGAACTGGACCATACCTGCGTTGGTGAATAAAAGTGTAGGGTCATCAACAGGCAAAAGAGGGGAGCTTGGAAGCGCCTTATGCCCTTTCTCCTTAAAGAAATCGATGAAGAGTTTTCTTATATCGCTGCTATTCATTCCGGGATTTTTCTCCTGCTGGTTTTTTGATACCGTATTATACAAAAAACTGTATATATTTATGGTTCTTGTATTGTTGGTTATGCCTCAGTTCCGTGTTTGCGTCATTCCGGCTTGTCCGGAATCTATCTTGTGGAGGGACTTTTTACTCGGGAGGGTGAAATAAATCTATTAATGAATACACAAACAATGTCCACCTTTCTTTTCTGCTTCTATATGGCACTCGTAATCAATACTACCTTTACTGAAGTCGATTACTTCCATTTTGTTTCTCATCATATCCTCATCTTTTGTCTCAATAATTATAGAAATATTGTTTAAATTCTTGATGGTCGTTGCGTTGTTGATGTTTAAAACTAAATAAACACCCCACATATCCCTTACTTGGTCAAGCAAACTAAGTGCATATTTTTGCTTTCCGTTATCATCTTCTAATGTTAAATATATTTTTTCTGCTTCTTTACTCTGGTATTTATCAAAGAAACTGTAATCATTAATATAGAAGAAAATATTTGAAGTATCATTGAAAGTGCTTTGATAAAGAAGATCAATTTGCACGGGTGGTTGTGAAGGATGTCCTTTATATAAAAAATGTTCGTTATTAAATTTCTTAAACTTTGTTTGTTTAACCCGTGCAATTCTCTCTTCGAGCAAGGGGTGTGAATTAGATGCAGGGTCAGGATTATCAACAGTTGCAAGACTATAAAATTTTAACTTCTTAAACACATTCTCAAGAATTTGTTTATCCATATTATTTTGATCAAAATATAGAATTGCAAGTTCATCAGCTTCTCTTTCTTGCTCTACAGGATACCCCTTGTAAAAAATGTCTACGGCAACCCTTGCAGCAACAGATATCCCAACTGCAATAGCTGCGACATCTCTATTACCATCTCTTGCAGCCGCGCCTGCTATTCCAGTAGCCATGGCAGCAATCATGTCATTAGCAGCTTGTTGGTTTAACAATGCATAATATTGTTTTAATACATGCCTCTTTTCAACGTGTGCTATTTCATGAACCAATATACCTTCTAATTCCTCCTCACTTTCAATAGAACTCAGCAAACCTTTATTAACAAGAATATGTCCGGCAGCTAAGGTATTTGCTGTCACGCTTGGGTCGATCGAATGAGCAGGACTAGAAATGATGGCGACATATGTCGCCATCTTCTCATAATGGTCCTTGTAACAGCCACTCGAAGGCTTGCTTGAGAAATAATGGTGAACAATAAGATCATGACCAAGTGATTTTTGAACACTTTGATTTATGATCTTGGTCATCGCTACCCCGTTCTTATCGCAAGGATGTTCTCCCGAAAAATAAACCGTATGATCCTTAGGCGTAGTTGTCATGTCACCAGCCACATTCAACTCGGACACGAGTATACCAAACTTAATCTCTTTGATAGAGTTCACATACGGAACTTGCTTGACCAGTAGATGGTTCGACCTAACCTCTACATCATAGCCTTCGTCTCGCAGACGCTTTAGATCACTGTTACGATTTATCAGTTGCTGTGACATTAAAGATTATTCCCTCTTTGATTTTGACTTTTCCCCCCTCGACCAAGGTTCCCTCGGGCTTATTGCCTTCGCCCCGTCTATATGTCACAGTGAAAACGATATTCTGGCCAGTCGGAGGATTGTCAAAAGCTAAAGCGACAACTTCGTCAAACGAAAGCTCTTTTGTGGTCACGACCTTTTGCCGACCATTCACAATGATCGCATATTCTTTGTTTTGACCGGGTGCTTCATTTTTGTGGTCTTCCTTGTGCTCTTTTTCTTTTTCCATTTCCTTACTACCTCCTATTTTTCCTTGCGAACTCCCTTAAACGGAGTTCCGTCTGATTTAACATCCTTGAAGCGACCAGTCTCAGTGTCGCGCTTCGTCCATCTTTCTGTTTTGGAATTTTGCACCTGTGAGCGATCTCTGACTGCTCCATGTCTATGTCCATCTCCTATTGGTGGATTCTTTGCCATTTTCACCTCCTTTTTAATATTATCTATAACCCACTAAAACTCTCTAACGTGATTTACATTATCACAGTTGTGACAATAAAGTCAAGCCACTGTGATTTAATATTTCACAGCCGTGATTATTTATTGTTAATTCTGTTATCATATCAATATATTTTAAGAAGGGAGAATGAGTATGTCTGAAACTGTAGGGGATAGAATAAAAGCGGAAAGGATTAAAACTGGCTGGAACCAAACGAAGTTGGCAGAAATCGCAGGTGTTCGCCCCTCTACAATCAGTCAAATTGAAAATGGAGATAGATATCCATCAACTGAGGTATTAGAAAAGCTTGCTAAAGCTCTGAAGACTACTGTCAGTCGCCTTTTGGGACAAACATCTAAAGATGAACTCGAAGACATTCTCCAAGATCCCGATGTGCAGCTACTTTTCAGGGATTTCAAAAACCTGTCGGCAAAAGACAGAGAAATGATTTTACGACAGATCAAATTTTTGAAATCCGAAAGGAAATGATTGCCTTGAATCCTGAATATTACGCCTCTACGCTTCTAAACGACTTGAATGTAATTAGTTTGCCCGTCAATCCTTTTACTATTGCCTGCTCTTTAAAACTCAACGTTGTAGAAGTTGATGCAGATAGTTTTGATGGGTTGTATCTTCGCGTGGGTGACAAAGTTGTAATCAACATAAATAAGAATATTACAAATATAGGTAGAAAGCATTTTACCTTAGCGCATGAAATTGCTCATCATTGTATCCCCTCTCATGATCAAAATAACTATCAATGTATACCTAATCCCTTTAAGAACAAGGATATAAAAGAAGTAGAGGCTGATCAGTTTGCGTCAGAATTTCTCTTACCTGAAAGGCTATTTAAGCCATTGCTTTATCAATACAAGCCAGATTTCGAAAGTATTCAAGAACTTGCCGATGACTGTGGGACAAGTCTGACAGCAACCGCGATCAAATTCGCAAAACATACTGAAGATTGTTGTGTCTTGATTGCAACTTCAGAGAATAAAATAAAATGGTTTCAAAAATCATCTTCTTTTCCATACTGGATTGAACATGGCAAACAAGTTTCTCCAGGTACTTTAACAGCATCATATTCCCTAAAAGGTGTCGTTCAAGAAGCCGAGTCACAAGAAGTACATGCTACGTTCTGGTTTAATGGGAAGGGGATAGATAATGCCACTACTCTTTTCGAAAGCTGCGTGCCAATGATAGATTATGGGGTAGTGCTTACAATGCTCTGGTTTCCAGAGCCACCATATGATAACTCTGGTTATTGTGATGAAGACAAAGAGCATAGATATGAGGAAAGCTCTTGGAAATGGCAAGATCCAAAAGAATAATTAATGAACAATCAAAAGAAAACAGCCCTGAAATACAGGGGATTCAAACTATCAAATCTGGTATACTTTATCAATCAAGACAAGCAGTTTTTAACCTATTTCATATATAAAAGGAGCGGATATGTCTTTACTAAACAGGCCGAGAAGGCTCAGGGCAAATGAAAGCATAAGAAGGCTGGTTCGTGAAACACATCTCAGTACGGATGACCTCGTATATCCATTGTTCGTGACCTTTGGCAAGAACGTAAAGAAGAAGATAAACGCGATGCCCGGATGTTTTCAGATGTCTGTGGATCTCATCGTCAAGGAAGCGCAGGCAGCATACAAGCTCGGCATACCTGCTGTTCTGCTCTTTGGCATTCCTGAGCATAAGGATGCCCATGCGTCAGAGGCATATAAAAAGAACGGCGTGGTTCAGACTGCTGTAAAGGCGATAAAGAATAAGGTTCCCGGCCTTCTTGTCATAACGGATGTCTGCCTGTGCGAATATACTGACCACGGCCACTGCGGAATTATAAAGGGAGAAAAGGTGCTGAATGACCCGACGCTTGAGGTGCTTGCGAAAGAGGCGCTCTCGCATGCAGAGGCAGGCGCGGATATCATCGCCCCTTCAGACATGATGGACGGCAGGATAGGTTATATAAGAGACGCGCTTGATGAGCACGGTTTTGATGATACACCGATAATGAGCTATGCCGCGAAATACGCTTCTGCTTTTTACGGCCCGTTCAGGGATGCGGCAGAATCAGTGCCGCAGTTCGGTGACAGGAAGAGCTACCAGATGGACCCTCCTAACAGGATCGAGGCGCTTAGGGAAGTTGCGCTTGATATAGAAGAAGGCGCTGACATCGTAATGGTCAAGCCTGCGCTGTCATATCTTGACATCATATCGGATATTAAAAATACCTTTGACCTGCCTGTTGCCGCATACAATGTCAGCGGCGAATACTCAATGGTCAAGGCGGCAGCCAAGCTCGGCTGGATAGATGAGAATAAGGTCATGATGGAGATTCTCACCTCCATAAAAAGGGCAGGCGCTGACATCATAATCACATACCACGCGATGGAAGCAGCCAAAGAGCTTAGAAAATAATTATCAGGCAAGTCTCTTATAAAATCCCCACTTTAACAACCAAAAGTAGGTGCTTTAGGCAAGGGGGGCACGGGGGGATTTTATAATAATGCTTTATTATAATCAGAAAATTAATACATCAATAAAGAAATAATGGAATGATCTACAATTGCAAAATCTCCCCTAACCCTGCCTACCGGCAGGCAGGCCCTCTTTGCCTACCAAAAGTAGGTGCTTTAGGCAAGAGGGGAACAGAAGAAATAAAATGAAGATAACACTCGCATCCGGCAAGGTCATTCCTGCATCCGCTGATTCATCGCTCCTTGAAAGCCTCAACCGAGAGGGCGTGTTCCTTACATCTTCATGCGCGGGCAAAGGCACCTGTGGCAAGTGCAAGGTTATCGTAAAGTCAGGCTCTGCAGATTCTAAAGCAAAGACAAAGCTTTCACACGAAGAGATAGGCCGCGGCTATGCGCTTGCCTGCAAGACCTTTCCGCAAAGCGACCTTACAATAGATATTCCCAAAGAGTCTGTCCTCACGATTGAAGGCAAGATAGCGACTGAAAAGTCCAAAGACCTTCAGGCCCTCTTCGCAGCCTCAGGCGCAGAGCTCGACCCGCTTACTGAGAGGACACTGCTTCAGCTTCCTCCTGCGTCACTTGATGACAATATCAGCGACCTTGCGAGGCTCAAGAGAGGGCTGGATGCATACGGACTCTCCTGTTTAAAGGTGCCTTTCAGATTGTTGAAGAACCTTTCCGCGACATTGAGAAAAGATAAATGGGAGGTGACGATATCCTCGATACATACCGATGACTGCCATGAGGTCATTAATATCTTTCCGGGAGATAAAGAGTCGCCGCGCTACGGCGTTGCTGTTGATATCGGTACCACAACGCTTGCGCTCTATCTGATCGACCTGACAGACGGCAAGGTAGTTGATATCGCATCAACATATAATTCGCAGATAAGGTTCGGGGATGATGTCATCACAAGGATCGTGCATGCGACAGAGCACGGCGAGCTCGCCAATATCAATGAGGCTGTCATAAATGACATCAACATCATGCTGGCGCTGCTGATGAAGGCGCACGCTACAGACCCTGATACGATAGACCAGCTCGTTATCGCGGGCAACCCGACAATGACACAGCTCTTCTTCAGCCTCGACCCTTCATCAATAAGAGAGGAACCTTATATTCCGACTGCAAATACTTTCCCGATCTCTTTCACAGGCGAGCTCGGAATAAATCTAAACCCGAATACGCCTGTATACACCTTCCCTTCAGTCTCAAGTTATGTAGGCGGGGACATCGTCTCAGGCGTTCTTGCGTCAGGGATGTATAAACGGGAGGAACTCTCTCTATTTATGGATATCGGCACCAACGGCGAGATAGTGCTCGGCAACTCTGAGTTGCTTGTGGCTGCCGCATGTTCAGCAGGCCCGTGCTTTGAAGGAAGCGGCATGAAGCACGGCATGCGCGCGACAGAGGGAGCGATAGAGGATGTGAAGATAAACCGCAGCACGCTTGAGCCTGAGATCGAGGTGATAGGCGAATCTCAGCCGCTCGGCATCTGCGGCTCGGGAATGATCGACGCGATATCTGAGATGTTCTTCACAGGCATCATTGACCAGAGGGGCAAGCTGCAGAAAGATGTTTCAAAGAGAGTGAGGATGGGCGAGGACGGACTTGAGTTCGTGATCCATTACGGAAAGGACAGGGATATCGTTCTGACCGAGCCTGACATAGAGAATATACTCAGGGCAAAAGCCGCCATCTACGCGGGCATTTCGATACTTCTCAGCGAAGTTGGTTTTACATTTGATGATATTCAAAAGGTCTATATAGCAGGCGGATTCGGAAAGTTCCTTGATATTGAAAAAGCGATAATACTTGGAATGCTTCCTGACATGCCGAGAGAGAAGTTTAAATTCTTAGGCAATACCTCTGTCACAGGCGCATACCTCTGCTCGCTCTCCAGAAAACTGCGGAAAGAAGGCGAGAAGATAGCAGAGAGGATGACATATCTCGAACTCTCTGTCTCACGCTCATTTATGGATGAGTATGTCTCAGGATTGTTCATCCCGCACACGAACATGGATGCGTTCCCAAGCGTTAAGGCGCTGATGAAGAAGTAGCTGTTATTGAATCTTCATACATAAATCCTGTATTCTTTTCTAACCATGTCTATGCTTAAACCTGAAGAACAGCTGAAGATATTTAAGAGGGGAACGTTTGAGATCCTGCTCGAAAAGGAGCTTCTCAAGAAGCTTGAACGCTCTTACAAAGAGAAGAAGCCTTTAAAGCTGAAGGTCGGTTTTGACCCCACCGCTCCTGACATCCACCTCGGACATACTGTGCTCCTTCAGAAGATGCGCCAGCTACAGGATATCGGGCACCAGCTCACCCTCATAATCGGAGACCTCACAGGCATGATAGGCGACCCTACAGGAAGAAATGAGATAAGAAAGCCGCTTACAAAGGAAGAGGTCTTGAAGAATGCGGAGACATACAAGACCCAGGTCTTTAAGGTTCTTGACCCTGAGAAAACAGAAATACGCTTCAACAGCGAGTGGCTTGATAAGCTCTCAACCATAGAGATCATAAAGCTTCAGGCAAAACAGACCGTTGCCCGCATGCTTGAGCGGGACGACTTTAAAAAGAGGTTTGCAAATAATAACTCCATCGGCATACATGAGTTCATGTACCCGCTCCTTCAGGGATATGATTCAGTCGTGCTTCAATCTGATGTCGAGCTTGGAGGCACAGACCAGAGGTTCAACCTCCTGATGGGTAGGGAGCTTCAGGAGAAGGACGGACAGGAGCCGCAGGTGCTTGTCATCATGCCGCTTCTTGAAGGAACGGACGGCATAAAGAAGATGTCAAAGAGCCTCGGCAACTACATCGGCATCTCAGAACCTGCAAAAGATATCTACGGAAAGATCCTCTCCATCAGCGATGAGCTAATGGTCAAGTACTATGAACTTTTAAGCCATATATCTATTGATGAACTTGCTAAATTAAAAGAAGGACTGAAAGACGGTTCTGTCCATCCTAAAAAAGCAAAAGAAGAACTTGCCCTTGAGATAACTGAGAGGTATCACAGCAAAGACGAGGCGCTCAAGGCGAAGGAAGAGTTTGACAGCATCTTTAAAGATCATGGCGTGCCCGATGACGTTCCTGTTTACATACTGGAAGATGAGAATGACTTCTGGCTTCCCAAAGTTTTAAAAGATTCCAGCTCAGTCAAAAGCACCGGAGAGGCCATAAGGCTCATGCAGCAGGGCGGTGTGAAGGTTGATGATGAGAAGTTTGATGACCCTGATAAAAAACTTACTGCCGGTGAATACCTTCTGAAAGTTGGGAAGAGACGGTTTTTGAAGATAGTGGCTAAGAAGTAATATCCATCCTTGCAAAGAAATATTATATGTTAGGGAATCAAGAAGAGATAAAGTAATTAATAACTTTCTATTATCAATGATTGATAGTTTCTTCTCAAAATAGTAGATGACAAGCAACAATTACTTATGGATATAGTGTTTCGGTGTTAAAGAATCAAAAAAAATATTTTTTAATTATCTTGCCATTATTTTTAACAGGATGTGTTACACCTGATAATGCTACTTCACAGGTGTTATCAAGTGGAACATGGGGGATTTTTATTGCGTCTGTATTTGTAACTCGATGTTTTGCACGTGACTACATTTTTAATAAGCCTTCAACTTACTCAATCTTTACTGTCTTTATGCTAATGAGTATAGTAGGCATTTTTAAGTATAGTGGAGAAGGGGCTTTAGTTACTACAGCATTTATTGATTCAGCATCAGGAATGACTTGGTTTTTACTTTTATGTGTCATAATATTTTTTGGTTTTATTGTTATATTTTTTAGTGGGTTATTAGTTGGAATAATTTTTTTGCCAATGGTTGCTTTATATACAATAGGCCCTCTTTATATATTACGAGAACTGGATTTTGAATTTTATGAGACAATAGCATCGTTAATCACTTTTATTTATGCAATCTCATTTATATTTAATTTGCCAACGATTAATATTTGGTTATGGCTTTATGCACTATTTACATAACTTCCTATTATCAACGATCTCGTAACTCTTTTTTCTCGGTTCATGGACTTAACATTGAAGGGGTTACGGTAGACAATTTTTTGCCATATAAAATGATGCAAGACAGATAGCATGATGAGATCATCAATGTTTCAGTTCCCCCGCTTCTTTCTCTGCGTTCAATAACCAATTCAATCTCTTTAAGTGTTAATTCACCGCCACTTGTGGCGCATCTTGCTTGTGTTTTTGGGTTTTGATACCCCGTCCGCTTGCGGCGGCGTAGTTCATTTATGTCTCAATTCTTCAGCATCAGCAAGGGCTTCCTCTTTCGCTTCTATTGCAAGCGGCTAAAGATTAGCGGTCAGCAATCGGTTTTGAAATATCTCTTTGCTCCGACACATAAGACTTATCATTCTCCCGGCGCTTTTTATTAGACTCCTTTTGGGCTGCTGCCTTTATTCCCCAATAAGCGCCATTCCCTTTTTTAGAACCGGCATGTTCGGTCTTCTTAGCTTCGTTTCCCATAGTAACCCTTCAGTTTTCTACTTCTTCCTTCCCAATCTTTTCCTGCTCTCAGGTTCAGTCAGATAATTCTCCTTTGAAACAACCCTCTTTCCCGTCTTCTTCTCAAGGTCTTTTCTCGCCATGCCTGCAACCTCGCCACCTTTGCGCGCTGAACGTTTGCTCTCATGAAACCCTTTTGCATCATCAACTTTAGTTATCTCCGTTGTAGCAGCTTCGCCAAGCATTGAGAATATCAGCTCAAGGTCATTCATATGGTCTCTCAGGTTCTCGCGTTTCAACCCTTTTAATTTCTTATGCTGACCCGGGGTTACGCCGAATGCAGCCTTTGCGATCTCGGCAGTAAGTATCTCATATTCCTTTTTCTCCTTCACTTCCCTCTTCTTCCATTCGTCTGTAAGCTCTTCCCTGATCGCAATGCCGCGCATGCGCTTTTCTATCCATTCATCGGAATATCCCTTTGCCTTATACAATTCTCTTGTCCGCTTTGTTCCGAGTTCAGGATTTTCGATCTCCTGAACTCGTTCATAACCAACCTTTGCCAGCCAGCGTTTGAAAGGCTCCGCCTTAGGGGATGGGATAGACTGAATAATGCGGAAAATGCCCTCTGTGTTGGCGCAGTTCATCTTTTGAAGACCGCCTTCAGTATCTATGGAAAGGGTATGTACAATTTGTACCCACCCTTTGCCTAGTTCGGGATCGCGCTGTTTCATGCGCTGTATATATTGTTTTGAGTCGCTTGATTCAATAAGCGCCAATACAACATCCTCAACGACAAACCACCATTCATTCTTATGAATCGTCTTTCTGATCCCCTTACCTCTAAAAACTGCAATATTCGTTTCCATCTGCCTCCTTATGACCAAAGGAATAATGCCTTATTCTATTCCTAAAAATGATTTTTGCCAAGACATTTATTTGTGTCTAACATCATCCGGATTAATTCATTATCTTGAAATAAAATAGCCGGTTATGAGCGACTTGGAATATTAATGAAAACTTGAAATCACAATTTGTGATTTCAAGTTGGGGAGGGGATTGCAGAGCAACACCAAAAGAATAAAAGGCTGAAACAGCCGCAAAAAGTATTTACAGATTACCGCTGAAAGATCTAAGCATTCCCTTCGGCATTATTATCAACAACAGACATTTTGTTCAGCTCCTGGATCAACAAGAGCGGCATGAACCTTCTTTCCTGATAAACTCTCCTCGTGCGGTATCTTCTGTTAGGGCATTTTGGTTTTATGGAACTCCCCATCCTTCTCCGTTCCCTGACAGCCCTTCTCTGATATATCCTGCGCTCATCCGCATTTAATATGTCTTCATTATAAGAGAGCTTCTTGAGTGTCACATGATTATTGTCCTTCCAGGGCCACATCATGATCAAGACCTTGGAGGAATCATGCGTCCCGTAGAAGAGAGACTGGCCTTCGCGCACCCCTCCTATGTAGTCTGAAAGAACCTTGATAGGCTTCTTTCCATGTAACGCGTTGTCTGCAGGGCCTTCGTCTTCCTTCCTGCCTTCAAAAACAACCGGATGCCCGAGTTTGTCAGATAAGACCTGATGCCAGTTGGAAATGTCTTTGCTGAAGAAGACCAATTCAGCGTAATTATGCGTATCCTGCCGGATCTCTTTAACAGAACTGCTTAATAACTCTTCTCCAAGTATCTTCCAGATCTTCATGACAGCCCCTTTATTGCGTCCATATTATGTTACAAATTCTGTTTGATATTATAAAAACCTGATAAACATAAATCAATGCTCACCACCAGAGCATTCTCCACCACTCTTTTAACCTCTCAATATACTTCTCCAGCACAAAGATATCCCCTTTGTCCGGCTTATTCTCCCTGTCGTGCCTGATCCTGACGCCGTGTTTGTCATATACCATCTGGATCTTGATCCCGGCGGATAAGATGCCTTCAATAATGGCCTTGATGACCATATCCATTTCATCGCCGTAATCGTTCTTTATATAAATGTTCACCTCGAACATTCCGGCATATGCCGCTTTTTTCGCAGCGGCGGCAGCAGTTTTTTTCGCAGCCTGGGAGGATATTCTCCACTCGCCCTTAAAACCCTGCGCAAGCGTAGATGACCACGTAACAACTTTGCCTTTCATGTCTAAGAACGTTACTACGATATTGTCAGGCATCAGCTGCACGGCAACGTTGCCTGAAACCGCTTCATCCTTCTTAAACATCGCCCTCCCGTGAACGGCTAAAAACTACTCCCTGCCGAAATCATCGTCAAACCTGACTATGTCATCCTCGCCAAGATAACCGCCCATCTGGACCTCGATCAGGTGCAGGGGCTCTTTGCCCGGGTTCTCAAGGCGGTGGCGGCTCTCTTTCGGGACATAGGTTGACTGGTTCTCTTTGAGGATAATTGTCCGGTCTCCGTTGATTATCTTTGCGGTGCCGCTTACAACGACCCAGTGTTCGTTCCTGTGATGATGCATCTGAAGCGAAAGTTTGGCGCCGGGGTAAACAACGATACGTTTTATCTTTGTACCTTCCATCTCTTCAAGGATCGTATATGTGCCCCATGGACGGTAGACAGTGGCATGGGACTTGTACTCCTCGCGCCCCTTTTCCTTTAATTCAGCGACAATATTTTTTACATCCCTGCTCTTTTCGAGGTCTGAGATAAAGACGGTGTCGGGAGTATCAATGACAACTACATTCTCAAGCCCTGTCACAACAACCAGCCTGCTGCCGCCTCTGACAAAACTGTGTTTTGTATCTTTTAATATGACATCTCCTTCCACAACATTATCATCGCTGTCTTTTGGAAGAAAATTATAGAGCGTCTCCCATGTCCCTATGTCGCTCCACCCGAAGTCCGACGGGAGCACAACCCCTCTCATGGTCTTCTCCATGATCGCGTAATCGATGGAGATATTGGGAAGCGCCGCATAGCTGTCCATGGAGACAGGCGCATTGCCTGACAATATGGCGCGCATGTTATTTAAAAGTCCCGGCTCTGCCGCGGCAAACTCATTAACCATTACAGATGCCTTGAACGCGAACATGCCGCTGTTCCAGAAGAAGTTCCCCTTGCTGAGATAATCCTTTGCGGTCTCAAGATCCGGCTTCTCGACAAACCTCTTGACCTTAAGCGCCCCTTCCTCTACTGTTCCTTCGCCTTCTATGTAGCCGTAGCCTGTCTCAGGCCTGTCAGGTTTTATCCCGAAAGTAACGATATGATCTTTTTCCGCAAGCCTTACCGCAGCCTCAAGCCTTTCATGAAAACCCTGAAGATCCTTTATCACATGGTCTGAAGGGAATACGAGCATAACCGCATCTTCTTCAGTCTTTAAGATATTAAGTATTGCCAGTAATATCGCGGGAGCGGTGTTTCTTCCGCATGGTTCGGTGATTATCTTTCCTTCTGAGGATATCCCAAGCGCCTCAAGATGCCTAGCGATCTCAAAAAAATGTTCTTTGCCGCAGACTATCTTGAGCCTCTCAAGTTCTACTGTAGGGGAGAGCCTCTTGATCGTGTTCTGTATCAGGGATTCGTCTCCTACAAGGTTCACAAGCTGCTTCGGGAATAGCTCCCTTGAAACAGGCCACAGCCTTGTGCCTGTGCCGCCTGCAAGGAGGATCGGATGGATCTTTATTTCTCCCCCTCTTTCCATGAAGTGACCCTGTTCTTTCCTTCCTTCTTTGAGATATACATCGCCTCATCAGCCTTATTGCAGAGGACTGAAAAACTTGCGCCGTCCTCAGGCGCAGAGGCTATGCCCGCGCTGAAGGTGCAGAGAAGTTTCGCGTCACTTACGGGAGTCTCCCTGAATGACGACAGAAGCCTCCTGGTCAGCTCCATGGCTCCTTCCTTGTCTGAGTTTATAAGGCAGAGCAGGAACTCTTCGCCGCCGTAGCGGCCTGCAAAATCAATGGTTCTCAGCTTTTGCTGAAAGAGCTGGCCGAGCTGTATAAGCACAAGGTCGCCGACAGAATGGCCATGCCGGTCATTTACCTGTTTAAAATTATCTATATCAATAAAGACGATCGATATGCCGCCGCCGTACCTGCCGATGCGTGAAAGCTCTTTCTCCACCCTCTGTTCAAGCGCCTGGCGGTTCAGAAGGCCTGTAAGCTGGTCGATGCTCGACCTCTCTGTAAATGTCGCGTGCCGCTCGATCACAGACCTTACGCGCGCGACAAGTATCGACGGATCGAACGGCTTTGTAATATAGTCATCCACCCTCAGGCGAAATCCCTTGACCTGATCCACAGACTCTGAGCTTGCCGTAAGAAAGATAAAAGGTATATCCCTGGTCTCGGACTTGTTGAGTATATTCTCGCGAAATTCAAAACCGCTCGTCCCGGGCATCTGAATATCACAGATTATGAGGTCCACATGATTTTTGGACAACGCCTCCATGGCGCTGCCGCTGTCCATTGCGGTAAGCGTCGTAAAACCTGCCTTCTTCAATTTAAGGTCTATAAGCCTTGTAAGCGGCAGGTCATCGTCAATGATAAGGACCAAATTTTTATTATCATTCATTGCTGTTCATCTCTCATCTGTATCTTGACGGTCGAAAGATAATTATCAAGACGGCTGTTGAGTTTAATTATAGCCTCTTTATCACTGTTTTTGGCAGCTTCTTCCATCTCTTTCCCGATATCTGTTATCTCATTAAAGCCGTAGCTCCCGCCGGTCCCTTTAAGGCTGTGGCCGATCCTCTGTATCTCATTGAGATCATTCTTGCTGAGCATGGCTCCGATCTTCTCCACCTCTTTCTTCATGCTATTCATGAAATCAGGTATCAGGTCCTGAAGGTCAGGATCTATATATACAACATTATCACCATATGTCCCGGCATCGGATGAGGCAGCAGAAAGAGAGGGCTTTCTCCCGCCGAGATATTCCTGTATCGCCTGCAGAAGGGCAGCCTTTCTGATAGGTTTTGCGAGGTGGGAAGTGCAGCCGGCCTGGAGGCACTTTCTAACCTCGCCTGTCCCGTCGTGCGCGGTCATTGCAACGATAGGCAGGTCTGCGCCGCCTGCAAGCCCCCTGATATTGCCTGCCGCGGCATAACCGTCCATCTCAGGCATCTCCATATCCATGAGTATCAGCGATACCCTCTGTTTTTTAAACAGGTCAACCGCCTCTTTTCCGTTCGAAGCAAATATCAGCCTGCAGTTCTCACCCTTGAGATAGCTCCCGATAAGCTTCCTGTTGTCCTCTATATCATCCGCAACAAGGATAACCGGATACATATCGAGCCATTTATCAACGGTATCCAGCAGGACCTTTCTGTTCAGCGGCTTGGTGATATAGTCATCCATATCATTCTCCATGCATTTTTCACGATAGCCCTTCATCGCGTGGGCCGTAAGCGCTATGACAGGAGTCCTCCGCCCGCCCTTTTCAAGCATCCTTATATGCCGGGTCGCTTCAAATCCGTCCATCTGCGGCATCTGGATATCCATCAGAATCAGGTCATAATGATACCTCTTAAACGCCTCCACAACATCCCTTCCGTTATCCGCGGTATCCACTACAAAGCCGGCGCTCTCAAGGAATTTCCTCGCAAGTTTCTGGCCGTCAGGATTGTCATCGGCCAGCAGGATCTTGATATGCCCCTTCTCGTCAATGATCTCTATCTCCTTCTTCGGGGCCGCGGCCTCATCATGCACATTAATACGCAGTATCTTCAGAAGGGCGTTAAAGAGGCTTGACTGCTTGACCGGTTTTACCAGCGCTTCGCAGATCTTGAGCTTCTTCATCAGTCCCGGGTTGATCCTGCCCCATGAGGAGAGGATCAATATCTTAAGGTCCTTGAACTTCTTGTCGCTCCGCAGCGCCTCAACGACCTCGATGCCGTCCATCTCAGGCATCTGATAGTCAAGAATAAGAAGATCATATTTTTTGGCGCCTGACTGCAGGATGGATAACGCCTCTTTCCCGCTTTCAGCTTCGTCGACTTTAAATCCCCACGCGCCGAGTATCTTCTGCAGGATAAACCTGTTGGTGCTGCTGTCATCGACAACAAGCACTGTTATCTCTTTGAAATCAGGATAGGCATACTCTATCTTCCTGAACTCTTCTGTCTCTTCTTCATAAGGAAGTGACAGAACAATATGGAAAGCGCTGCCTTTGCCGATCGTACTCTCCGCCCATATCTTCCCGCCCATCATCTCGATGAGAAGCTTTGATATGCTGAGGCCGAGCCCGGTCCCTCCGTACTTTCTGGTGGTCGATGAGTCGGCCTGAGTGAATTTATCAAATATCTTCTCTATATCAGCTTCTGATATCCCGACCCCGGTGTCAGTGACCATGAAGTGAAGCCCGACGACCTTTTTACTCTGGTCAGTATAAGACGGAGATATCTCAACCTTGAGTACGACCTCTCCCTTTTCAGTGAATTTAAGCGCGTTGCCCATAAGGTTTATAAGCACCTGGCGAAGCCGGGTAGGGTCTCCAAGAACAGTTGATGAGGGGATGCCCGGGTCGACATAACATATCAGCTCCACCTCTTTGTCCTTGGCCCTTACATTAAGCCCCTCTGCGACACCCTCTACGACCTCCTTCAGGTTAAATGGGATATTCTCAAGCTCCATGTTTCCTGCCTCGATCTTGGATATATCGAGGATATCATTGATCAAAGAGAGAAGCGCTTCAGAGTTTGACTGAACTATCTTAAGGAAATCACTCTGCTCAGGAGAGAGGTTCGTATCCATTGTCAGCTCTGTCATGCCGATTATGGCGTTCATCGGGGTTCGTATCTCATGGCTCATATTGGCAAGGAACTCGCTCTTTGCCATTGAAGCAGCCTCCGCTGCCTCCCTTGCCTTCTCGAGCTCAGCCTCTGCTCGCTTGTGCTCAATGATCCCGGCTAATGTATTGGCAATGGCAAGGAAGAAGTCCTCATCCCTGCGGTTCCTCTGGTACCCTTCGCCGAGATACAGGTTCATTACGCCGTTGATCTTATTGCCGAAGAGTATCGGAATGCAGTACTGGCTCTGCTTATGCGTGCCGTCAGCAGCGTCAAAACTGCATCGGTCAGCCCATTCGGTAAAACTTATCTGCCTTGTGGAAGCTGCCTTGCCGCAGTAACACTCGTTGAACGGAACTACCGAACAGGTATGCGATATCTTTTGCGGAAGCCTGTACTTTGCTTTCATGAAAAGCATTCCCGCGTCTTCATCCGCAAGATATATGCACCCGTTTGCACTTTCATCAAGCCATGGAAGCGAAAACAGCACGCCGAGCGTCTGCTCAAGCTGGTCTTCAAGCGAAACAGGCGTAAGAGATATCCTGAGCACCGTGCTTATAACACCCTGCATGTGCCGGTCTTTTTCAAGTTTTTTGGCAGCCAGCTTAAGTTCGGTTATCTCTCTTACCAGCAGGACCTTCTCTTCAGTGAAGATATCAGGCCCGCTTATGCTGAAGATATGTTCATTGCCGTCCTTATCCAGCAGGATGCGCTCAATGCTCTCTTCCCCCTCTATCTTAAAGGCGGAAATATCACCGCACATCCCGGCAAAGGCCTCCATCTGGCTGTTGGCAGCCTTCATCCCGCCGGAGGTCATGTTGATCACGCCGACGCCGACGGCATTTGTCACGGACTGAAGCAGCTTAAGATGGTTCTCTTTCTCAGCCATCTCTACCTGCCTCTTCTCAAGCAGCAGCTTCTTCTCAGCCTCGATCCTCAATGCCTCGCGCGCGCCTATTATCTCATCAGTAAGGTCCTGAAACCTCTTCTCAAGGATATAAAGCTGGTCGCCTTTGAGCGCCTGCTGCGTCTTTATCCCCAGCGTATTCCGGGAGAAGTCGGAAACACGCTTTGTTAATCTCTGTATACGCACTGTTATCCAGAGTACTACAAGCGTCACCGCCAGGATAATGACCGCAAGCTGTATTATTGAGTGCCTGCTGATCTGTTCGCCCTGTATCCTCTCATAAAAGAGTGAGGCGCTGAACCCTGCTAGGATGGTCACTATGGCCATCTTAATGCTTAGAGGAGTGCGCTGATGCAGTTCTTTTATTTTTAGTTTAAGGTATCGCATCTTACGAATTTATTTAAATGTAAATATCCCAAGAATGAAATATCTATTTTGCCGATGCCCATTTGATTATCTCATTCACCATCGCTTCAACAGTCGCCTCTTTGGGCATTATACTTACCTTCAATCCTGCCTTTTCAACCGCTCGCGCAGTTACAGGCCCGATGACAGCGATAGCCACGCCATCAAGAAGCGATTCGGCATCGTCTCCAACCATATCCATGAAATTATTAAAAGTAGCGGCGCTTGTAAATGTCGCGACAGTTATCTTCCCCTCTTTCAGAAACCTCTTGAGCCTCTTTCCGTGTATCTCAGGCTTGACCGCCCTGTAGGCAGTGACAACATCGATCTCACCGCCCATCTCAACAACCCTTTTTGGAAATACATCCCTTGCTGTTTCCGCTCTCGGCAGGAGGAAGCGCACGCCTTTTAACGGGTCAGCACTATTAGCCTGTGACATTGATGTGAAGGCAGATATAAGCCCCTCTGAATTAAACTCCTCAGGCACCATATCAACCTTTATGCCGTACTCCTGTATCGCAGAGGCGGTCTTTGTTCCGACCGCGCATACCCTGACACCCTTGAGATCCCTGATATCCCTCTTCTCAAAAAGCCTTTTGAAAAAGAAGTTCACACCGTTCGCGCTTGTCAGCACGAGCCAGTTATAGGCCTCTAATTTGTCTATTGCCTTATCAAGCTCTGTCCGGTCTTCAGCCGGGACAATTTTAATAGTATGAAATTCAATCAGTTCCGCGCCCAGTTCTCCAAGCGGTTCAAAACCCTCTGTGTGCTCTCTGGTAACAAGCACTCTCTGGCCGAACATGGGTTTATCCTCATACCATTTGAGCTTCTCCCTCAGTTTGACCACATCGCCAACCACCATGACCGCAGGCGGCCTTATCTCCTTCTCCCTGATCAGGCTGACGATGTTCTGAAGGCTGCCCACAACCGTCTTCTGGTCAGCCCTTGTCCCCCACCTGATAACGGCAACAGGCGTCTCAGGCTTTCTGCCGTTCTCAATAAGCCGCTGACAGACTGTATCGATATTCTTTACAGCCATCAGAAAAACTATAGTGTCGATGCCTGTGGCAAGCCTCGACCAGTCTATGGAGCTCTCCCCTTTTGTAATATCCTCATACCCAGGAACTATGGCAAGTGAAGACGCATATGATCTGTGCGTAAGAGGTATACCCGCATAGGCAGGAGCAGCGACCGCTGAACTTACGCCGGGCACGACCTCGAACTTAATGCCATTGTCAAAAAGAGCCTCTGCCTCTTCTCCGCCCCTTCCAAAGACAAAAGGGTCGCCGCCTTTGAGACGGCAGACCACCTTGCCCTCTTTGGCCTTTTCAACAAGGACACGGTTGATATCTTCCTGCACCATTGCATGCTGCCCGCCGCGCTTGCCCGCATAAATCAACTCAGCGTCATGCTTGATATAGTTCAGTATCTGGGAGTTAAGATGGAAGTCATAGACCACTACCTCCGCCTTCTGAAGGCAGCTTAGCCCCTTGACCGTGAAGAGCCCTATATCACCTGGGCCAGCTCCGACTATGTATACCTTGCCATTCTTGTTTTGCATATATTTTCCAATGAAAAGCTTGAACAAAAATCCATAAATAATAACACATATAGATGGATATATATAAGTATATTAGGTGGGTGGGTAAATTGAGGGGTTAGGCGAGACCCGGAACTATCCGGCCGCCTGTTTTTTTACGGTTCGTGTTGAGAGTTTGGTCAGGCGCGGTTTCATTGTGACGCTGTGTGCATACAAAAACTCCGGATCAATATCTAAATGATTGGCCCACTCAATACTGTCGAATTTAACCGTAACGGAGTTGAATAAGCTGACATCACGCAATTCTGCGAATTTTCCAATCGTGAGATAAGGAGTAAGATCAAAGATTTTTTCCTCACCATTTTTAAATTTAATTTGCAGCTTATATCCTTCTAACGGCTTCGCGCTTTTTACCGGTATATACATATTTGTTCTCCTCTATTTCAATGGCTCAATGGGGAAGGGAAGTTCACCTTTTGATGTTAATTCCCAATCGGCCATCAGTTCTTCTTTGTGAATTTCAGCCCAAGCCAATACAAGCTTTGTCTGCCTCGGGGGCAGCTTGCCGTCAGTGATTTCGCATGAACGAATATCAATAATAGCCATGTGCTTCTGGTAATAGGCGTGTATATGCGGGGGGTTGTGTTCTCCCGGAGAGCAATACATCCTGATGATGATCCCGAAAAACATTGAGATTGTCGGCATTATGCCTCCTGTAACTACCTTCCGAGCAGCAGCGTTCATGATTATAAAATTTGGCTGCTATTTGTTGGCTGCACATAATCTGCATCTTCAACTGCAAATTTTCTTAAGCTCGCCATTTGAAATAATATCGAGATTAATTTACCACATTTCTTGCAGATTCCGCCATATATGCGGGGCTTCAGTCCAACTATATAGAGCAGAACAAAAAAAGAAGGTTTCAAACAATATGTCTGAAACCTTCGAAAGAAAAGCTGGTTTTTTATTAAGATGAAAAGTACTATATGTCTTTTGTCGCCATCTCCCTGAGTTCTTTGCCGACCTTAAAGTAAGGAACCTTTTTTGGCTCAACCGCAACTGAGTCTCCTGTCTTGGGGTTTCTGGCCTTGCGGGCGTTCCTGCTTCTGAGCCTGAAGTTGCCGAAACCTCTTATCTCAACTTTGTCGCCGTGCGCCAGCGCGTCCTTGATGCTGTCAAATATCGTCTCGACAACAACCTCTGTCTGTTTTCTTGTAAGCCCTTCAACTTTTTCAGATATTTTTTCAATGAGAACAGATTTAGTCATACCGGCCTCCGATAAATTATTCTAAAATTATAAACTATATAAACCAATTATTACCGTTTTAAATGTACTACATAACAACAGGATATGCAATATTTTTTTTAAGGTGAAAGGAGGTATTTCAGTTTTATTCCCGGCATGGAATTTACAAGAAAATTATTAGTGAATGAACTCCTTAAAAAACCGAAAAACCCGGTATCCTCTTCCTTCTCCACCACCTCCGGCTCACCCTCGATCCCGCTCAGCTCGGCAGCCAGCTTTATCGCCATGTCAAGATTGCCGAGCTCATCTACCAGCCCGACCCCCTTCGCCATCCTTCCTGTAAAGATACGGCCGTCGGCAAGGAGTTTGACCGCGTCAATACTTAAGCCTCTGCCTTTTGAGACAGCCTCTATGAACTGTTCATGCACATCATCGAGCACGACCTGAAGCAGCTTCCTCTCGTCAGGGCTCATGGTTTTGAAGATTGATGCTATGTCTTTATGCTCACCGCTTTTTACGATCTGATTCTGGATCCCGATCTTCTGCATGAGCCCCTCTATGTTGGGGATCTCCATGATAACTCCCATAGAACCTGTAAGCGTTCCGGCATTGGCAACAATTTTGTCGGCAGGGCAGGAGATGTAATACCCGCCGGAAGCGGCAACAGACCCCATTGAGACCACTATCTTCTTCTTCGCCTTGGCCTTGACCACCTCATCATATATCTCCTGAGAAGGAGCGACTCCGCCGCCGGGGCTGTCCACCCTCAGAACGATTGCCTTGACCGAGATGTCGGAAGCATAATCCTTGAGCTCTTCTATAACACTTTTAGAATCCATGATCACGCCCTCAACGCGGACAACCGCGACCTTATCCCCGAGAGGGATCTTGCCTGTGACCGCAGTGAAAAGGCTGATAATTACAATTATCGCGGTTATGATTATAAAAAAAATGAGTATCTTCTTCATGAAACTTAGCCTGCCATAGTCTTGGTGCTGAGGCCGATCTTTCTGTTATCCAGATCAATATGAATTATCCGCGCTGTCAGTTCATCGCCTGGCTTAAAGATATCCTCTGTCTTTTCACTGGGCTTTTTATCGATCTCGGATATATGCAGCAGCGCCTCGACGCCCTCTTTAAGCTCAACAAAAACCCCGAAATCAGCAACATTTGTAACCTTGCCCGTTACCGGATCGCCAAGCCCGTACTTGTTAGGTATCTCAGTTATCCACGGGTCAGGCGTCAGGCTCTTTAAGCCGACAGATATCCTTCTCTTGTCGGCATCTACCTCTATGATTGCGACCTCTATCTCCTGCCCCTTCTCAAGAACATCGGACGGGTGCCTGATATGCCTGACCCAGGAAAGATCAGAGATGTGAAGCAGTGCGTCAACGCCCTCATCCAGGCCGATAAATGCGCCGAAGTCAGTGAAGCTCTTTACAGTCCCTTTGACCTTCTGGCCGACAGCGTACTTCTCTTTTACAAGATCCCAGGGATTAGCTTTAAGCTGCTTTATGCTGAGCGATATCTTCTTGTCGCTGCTGTTGACCGAAAGAACGGATGTCTCTACGATCTCGCCTATTGAGAAATACTTGGATGGTTTCTTGACCTTCTCGACCCAGTCTAACTCGCTGACATGCACAAGGCCCTCGACACCTTCCTCAAGCTCTACAAATACGCCATAGTCGGTAATGCCTATGACCTTGCCTGAGACCTTTGCGCCAAGAGGATATTTTGCCTCAACAGACATCCATGGGTCAGATTTTCTCTGTTTATACCCAAGCGTCACCTTTTCTGTCGCAGGGTCGAAACTGAGCACAACGACATCGATCTCATCATCTACGCTGAAGAGTTCGCTCGGATGGCTGATCCTGCCCCATGACATATCGGATATATGAAGAAGGCCGTCTATCCCGCCGAGGTCTATAAAAGCGCCGTAGTCGGTCAGGTTCTTTACGGTCCCTTTCATTACAGCGCCTTCTTTTATATTAACAAGCGTGACATCTTTCTGTTTATTGCGCTCCTCCTCGAGGATAACGCGCCTTGATATGATCACATTAGAGGTCTTCTGGTCCAGCTTGATGACCCTGAATGCCAGCGTCTGGCCGATAAGAGAGTCTGTATCCCTTATCACCTTCAGGTCGATCTGGGAGCCCGGAAGGAAGGCCATTACCCCTCCTATGCTGACTGTCATCCCGCCCTTAACCTTCCCGGTTATCCTGCCATTCACCTGATTCCCGCTGTTAAGCGCGTCTTCAAGGTTTGACCATGTCTTTTCCGCGGCAGCCTTCTGCCGGGATAACTTGATAAAGCCCTGTTTGTCATGAAGGCCGGTAACATGGACGTCGATCTCATCCTCTGCCACAAGGCTTTTATATTCATCATCAAGAAGCTCTCCGATCGGGATGAACCCTTCCC
The DNA here is from genome assembly GCA_016207885.1 of Nitrospirota bacterium. Classification (NCBI taxonomy): domain Bacteria; kingdom Pseudomonadati; phylum Nitrospirota; species Nitrospirota bacterium. The sequence continues at coordinate 217,131 of JACQZE010000005.1, read as the reverse complement.
GCTTGTATCCCACATCAACTATTACGCCGTCAGACTTGACCTGCAGAACTTTGCCCCTTACAATTGAGCCTTCATGCAGATTATTGAATGTGTCGGCATAAAGTTTTTCGAAATTATCATTTTGTATTTCCATAGCTGTGTATTATATTACCTCCCGAAAGATATTTCTTTTATTTTTTTTACAACATCATCAATGATCCACTGCGGAGTAGACGCCCCCCCTGTAATTCCGGCCTTTTCTACGCCGGCGAACCACTCTTTATCCAGTTCTTCAGACGTTTCAATATGAAATACATTTTCACAACCCTGTTTCGAAATATTTACAAGCTGTGTGGTGTTCGCGCTGTTCTTCCCGCCGACAACTATCATAACATCCACCTTTTTCGACAGCTCTTTTGTTTCTTCAACCCTGCGGGCTGTATAATCGCATATCGTATTATATATTTTCAGCTCCATCGCCGTGCTTATGACCTTGTCAACAATATCTTTAAACACTTCAAACGGCTGGGTTGTCTGAACAATTATCCCGACCTTCTTCTTTATCGGAGGCAAGGGCTCTCTTCTGCTGACAGTGACAACGTCATCACCGGCAAAACCTATCAGCCCCTGAACCTCGGGATGTTCCCTGTCTCCTATTATCAGAACCTGATAGCCTTCTTCGCTTAATGTCTTTGCATAACTCTGGGCCTTTTTTACAAAAGGGCATGTAGCGTCAATAAGCTTGTACCCGACCTGCCTGGCTTTAGTATATATATCCGGCGAAACGCCGTGCGTCCTGATAATAAGAGTTTTAATGTCCTTAGAGCTGATATCATCAGTCTGAGAGACGCCTTCATTCTTCAGTTTATCTACGACCTGAGGATTGTGGATCAGCGGTCCGAAAGTAAATATCCCTTCCTTCCCCTCTTCAGCAAGCTTAAAAGTAGTATCTACCGCGCGCCTGACCCCGAAACAGAATCCCGCTTTTTTAGCTACTATTATCTCCATATCTCTCTTTGATCTCTCGTATCGCCGACATCACCTGATCGCTGATTTTTTCATACCCTTCATTTTTATTATCAGCGCCCTCAGCCATGACAGGATAAACAGGCCTGCCGAAGATCACCGATATCCTGGCGCGCCTCAGCCACTTCGCATTAAACGGAAGCGCAATATTCGCCCCTGTTATAAGGGCCGGTACAACAGGCGCGTTACTCATGGAAGCCAGCATCCCTATCCCGCGTTTCGCCTTGAGAAGCTTGCCTGTTACGCTTCTCTGCCCTTCAGGAAATATAGTAATAAGTTCACCCGCCCTGAGCCTGCTGATCGTCTTTTTAATGACAGAGGGGCGTGTGCCGCCCTCTTCAACAGGAAATGCATAATGCCTTATGACCCTGCCGAGCAAAGGCATGTCAAAAAGCTCCTTCATCGCAATAAAGGTGCCTCTTCTTGGAAGCACCGAACCTATCAATGGAGGATCCAGATAGCTGACATGGTTGGCGGCTATTATCACACCGCCTTCAAGCGGTATGTTCTCTCTGCCTATGACTTCAAGCCCGCCGTTAATACGTAATATTATTCTTATGACCAGTGAGAAAAATCTATAGAAAAAATCAGATATCAGCCTTCTGCTCTGCAATATACGGTTATGCTTCTCCTGTAAGATTTAGTCAGGCAAGGAACATTATTATATAGTATTTAGAAAAAAAAATTAATCAATTCAACAAGCTACAATTAATCCCTATGCCTTTAATGCCTTCACGATCTCTTGTACGACCTCTTCTTTACTAAGGTTTGTTGAATCTATATAAACCATATCAGCGGTTCTGGTCAATGGAGAAGTGTCCCTTGTTGAGTCTCTGTGGTCCCTTTTTTTAATGTCTTCAATCGTTTCCCGGAGAGTAATTTCAGGGTCTTTGGCTTTAAGTTCCTCAAACCTTCTTCTTGCCCTCTCTTCCAGGCTCGCGTCAAGATAAAATTTATTCTCGGATTCAGGAAAGATGGCTGTGCCTGCATCCCTGCCTTCGATAACTATCTTCCCCTTAAGGCCCATCTCTCTCTGTATGGAGAAGAGGCCTTCCCTTACCATGGGGATGGCTGAAACCTTTGAACTGAGTTCCCCGATTTCTGCTGTCCTTATTTCGGCTGTAATATCCTGCCCGCCGACAAGTACCTTTTGCCCATTGAATGTGATCTCTATCTCGTGGAGAATTTTTTTCAGCGACGCTTCATCATCAGGGTCTGCGCCGTCATTCTTCACCTTCCAGGCAACGGCCCTGTAAAGAGCTCCGGTATCAAGATAGCTGTAACCGAGGCGTTTGGCAAGCATCTTTGATATGGTGCCCTTTCCTGAGCCGGAAGGCCCGTCTATAGTTATGACATTCTTCATGATCGATCCAGTAATATCCAGAAAACATTTGCGGGTCAGGTTTGTAAGCTGAACCCTATGTTATGAATAAGCAGAATACTGCAAGTATGCAATGGGTTAATAGATAACCGGAATATTGGGTTCAATTTGCAAAATTCAACCCGCAGGGAAAGCAGATGCTTCGGGTAGTCCCGATACAAAGGGACTACCCATCTATAACAATTATCCCTTTGTCTGTCTCTCTTTTTCTTTACTGTAAGCTTCTTTGCCGGCTTCGTAAGCGTTTGCGATCAATGACTTCTTGTCTTCCATGAAATGTTTTCCGCTGTCCACTGCGGAAGAGAATTTTTCTTTTGCCTGCCCTGCGTACTCAGAAACCTTTTTTCTGCCGTCATCGGCAAACTCCATAAGCTTCTCCCTTGTCTCTCTTCCTGACTGCGGCGCTGTTAATAAAGCCACGCCTGCGCCGACTATACCGCCTAATACAAATGCAAGAATAACACTGCCTGCCGAATATCCTCTTTCCTCGCTCATTCTATTTCCCTCCCTTTTTTATGATCCCCTGCGTAAGAACGCCCAGGGCTGTCTTTATGCCGGAACTGAAACCCAGTGTTGTAAATGAAACAAGCATCTGGATCTTTCTCACAAAACTGTTTATGTCAGAAATAATCGCCCCTGTTTCTCCTATGGATTTTGTCAGGTTCTGCACGTTGTCCATTGATTCATCCAACTTTAAAATAACATGATTTGTCCTCTCAACCGTCTCCCGGAGATCTGTTAATAGCGGGGCAAGAGACTGATTTGTGGTATTGAGCAGGTCTTCCGCAGCCCTTGCGGTCCTTTTAATCTGCAATATGGCAGGAATTAAAAAGAGCAGAAGGAAAAAAAGAAAACCGGCAATGATTCCCAAGAGAAATTCAATGTTCATAATAGCTCCATGTTGTTAATTATATGTCTAATTTATCCCGCAAGCAAATATATGATACATAAAGCCGTAACAGGTTGCAAACAAATAATTTTCGTTGTGAAATCTTTAAGAGGGACTGCGATGAGTATGCCGGTGTCTATGGCCAATCTCATTAGGCTTTTCAGGATATACGACGAGTGTTGTCTCTGTACTATTAGCTATCCGCCATACAATGCTGAGCAAAGCCTTTAGCGTATGGCTACAGATAACAAGTTAATTACAGGCTATTTCACGTCAAATTAACGATGTTTTGACATAATCACGTTAATCATGTATATTGTCTTTATGACAACGACAAATCCTGTAAAGAACGAGATCAAAGCTCTTAAAACCGAATACGACCGGCTTGGCAAAGGCAAAGAATCTTTACTTAAACTTATTGATGAGTCCGAGCTTTCTGAAAGCGTTTTCAACTCGAACGCCATCGAGAATTCAACGCTTACATTGAAGGAGACAGAACGCATTCTGCTTGAAATGGAAGTTACCCGTAATGTTTCTGTGCGGGAAGTTTTTGAAGCAAAAAATCTCGCATGGGTGATGGAATACACCAGAAGCAAAGCATTGAACTCGGAGCTTTCCATGGATATGATCCAGCTTCTTCATAAAATGCTGATCGGTAATATCAATGATGCTATCGCAGGGCGTTTCCGCACCACAGGCGAATATGTCCGAGTAGGAACACATATCGCTCCGGCTCCGGAAAACGTCGAACGAATGATGGAGGCGATCCTGCTGGAATTTTCCTCAGATCACCATAATTATTTTGCCGACAGGATAGCAAAATTTCATCTCGATTTTGAAACGATCCATCCGTTCTGCGACGGTAACGGCAGAATGGGCCGAGTGATCATTAATTTTCAGCTCATGCGTTCCGGTTTCCCCTGCATCATTATTCGGGACAAAGAGAAGAGGAGTTATTACGCATCGTTCAGTGAATACCGCAATTCAAAAAATACAAAGACGATGGAAAAGATCGTAACGCTCGCCCTGACGGAATCGCTCCATAAAAGAATTGCCTATCTTCGCGGCGAAGAGATAACCCCGCTTGCAAATTTCGCAAAGGCGCATAAAAAATCGATCAACACACTGCTTAACGCCGCCCGCAGGCAGACTATTCCGGCGTTCCGTGAAAAAGGCGTTTGGAAGATCGGAGATTATAAACTATAAATGCATCATCTGAAAATCAAATCTGCAACGCTGTAATTTTCTTTATTCTTTAAGCCTATTAATCATATCCATAAAGCCGGGGAAGGAGGTATCTATGCAGTCTGTGTCGTCAACCGTAGTCTCGCCTTTTGCCATAAACCCCGCAACGATCATTGACATAGCTATCCTGTGGTCTCCGTGGCTGCTGACATCTGCTGCATCAAGATTATCTCTTCCTTCGATTATGATGCCGTCGGGAAGTTCTTCAACCTTAACACCCATCTTCGCAAGTTCCGATGCCATTGCCGCAATCCTGTCCGACTCTTTTACCCTGAGTTCTTGAGCGCCTGTTATCTTTGTTGTGCCCTCTGCCAATGCGGCTGCGACACAGAGTATCGGAAATTCATCAATAGCCCTTAAGAGCATCTCACCGCCTGTCTCTATGCCTGAGAGGCTTGAGTGCTTTACAAGTATATCAGCAACCGGCTCGCCGGAAATATCCCTCTGGTTCAGGAGCTGAACAGATGCCCCCATCATTATCAGAATATCAAGCAGGCCGGTTCTTGTCTGATTTATACCGACATCTTTGATCAATACCTCGGAACCGGGAACAATCAGGCCGGCAACGATAAAGAAGGCGGCTGATGAAAAATCAGCGGGCACTCTTATATCCATAGGGTTTAATTTGGCACGGCCTTTAATGCTCACTTCAAGCCCTTGCACATTAATATCAACGCCGGCAGCCCTGAGCATCCTTTCGGTATGGTCTCTGGACTTCTCTGGTTCAACAACAGTGGTTATACCGTTACAGTAGAGTCCTGCAAGAAGGATTGAGGATTTGACCTGCGCGCTGGCTACGGGAGAATTGTATTTTACAGGGCTGAGATTTCCGCCTTTAATATGAAGCGGCGGAAACCCTCCTGCTTCAGAAGTAATGACAGCGCCCATCTTTGCAAGCGGGCTGATCACCCTCTGCATGGGACGTTTAAGAAGATATCTGTCGCCTGTAAGCGTTGAGGAGAACGGCTGTCCCGAAAGCACGCCGCTCATCATCCTCATTGTTGTGCCGGAATTGCCGCAGTCTATCGCACCGTCAGGCGCGGACAGGCCGTTCAAGCCTTTGCCATTGATAGTCACAGTCCCTCCATCATTGGACTGCTCGATATCTATACCCATCTGCCTGAATGCTTCAAGAGTCCGCATCGGGTCCTCGGCAGCGAGAAAGTTTTCAATGACGCTCCTGCCCTCTGCAAGGGAAGAAAATATTACTGCGCGGTGTGATATGGACTTGTCAGGAGGAGGGGAGGCCTCACCTTTAAGCGGGTTGCTGTGGCAGACTTTAATCTGATTCAAGACGCTGTCTCGCCTCTTTTGCTCTTTTAAATTCTTCCTCAAGCCCTTTCCAGTCCGACTTTTCAAACCGTTTTATGATGCCGGAGATATTAGAGGAGAAGTCGTTAAGCGACTTTAGTATGTGCTCCCTGTTCTGTGAGCATATGTCTTTCCAGAGCTCAGTAGGGCTCAGAGCTATCCTTGTCATATCCTTGAGCCCTCTGCCGCCAAAATCAAGTATGTCTTCCCTGATGCTGCTTATGGAATTTACAAGCGCGTATGCCAGGACATGCGGCAGATGGCTTACAGCGGAATAGACCTCATCATGCTCATCAGGGGTCATGTGCAACACCCTTGCGCCAAGCTGCTTCCAGAGTTCGGTGATATCCTCCAGCGCGTCCTTGTCAGTATCCGGAGTCGGAGTGATAATGCATTTTGCCCCCCAGAAGAGCTCGGATGTGGCCGCCTCTAATCCCTGCCTCTCCCCGCCGGCTATCGGATGCGCGCCGACAAAGCTCACGCCTTCGGGCATTAACGCATCCAGCCTTCCCACCAGCCCGCCTTTTACGCTTCCGACATCAGAGACTATCGCCCCTTTTTTTAACTCATATCTTATGTCATCGACAATATTTTCAAACTGGCCGACAGGAGCTGCAAGCAGGACAAGGTCAGCGCCTATCACACCGTCAGCCGCTACTGTGCTGTATTCATCTATTATCCCTAATTCTTCCGCCTTTATGAGGTTCTCCTCATTCCTGCCGACACCGGTGATAATGGCGTTGATACCGACCCTCTTTAATGAGAGGGCGAACGAACTGCCAAGCAGGCCGACACCGATGATTGTTATCTTTTCCAAATTCATTTTATTTCCTCTTTATATCTCTCTGCCCACAGCCTTTGCAACAGCCTTGAGCTCCTTCATAAGCGTCTTGAATTTAGCAGGCTTCAATGACTGCTCGCCGTCAGAGAACGCCTCTTCAGGGTTTGCATGCACCTCGATCATGAGCCCGTCAGCTCCGGCAGCTACAGCAGCCTTTGCCATAGTGGCTACAAACTCCCATCTGCCTACAGCATGGCTCGGGTCAATAACAATTGGTAAATGAGTAAGTTCCTTCAGTACCGGAACGGCGCTGAGGTCAAGCGTGTTCCTTGTTGCTGTTTCAAATGTCCTTATACCCCTCTCGCAGAGTATGACCTTGCTGTTGCCCTGCGCCATAATGTATTCGGCAGCCATGAGAAGCTCTTTTATGGTAGCTGAAAGCCCCCTCTTGAGAAGAACCGGCTTATTGTAAGAGCCGACCTCCTGAAGCAGCCTGAAGTTCTGCATATTCCTCGCGCCGATCTGGATAATATCGACATGTTTGATTATGAGGCCTATGTCCCTCGGATCCATTATCTCAGTTACAACAGGGAGCCCTGTCTTCTCGCGCGCCTCAGCGAGTATCTCAAGCCCTTCTTCTCCAAGCCCCTGAAAGCTGTACGGAGATGTCCTCGGCTTAAACGCCCCGCCCCTTAAAAATGTCGCCCCCGCCTTCTTAACATCCTGTGCTACATTGATGAGGTTCGCCCTGTTCTCAACAGAGCACGGGCCTGCCATGACATGTATCCGCTTCCCGCCGATTACATGCCTGCCGACCTTTATAAGCGAATCCTTCTGCTGGAAGTTCCTGCTTGCGAGCCTGTACGGCTGTGTTATCCTGTGCACCTTCTCAACACCGTTTAACGCCTCAAATGAACGGCTCTCATCTTCCGAGACCTTTGAGGTATCGCCTATGACACCGATGACCGTTCTTTCTGTGCCTGTTGAAAGATGGGCGTCAAAACCCATCTGTTTAAGCCGCTTAACTATATTCCTCTTCTCTTTTGCAGTTGCCTTTGGTTTAAGTACTATAATGTCCATAACTCCTCCATAAAAACCGTACTCTCATTATTGATTACAGATCACTCGTTACAGCCTTTAACGCGTCTAAAAACCTTTTATTCTCATCGGCAAGGCCGATCGTTATCCTTAATTCACGCTTGCCCATCGGCCTTATTATAACGCCCTTTTTCAATAGCTCATTATAAAGCTGAAGCGCTGTATCATCCTTTAAGATAATATATATGAAATTTGCCTCTGTGGGAAGACAATCGATCCCCATTGATCTGAGTTCTTTGTATAGAAATTCTTTTCCATCTTCATTTGTCTTCCTCGCCTTCTCAACATGTTCTACATCTTCAAGCGCGGCAAGGGCTGCCCTCTGTGCAAGTGAGTTTATATTAAACGGCTGCCGCACCTTGTTCATCTCTGATACTATGGAGCTATGGGCGATGCCGTATCCTATCCTCAATCCTGCAAGTCCGTATATCTTGGAAAATGTCCGCAGTATCAGAACCGGCCTGCCCTTCTTAAGATAATCCATGCTGTCAGGATAATCAGGTGAAGAGACATACTCAAAATACGCCTCGTCAATAACTACCAGCACATTATCCGGAACCCTCTCCATAAAGGCATCCATCTCTGCCCGGTTGTTTATCGTGCCTGTAGGATTGTTAGGGTTTGCAATGAATATGACCTTTGTCTTATCTGTTATCGCAGATGCCATCGCATCGAGGTCATGGCGGTAGTCTTTGAGCGGTACGACTATGCTCTTTCCTCCCGCAGCCTGCGTGACAGTAGGGTAAACGACAAAAGAGGGGCTTGCCATTATCGCCTCATCACCCGGGCTCAAAAATGTCCTGACAGCCAGCTCGATTATCTCATTGGAGCCGTTGCCGAAGATGATCTCATCAGAAGTGATGCCGAGCTTTTGAGACAGCGCCGTCTTCAGATTGTAGCAGCTTCCGTCAGGATACCTGTTAAGGTCATTTATGCCTTCGGCAAGCGCCTTGACCGCAAGTGGTGAAGGCCCTATAGGGCTTTCATTGGAAGCAAGCTTTATGGAACCCGTTATCCCGAGTTCCCTCTCAAGCTCTTCTATCGGCTTTCCGGGCACATACGGTTTAATGTTTTTTATATGTTCAGGAGCGTTTATCATAAGGAGTAAAGGATTGCTGATGAAAAATATGCTTATGAAATATTAACCTAATCTGCCAAAGGGTAGGAGCCCAGCACCTTGAGATAAAGGCATTCCTTTTTTACGGCATCAATGGCCTTCCTGACCTTGAGGTCCTCTACATGCCCCTGCATATCAACAAAGAATATGTACTCCCACGCCTTCCTCTTGGACGGCCTTGACTCGATCTTTGTGAGGTTTATCTTATGCTTTGCAAAATGTTCAAGTATCTTATGCAGAGCGCCGGGCTTGTCCTTTACTGAGAACATAATGGATGTCTTGTCATTGCCTGTCCTCGGAAGGTAATCTTTTGCGATCACAAGAAAACGGGTGAAGTTGTTCTTGTAGTCCTCTATGCCCTTTGCAATGAACTTCAGTTTGTAAATATCAGCGGCAAGTTCGCTTGCTATGGCAGCGGAAGACGTTTCCTTTGCAACACGCTTGGCAGCTGACGCCGTGCTCATCCCGCCTATAAGCGGAACGCCGGGATAGTGTTCTTCGAGCCAGCCCCTGCACTGGGCTATCGGCTGAGGGTGGGAGTAAATTTTTTTTATGCCAGTAGCTTTGCCTGTCTTGGACATAAGGTTATGCCTTATGGGAAGCATAACTTCAGAGGTGATATTCAGGTCAGAATCCATGAACATGTCAAGCGTATAGTTGACAACGCCCTCTGTAGAATTCTCAATAGGCACAACACCATACTGCGCCTTGCCTCTCATTACAGATTCAAAGATGGCCTTGATCGTGCTTTCCGGGACATATTCAGCTGACGCGCCGAACTGCCTTCTTGCCGCAAGATGCGTAAATGTCGCAGGCGGGCCGAAGTATGCTATCTTCAGCGGCTGCTGGAGTGAGCGTGAAGTTGAGAGTATCTCTTTATAAAGCGCGATAAGCGCGTCACCGGGGAAAGGGCCTGTGTTGAGCTTTCCTAATCTCTTAAGAATCTCTCTTTCCCTGGTCGGCGAGTAGACCTTGAGCCGGTCGTCCTTTTTAGCCTCTTTGATATCAAGGACGATCTTCGCCCTGTCGTTTAAAAGCTTAACGATCGTATTGTCTATATCATCTATCTTGTTTCTCAGGGATTTGAGTTTGGCCATATTATCTCTCTCTGTAACTAACAATATTAATAAAGTGTAATGTATCAAGTTCCCCTGTTTTTTGCAAGCATTCTTAAGCTTTGAAACCGGCAAAAGACAACAGGTTTAGCAATCCTGTAAAATATGAACCACTTAAACAATGATAGGTATTTTTCTTCATATATAATGAAACAGACATATCGAAATCCATTCCTGACTGTTGATGTCATAATCGAGATCAACAAAGGGATAGTCCTTATAAAAAGGAAGAACCCGCCTCCAGGCTGGGCGATTCCCGGCGGTTTTGTTGATTACGGAGAAACGATTGAAGATGCTGTTATCAGGGAAGCTAAAGAAGAGACAGGGCTGGATGTAAAACTTGTCCGTCAATTCCACACCTATTCAGACCCTAAAAGAGACCCGCGCCACCATACAGTTTCAACCATATTCATTGCGACCGCTTCAGGCACGCCCAAAGCAGGTGATGACGCAAAAGAGGCAGAGATCTTTTTTAGAGATACACTTCCCGATGATATAGCATTTGACCACAGGCAGATACTTGAGGATTATTTTGAGAAGAGATATTAATTTGAAACCTTCACCAGTTTCCCCTTCGCATCAGCTATAACAACACCATCAGAAGTTACGGCCTTTGCATAAGCCTCGATAGTCTTTCTGGTCTCTTTTAATATCTCAGCCGTCACAGTTATCCGGACGCCCACATTTAAAGGCTTTTTCAGGCGGACGTCCATTTGCGCGGTAACAGAAGGCATTCCCATCGCGATGACGAGCTTTACCATCGCCTCATCAAGCAGTGTTGTTATAATCCCGCCGTGCACTATATTGAAGTATCCCTGATGCTCTTTTTTCGGGGTGAAATCCGCCGATATCATCTTTCCGTCAAAGGAGAAATCCAGTTTAAGTCCGATCGGATTCTTAGGCCCGCAAACAAAACAGTGTCCGTCGTCAGTAAGGTCCATGTCCGAAATGTAGCATAATGAGATGATAATGACAACATGGCATTCCCTGTATCCAACCTTGCCATGCAGAAATGCCGGGCATACATAACAAAATGACATAGGCTATCATCAATTGTAATTAGTAAATATTTAATAACACTTATTCAAAAAACGCATTCCGCAACTCTGATGGCGTTGGCCATAAGAGTAAACGTCACATTCTTTGAAGGCAGAAAACCGAGGGTCGTTCCATCTATAAAATATAGATTATCAAAATCATTGCTTTGACAAAACTCCGACACAGTAAATGGTTTTTTCCCTTCCGCCGCAGGCAAGGTTCCGGAATAATGAACACTGGCCCCGGGGGGGCGAATATGTATCGTCTTGGACGGAGACAGACATCCGAGCCTCAAAAGAACCCTGCTAACCTCTTTAACGGTCTTCTTTATAATCGCCCCTTCACGCTCCACCGGAGAATAATGGATCGCCAGCCTTGAACGCCGGGTCTTTTTGTCTACATCAAGCGTAACGTAATTATCCTGCCTTCTTGAGTCGGAAAAATTAATATTTACGATTCCAAGCGCTGAATGGACATCCCTGAAAAATAAAGATGATGCTTTAAGGTCAAAGAACATGTTCTGGATTATAGGATGTACCAGCGCGGTCTTCAGCATGGTGATATGCGCATGTATATCTTCCTTTGGGTTTTCACTCTCCATGCCCAGCGCAAGCTGATGGTACTGGTAGCTTTCCGGGTTATAGGGCTTACCTGCCATTTTAAGGTTTATAAAAGGCATGAAGACCTGACGGTTATCCATCAGTCCATGGAGTTTGACTATCTCTCCGGAACCTTTGAATATTGAGTTCATAAATATCTCGGAGGAAGAGAGCGTGCCCGCTGCCAGCACGAGCCTGCTTAAAGGGAATTCCAGCGTCTCATTTCCTGAAACGGCAACGACACCTGTGATACGTCTTTTGGAATCAAATTTAAAATGTGTCACATAGGAGCCTGGAACATATTTAAACTCTGGGTACTGCATGCATTGCGCCAGTGTAATGGAAGGAGTATAAATGGATTCAATCGGGCATCCCCACAGGCACCTTCCGCAGTACCTGCACCCCTTACGGTTGTCTTTATCACTGCTTATGGTAGCTGTCCTGGAACGTCCTATATAACAGCCATGTTTCTTGTTGATGGAGCTTTTAGCCTTCTCATAATCAGAGAGAAAAAGGCCGGTATGCTCATCCGTCTTCAGCGGAGTCATTATGTTGGAATGGAAAGGCGTGAACCTTACCAGGTCATCCTCAGCTCCGGTAATTCCTATGCGGCCGGCTATCTCGCTGTAATAAGGCTCAATGTCTTCATATTTGAATGGAAAGTCCTCTAACTCATGGGAATTAAACGGGTCCACGCCTGCTGTCCATGCCTCAGCAAGCCCGCCCCTCGCAAAAGAGAATAAAGGCGCAAAACCATCAGCGCTGAAACTGAAATTGCCGGGTTTTCTGAAGACATGATTTTTGCTCGGGGGGAAACCATAGTACTCGGATTCATTGCCCGGAAAGAGAACTGCCTCATAATCACTGCCGAGAAAATATTTGACCGGGTCATCAAGCCGGCTTTTCAGTTCAATGAAACTGCTCTCCGGGCTTACCGGTTCAGCCTTCCTGTAGCCGACATCAAGCATGGTCACCTCATAGCCTTTCTTAAGCAATGAAAGGGTGAAATTAACACCGCTTGCTCCTGATCCGACAATTACAATCTTATCCATCAGCCTTCATTTTTATCTCCTGAAGTTGCTTTGTAAAACAGATGAAAAGGTGAGAATATTACAAAAGATACTAACAGGCTGAGAGTAAAAAATATCGCACTCCTTAAGAACCTGCCCAGGACAGCGAGCCTGGCGGATCTCGGCGCTGAATCAAAATAGAAGGATGCCGGGGCGCTGCTTTCAATAATGGCAAGGAGAAGCACCAGTTTTTTCCTGAGGACAGAACCTTTAAAAAAAACGCTTGTGTATACGTCTGCGAGTTTTGTAAGTATCGGGTGGAAGCCGGCCGCCCTTGCCAAAAAACTGTCAAACTGCTTCAGCCCTGAGTCATTAGCAACAACACCCGCGATGTGAGCATCTTTATACTTGCCAGTCACATATTCATCAGGATTCCTGCATATAAGATAAAGTGAGAATACAGCGCATTCTTTTTTTAGTTTATCTGCATCGGCAGAAGTTTTTTTTTCAGCGCTCAGCGCAAGCATTTCATCAACATTTTTCATATGAAGCGACATGTCAGAAAACACCCTGTTTTCAGAGATAGTGCCGTCAAAACGGAAAGAAGAGAGCTGGCCTACATTAAAAGGCAGCGCTGAATAAATGAATTTCTCAAGCACTGAAAGAACCGGTACCAGAAGCCCTAAGGGGAAATGGATCAATTTTGGCGCCCTGCCCAGATAACTACCGGCTATCTTTGTTACAAACTCATCAATGGTCAGTATCTCAGGGCCGCCGAGCTCATATATTTCATTATTGAATATATCCTCGTTAATTATATGCTGAAAACATTCTGAAAGATCGTCTGTATATATCGGCTGTATCTTTGTTTTTCCATTGCCGAATATAAGTGACAGTGGCATCTTGGCAACCTTCACAAAACTCTCTAATATAGAGGAGCCCTTTCCTATCACTATTGCTGGCCTAACTATCGAATAGTTAAGCCCGCTTTTTCTAACGAGCTCCTCTGCCTTAAGCTTTGACTGCGCATAGTAATACCTGGAGATATCCGGGAATTTAACAGCTATTGAGCTGACAAACAGAAAGTTCTTAACTCCGCACCGTACACACTCCTTAAGAAGTGCCTCTGTTGCAGCTAAATTCGTTCTGAAGTATTCCTCCGGCATGGCCTTTCCTGTAACTGCGGCAAAATGTACTACAGTGTCAATTGATGGAAGATATTCTTTGTAGAGTTCAGGGACGAATATATCCCCTTTTATGAACTTAAAATTACCGTATTTTGAAAGAGAATCTGTAACTGCGCTCTCTTTCCTGCTGATACATAATATTTGCTCAAAATCAGCAAGGTTAAGTTTTTGAATGAAATTGCCCGATATAAAACCACTGGATCCGGTAATAAATAATGATTTTTTCATTTAATATGTTCGCATGAGGATAGTAAAAAAATTTTAATCTTAAGTTTGTGCCGCTAACCCTGTGTGTTAGTATACGCTTAGAATAAATGACTTTACAACAACACTTATCCATACATGTCAAACCAAAATAGAAATGTCCAGACTATCAAAATAATGGCAGGTATTTGCATAACTGTAGAATAAAGTTATATATTCTGCTGCTTTCATTAACTATATATACATGGTAGAATATTTACGTCTTAAACCCATAGCTTATTCAGGAGTTCTAAATGCCTAAAAAAACCAGAAGCAAGATAAAAAAAGCTGTTTTTCCGGCTGCTGGCCTGGGAACAAGGTTTCTGCCTGCGACAAAAGCGTCTCCAAAAGAGATGCTTCCGATCGTTGATAAACCCATGATCCAATATGCGGTTGAAGAGGCTCAGAAATGCGAAATCAATGAATTCATAATGATTACCGGCAAATCAAAGAGGGCGATCGAAAACCACTTTGATTCCGCGTTTGAACTTGAGGAGACACTTAAAAAGAAGGGCAAGCACGCCATGCTTGCGGAGATCAAAAAGTTAGACCACCTTCATTTTGCTTATATAAGGCAGAACGCTCCGTTAGGGCTCGGCCATGCCATCTACTGTTCAAAACCTTTTGTAAATGATGAGCCGTTTGCAGTCATCCTGAGCGATGATATAATAGACCCTGACGATGACCTGCTTGGAAAGATGATAAAGCTTTACGATCAATACCAGACGCCGATACTGGCGCTGGAGAGGATGCCGGGATCAGAGATACATAATTACGGGGTAATAGCCGGCAGAGAGATAAAGAAGAACCTGTATAAGGTAACGGGCATGGTGGAAAAACCGAAAGCGGCTGACGCCCCGTCCGATCTCGCGATCATAGGAAGGTATATACTTACCGCCGACATCTTCAAATATATAGAAAAGGTCAAGCCCGGAAAAAGCGGAGAGATCCAGCTGACCGACGCGATAAACGCGATGCTGAAGAAGAAACCTGTTTACGGTTTCCTCTTTGAAGGCAAAAGATATGACGCCGGCGACAAGGTCGGATTTCTCACGGCCACGGTTGAGCTCGGCCTCAAGAACCCGGCTGTAAAAAACGATTTCAGAAAATATCTGTTGTCGATACTGCCCAAAATCCAAAAGGAGAAACAATGACTGATATAGACGCAAAAGAGATCAATGCAAAGGATGAACGCAATGTCGAGGTTCCTTCTGCCTTGCCTGTGCTCCCTGTGAGAGATATAGTTATCTTCCCGTATATGATACTTCCGTTATTCGTCGGCAGGGATGTTTCGATAAAGGCTATTGAGAATGCCGTGGGAGAGAACAAGCTTTTAATGCTTGTCACACAGAAGAATGTTGATGTTGAGAACCCTACCAAAGATGACCTTTACAGGATCGGAACTGTAGGCAGTATCCTAAGGACTTTAAAACTCCCGGACGGCAGGTCAAAGGTCCTTGTTCAGGGCATAACAAAGGCAAGGATAACCAATTTTACACAGACAGACCCTTATTTCATAGGAGAGATAGAGAAGCTGGCTGACACTAAAGAGCATGAGCTGACCATCGAGGTTGAAGCGCTTATCCGCAACGTCAAGGAGCTGCTGGATAAATCAGTGGCGCTCGGCAAATCCTTTATGCCGGATATAATTCTGCTGATAGAGAATATCGACGAACCCGGAAGGCTTGCCGACCTCATAGCTTCAAACCTCGGATTAAAGGCGGATCAGGCGCAGGAACTCCTTGAGAAACTTGATCCTGTAATGAGGCTTAAGAGAATAAGCGAGATCCTCAGCAGAGAGGTGGAACTCCTTCTTGTCCAGCAGAAGATCCAGTCAGACGCAAAGGGAGAGATAGACAAGACCCAGCGCGAATACTTCCTCAGAGAGCAGCTTAAGGCCATACAGAAAGAGCTTGGCGAGATAGATGAAAAGACCGAGGAGATATTTGAACTGAAACAGAAGGTCGAAGAAGTGAAGATGCCTAAGAAGGTCGAAAAGGAGGCGCTCAAGCAGATCAGCCGGCTTGAGAAGATGCATCCCGACTCTGCCGAGGCAGGGACGATAAGGACCTATGTTGACTGGCTCGTGGAGATCCCGTGGTCCAAGGCAACAAAGGATAACCTTGACCTCAAAAAGGGAAAACAGGTGCTTGATGAAGACCATTATGACCTTGAGAAGGTAAAAGAGAGGATACTTGAATACCTCGGTGTAAGAAAACTTAAAGAAAAGGCCAAG
This sequence comes from Nitrospirota bacterium, assembly GCA_016207885.1. Classification (NCBI taxonomy): domain Bacteria; kingdom Pseudomonadati; phylum Nitrospirota; species Nitrospirota bacterium. The sequence goes on along the minus strand of JACQZE010000005.1, from coordinate 200,876 downwards.
GGAAAGTCCGGGATGAAGGGCCCCATACTATGCTTCGTCGGGCCTCCGGGCGTCGGCAAGACATCATTGGGGAAATCCATTGCGCGCGCGCTTGGAAGAGAGTTCTTCAGAATGTCTTTAGGCGGAGTGAGGGATGAGGCTGAGATAAGGGGGCACAGAAGGACATATGTCGGCGCTATGCCCGGAAGGATAATTCAGGGCATCAAGGCAGCAGGAAAGAACAACCCTGTCTTCATGCTCGATGAGGTCGACAAGATAGGCATGGACTTCAGGGGCGACCCGGCTTCCGCGTTGCTTGAGGTGCTTGACCCTGAGCAGAACTTTGCGTTTACAGACCATTACCTCGGCGTGCCTTTTGACCTGACCAATGTAATGTTCATAACCACAGCCAACCTTATCGATCCGATACCGTCTCCGCTTCGGGACAGGATGGAGATAATATACCTCTCCGGGTATACGGCTGAGGAGAAGCTCGGCATCGCCAGAAACTATCTGATCACAAAGCAGCTTGAAGAGCACGGGCTTACCGAAAAGAACCTGAAGATAGCCGACAGCGCGGTAATCCAGATGGTGACGCACTACACAAGAGAAGCCGGCGTAAGGAATCTTGAGCGTGAGGTAGCGAACGTGTGCAGAAAGGTCGCCAGAAAGATCGCAGAGGGCAAGGATAAGATATATCACATTTCCTCGGTTAACCTCTCAAAATATTTAGGCGCTCCGAAATATTTGCCGGAAGAAGAGATGGAAAAAGATGAGGTCGGCGTATCAACCGGCCTTGCATGGACAGAGACCGGCGGAGATATTATCTATATAGAAGCCACGATAATGAAGGGCAAAGGCGATATAACGCTCACCGGCCAGTTAGGCGATGTAATGAAGGAGTCTGCTTATGCCGCAAGAAGCTATATACGTTCAAAGGCAAATGAGATAGGCATAGAGAGCACCGCCTTTGCAAAAAATGATATTCATATACATGTTCCCGCGGGAGCCATACCTAAAGACGGCCCTTCAGCAGGCATAACCCTGGCAACTGCCATTGCATCGGCATTTACCGGAAGGCCTGTTTACAAGAGCACCGCTATGACAGGAGAGGTAACGCTGAGAGGCAGGGTGCTGCCGATAGGCGGGCTTAAGGAGAAGACTCTTGCGGCAAAGAGGATGGGCATAAGCAGGATGATCATTCCGAAAAGAAACCAGAAGGACCTGGAAGAGATACCAAAGTACATAAAAAAAGATATGGAGTTCACCCTTGTTGATACGATGGATGAGGTGCTGAAGGCAGCGCTTAAAAAAGGGCGCGGCAAGAACAGGCCGCATTAGGTTTCCTGTCCGATGAAACCATGAAGCTATCTCAACTTGGCGAATTCGGCCTGATAAAAAAGATCAAGAGAATCTGTAAAAACAGTTCAAAGGATGTTCTGCTGAACATAGGCGACGATGCCGCTGCTGTAAAGCCAGGGACTGGAACAACCCTGATCTCTTCTGACATGCTTGTTGAAGGCGTTCATTTTGACCTGAAATTCACCTCCTATTATCAACTCGGGCATAAGGTGCTTGCAGTTAACCTGAGTGATATCTATGCGATGGGCGGCAAGCCGAAATACTTTCTCCTGAATATCGGAATACCTGAAAGGTGTGAAGCAAATGACATCAAAGATCTATATCGGGGCATAAAAAAACTGGCTGATATGCACGGAGTCGCAGTTATCGGCGGAGACACCTCAAGCTCAAAACATAACCTTGTGCTCAGCGGCACGATCATAGGAGAAGCAAAGAGGGTTATCTCACGCAAAGGAGCAAAGCCGGGAGACAGCATCTATGTGGCCGGAACCCTCGGCAACTCGGCAATGGGTCTTGAGATATTGAAGCAGGGCAAGGGTAAGAGAGTGAAAGGGATAGATAAGGAATATCTTTGCAAATGCCACCTGATGCCAGAACCTGCACCGTTAAAAAAGACAAAAGATATAACAGCGATGATCGATGTAAGCGACGGGCTGCTGATAGACTTAAGCCACATATGTGATGAGAGCGATGCCGGCGCAATTATATATTCTGATAACATCCCTCTCTCAGAAGAAATATTAGCCGTCGCAAAGAAGTCAGGCAAAGACCCGCTCAGCTACGCGTTAAAAGGCGGAGAGGATTTTGTCCTTCTCTTCAGCTCTTCAGCAAAAAACAGGAAAGACGCCTTCAGGATCGGGGAGATAATAAATAAGGGACGATATATAATAGACTCCAACGGCAAAAAACAGGCGTTCAGGTCAGAAGGGTACGAGCATTTCAGAAAATAGATCACATCATTAAGTTGTCATATTAACTGGTTGTCATTCCGGCTTGTCCGGAATCATGCTCTTATTCATATTGAAAAAGTGATTCCGGACAAGCCGGAATGACATAATTAGAGATTTTATTTTATGGCTTATCTCAGAGACAAATTCAAAAGCATAATGCAGGTGCATGAGACGCCGCACCGCATCGCGCTTGCGTTTGCACTCGGGGTATTCATGGGCAACTCGCCATTCCTCGGCCTTCACTATGTAGGAGGCATCTTTCTCGCGTGGATATTCCGCCTGAACAAACTGGTTGCTTTTGTAGGGGTGAGCGTCAACAACCCGTGGACCATTGTGCCGATCTCCACATTTTCTGTATGGCTCGGAGCAAAGATCCTTATGATAAAAGATGTCCTTCCTGAAGTGGATTGGAACGCCATGACATTCACTACGGTCATGGCATGGCTTAAGAGCCTCGTAACGGATTCTGATAATTTTTTCAATCTTATACTCGACCTGATGCCGCTGATCAAATCTTTTTTTGTAGGCTCTTTTATAGTATGTACTCTTTCATCGATCGCAAGCTACTTTATCATTCTGGGGGTAGCCAGGAGATACAAGAAGATCAAACATGCCGCATAACCTGACACGCATTCACGTCCTTCTCTTTATCCTCACCTTTATCACAACCACCCTCGCAGGAGTTATGCTAAGCGGCATCGCCCCGTGGGAGGAACCTGCAAAGATATATATGGGCCTGCCGTTCTCCCTGACTTTGCTCTTTATCCTTTTAGTACATGAGTTCTCGCACTACTTCATGTCCCGTAAACATCATGTACAAGCCTCGCTTCCATACTTCATCCCGGCGCCGTCACTCATAGGAACATTCGGGGCGATAATAAAGATGAAGCCGCCGATACCAGACAGAAGGGCGCTCATAGATATTGGCGCTTCAGGCCCGATAGGCGGATTTCTGGTTGCGGTTGTCGCTGTCATCATAGGACTGAAGCTCTCCACAATAATCCCGATAGATGAGATGAATAAGATGCCTGAGGCGATGTCTCTCGGCAGTTCAATGCTCTTTTATTTTCTTTCCAATATTGTCCTGAACATAGACCCTGATAAATTTGAAGTGGTCCTGCATCCTGTCGCATTCGCAGGATGGATAGGCCTGCTCGTTACCGCGCTCAACCTTCTGCCTGTCGGACAACTTGACGGCGGCCATATTATCTACGCGCTCTTCGGCAGAAAGCATGAGATCATCTCAAAGATAACAATCCCGCTGCTGGCAATTATGGGCGCATTCTTCTGGACAGGCTGGATGCTATGGGCTGTGCTGATGATAATAATCGGTTACAGGCATCCGCCGGTTGTATACGAGATGGTCGAGCTTGATAAAAAAAGAAAGCTCATCGGCTGGGCCGCGCTCTTGATCTTCATAATTACATTCACCCCTGTGCCGATGCAGGGGATGTAGGTTAACTCCTATTCCTTCCGCTGTCATTCCGGCGGCTCCGTCCAGCCTACTCTTGGCTTGACCGGAATCGTTCTTTTTTATGTCATTCCCGACCTGATCGGGAATCCAGTCTTTCATTCCCCTCTATCAAGAGGAGTTTCCGCCTGAGGCGGATTTGCCGAGGTGAAAGGTGTGTGTTTTAAAAAACCAAACTTAATGAACATATAGATCAATGCAACGAGGCGCGTATCATGATTCACTTACTTACTGAACCAGTTTTATCATTCCCTTTTTCCAACCAGATCATAGACCTTTTTTCTGTGAATGATTCCGAAGATGCGGACTTCTTTATTAACTATCTTGAAAACCACCCTGTAATCACCAACCCTTAATTTCCAGTAACCTTTAAGGGTCTTCCTGAGCGGTTCACCGAATTTATGCGGTTCTGTGGAGAGGCGTGTTTCAATAGCTTTTTTGATGCGGGTTCTCAGTTTTTTATCTAAGGCAGGTATATCAATATCCCTGACATCGGGATGGTATATAAGGTCAAATCCCAAATCTACCAGGCCTCATCATGCTTTAATGGCTTCGATTTACGGAAGGTCTTCTCCCTTGATCCGGCAAAGGCAGACAGGGCTATATCCTCATGTATCTCAATCGCCTCCCTGATAAGGTCGCGTACTTTCAGGGATAGAGACATCCCATCTTTTTGTGCCAGCGTTTCTACGGCATTATAAACAGGCTCTTCGAGTACCACATTGATCCTGGGCTTTGTAGTCGGCATTTCATACCCTCCGGATTCAGTGTAACACATATGGTTCACCTGTGCAACTATACGTTTGTGCGTCTTAACCATAAAAAAGGGGGCTCTGACCAGAGCCCCCTTCAAATTTAATTTGCAAAGAAAACCTTAAGCAGCGTACTTCTTGATCCGCCAGTATTCCGCGTTGAGCGTCTCAACGACATAATCAAGCCTGCCTGTCCTCATCCACTTCCCGATAGCTGTAAAGAATATCAGCGGGTTCTTCATCGCGATCGACATGAGTATGGAGTAGAAGTTGACGTTCCCTGAACGCGTGAGGTAGTTCTTCCTGAAGAAATGATTCTGCATCTTTTTGCGGATATCCCTCAGCTCTTCTTTCGGGAATGTTATAGCCATAAGCGGAAGCTCGGGCTGCCTGTGCGCCCAATTTTCAGAGAACGGGATGTTCGGGTCGAGCCAGCCGTTCTTTATCGCCATATCATATATATCCGTTCCGGGATAAGGCGTGAGGAAATAGAATGCCGTGTAATCTGCTTCAATATCCTTTGCGACCTGATAGCTCATCTCTATATCTTCAAGCGTCTCTTCGGGGTTGCCGATAATGAATGTCGCAAGAGTCCTTATATCGAGTTTTTTGCAGAGCGCGAATGATTTCTTGATCTGCTCGGTCCTGTCGCCGTGGCCGCCCTTGCCTAACACCTTCAGAATCTTGGGAGAGCCGCTCTCAACGCCGAAGTCAAGCTGCACAAGCCCGGACTCCTTCATAAGCTTCATGAGAGATTCATCTGTCTGGTCTACCCTTGACTGGCCTGCCCACACGACTCCCATATTCCTCTTCATAATGTCCTCACAATACTCCCTGACCCAGTTCTGGTTCAGCGTGAAGGTGTCGTCACAATAGTAGATACCCTTGATCCCGTATGTCTTATGAAGATGCTCTATCTCGTCAACAACATTCTTGACGGAACGCCTCCTCGTCTTTCTTCCGAAGATATTATGGCTGCCGCAGTAGATACACCTGTACGGGCAGCCTCTGCTTGTAACGATGGTCGTCTGGTTCTCGGTCGCATAGCCCCTGATAATGCCGGGCGGCATTAAATAGGGCTTCATATCTATAAGATGGCGCGCCGGGAACGGGATCGAATCCAGGTCTTCGATCAATTCACGCCTGCCGTTGTCAACGATCTTTCCGTCTTCCCTGTACATGACCCCTGTCACGCCTTTGAGGCCCTCTCCCTTTCCGAGCTTTTCGCAGACCTCAACCATCGTTGCCTCGCCCTCGCCGATAACTATGAAATCAGCTCCGAACTCATTCATCGTCTCAATGGGCTTTACAGTCGTATGAACGCCGCCGCAACAGATCGGCACATTCGGGATCTCCTTCTTCAGCTTCTTCATCATATTCAAAGACCTCTGATATCCAACGGTCAGAAATCCCAGGCCTATCAGGTCAGGTTTGAACGTCTTGATCTCACTGATAATAGTATCGTGGTATTCAGGGTCTGCGTCATAACACTGAACAGTATGGCCAGCCTTCTCCAGCATGGCTGCCACATACATCAGACCTAACGGCGGGACAACGTTATTACCGTCTAAAACCTGTGAATTGATAAGCGTGACTCTCATAGGCACCTTCCCTTATAAAAGATTTGTTTATTTCTTTAACCGCAGCAACAGGAACATTTGGTTTCCTGCTGCGGTTTCTTGCCTTTTAATGTTACCGAATAGAAGTTTATATACTCAACCTTCTTGTAAAGATAGTTTTGAGTCAGCTGGACATCCGGGAAGCCGGATTCAACAGCCACCTCGACAAAACGCTTGTCTGTCAGGGCGCCGGAAAGACACGCTCCCCAGAGCTCCTTGTCCCTCTTCATATATCCCGGCACAGGCTGGTCAGCGATAATATCCGATATAACAAAACGCCCTCCGGGCTTTAGTATCCTGAAGACCTCTTTGAAGACATCGGTCTTGTCTTCAGTCAGGTTTACAACGCAGTTGGATATTACAAGGTCTATCGTATTGTCTTCGGCAGGCAGGCTGGCAAGGTCGCCTTTTCTGAACTCAACTACATTGTAGCCGAGGTTGTCAGCAACAGCCTTTGCATTCTCCCTGGCAGTATCCAGCATCGCGTCTGTCATATCAACGCCTATGACCTTGCCATTCTTTCCAACGCGTTTGGCAGCTATAAAGCAGTCTATCCCTCCGCCGGAGCCGAGATCAAGTACAGTCTCGTTCTCTTTGAGTTCTGCAATGGCCGCAGGATTGCCGCATCCATAGGATACGTCCAGCACCTTATTGGGTATATGCTTGAGATCATCGGGGTTATATCCTGTAGGACAGTAGTAGTTCAGTTCCGGCGTGTCTGCTGCCTGGCCGTACTTCTTCTTTACCTTCCGGGCAACGTCTCCCTTGATCTCAGGCCTGCAAACGTTCTCTTCATCTTCAACATCAACAGAGAGCACGCATGAGCAGTGGTAACAGCCGACCTCTGTCTTGTCATCAATAGATGTAACAGCATTCGCCAGGTATGGAGGAAGTTTGGAATCCATGGCGTTATACACATGAGGCGTGACATACCCGTCCTTCTTTTCAGGCGCGACGCCTTCAGCAGCCATGTCCCACATGATATCTTCATATAATGCTTTGTATGTAGAGCAATAAGGGTCCTGGGCCTTTATGGAGCCCTTGCCGAAATCAACTTCGCTCGCGTAATAGCTGTGCGAGGTGCATCCGCCGCCGCAGAAGAACTTCAGGTAACAGTCCCTGCAGCCGTCCTTGTCCTGAACCGTATTCTCCCTGCCGCACCGCATCATATCCGAGCCCAGCCATATGTCCTTAAGAGACTTGTCTCTTATAGAGCCGGAATCAAATGCAGGGTCGCCGTTCAGAGAGCCGCATGGATAAACATGGCCGTCGGCATTTACGCATATCTTTTCATAGCAGTTATTGCAGAGGTCGTTCTTCCTTCCCCTCTTGTAGCGGATACGCGCCTTCAGGGATTCCTCGTTGTCAACGATGACATCCTGCTCCTGAAATACCTTGCGCTGCTCCTTCATGATACTGGTTACCTTCTCAGCCGGGACATACAGCTCATCCACATTGCTTGCGCCGCGCCCCTTTGAATGCATCCAGAGTATGTGATGGTCTTTGATGCCGAGTTTTGAGAGAAATTCAGATGTCTCTTTTATATTGTCTTCGTTGTACTTGCTTATGGCGGTTGAGATTATAGGGACTATGCCGATGCTGACAAGCCTCTTTACGCCGTCAACAGCCTTGTCAAAACTGCCTTCACCGCGGAGTTTGTCATGTATCTCAGCGTTGGGGCCTTCGAGGCTTACCTGCATTACGAGCTTCGGGCCTTTGAGCTTTTCGAGCCTTTTGATCTTTTCATCATCAAAAAGAGTGGCGTTAGTGAGAAGTATAAGTTCGCGGTCTTTTGTTTTGGTGATATATTCAATGACCTCAAAGATGTCATCTTTTATAAAGGGCTCTCCGCCGGTTACATAAAAACGGTTCACGCCCAAAGCAACAGCATCGTCAACAAGCTTCTTCACCTCTTCTGTGCTAAGCTCATCTTTAAGCTTGGCCCCTGCGCTCACAAGGCAGTGTTTGCATCTCAGGTTGCAGGCAAGCGTGGTATATATCCAGAGCTCGTCAAGCTTCCCCGGCGCGATGGCCTTTGCCCTCCCTTTGTATGCTGGTTTTACAACAGGCTTTTCAGATATGAACTGAAGGGTTCCGGCTGCGCTGATAAAATCCGACACCTCGGAATTTATCTTCTCGTTATCAGGATATCTTTCAGACATTATCCTCTTGATATCGGAAACGGTATGTTTGCCGTTGCAAAGCTTAAGTATCTCAAGCCCGGTGCGGTTTACGCTTATCCAGTTAGGCGCCTGAGGGTCTATGAGAAGCTGTATGCCCTCTTTTTCTTTTACTATGTAATCTGTTGAGTAGAGAGTATCATCAGCCTTAAAGGTCTTGAATATAGTTTCGTTGACCTTCCAATTGTCCAGTTGATATTGCTGAATCCGATCATCTCTTTCTGTTCCGCAGCATGCTTTTGCCATAATATCCTCAATTTTTACGAAAAATATATAGTTAGTTTAGCATATAAACATGGTATTATTTTGAGCAGGAACAATGTCAGATGCTTAATGGACTTTTCATAGTTACTTATAAATTACGATAACATTATAATATTTATAAATACAAGGCTGCGTATCATACATTAATAATGTAAAATAGTCCCATCTGTAAGATCATAGGTCAATTTCTCCAATCGATATAATTATGGCGCGTCCAAAAATAATGTTCCAATGCCAGAGCTGTGGATACGCAAGCCCGAAGTGGCTTGGCAAGTGCCCTGACTGCGGCAGCTGGAACAGTTTTTCCGAAGAAGAGCGCATTACAAAGTTCGCGGCAACAAGGGCTGCCGAACCCGTCTCACTCTCCAGGATAACCGCATCCTCCTATGAAAGGACATCAACAGGCATAGCCGAGCTTGACAGGACTCTTGGCGGAGGGGTTGTGATGGGCTCTGTCGTGCTTATAGGCGGCGACCCCGGCATCGGCAAGTCTACCCTCATCCTGCAGGCGCTCAAGGGGCTCACAAAGATAGGCAAACTTCTTTATGTCTCAGGAGAAGAATCTCCCGAACAGGTAAAGATGCGGGCAGACAGGCTCAATATAAAATCTGACGACATAATCCTCCTTCCCGAAACTTCGCTTGAAGGGATAATGACTGTAGCGCAGGCGGTCAATCCAAAGGTCATAGTCATTGATTCGATCCAGACGATATTCTCTCATGAACTTCCATCCTCCCCAGGCTCTGTCGGACAGATAAGGGAGTGCGCGACAAAGCTGATGTTCATGGCAAAGAAACACGGGACACCGCTCTTCCTTATCGGGCATGTCACAAAAGAGGGAGCAATCGCCGGCCCGAAAGTGCTTGAGCATATAGTGGACACAGTGCTCTATTTTGAAGGTGACAAAGGAAACCCGTTCAGGCTGATAAGGGCGGTAAAGAACAGGTTCGGGCCAGCAAATGAGATAGGCGTCTTTGAGATGACTGAAAAAGGGCTCCGCGAAGTTGACAACCCGTCACAGCTCTTTCTCTCTGAAAAGCCGAATGATGTGCCCGGCTCTGTCGTAACGGTATGTATTGAAGGCACAAGGCCGCTCCTCGTTGAGATACAGGCTCTCGTCTCAACCTCAAAGTTCGGCGTGCCGAGAAGGATGGGGCTCGGCGTGGATTACAACAGGATAAACCTGCTTATCGCAGTCCTTGACAAGCGAATCGGTATGCAGCTTGGCGGCATGGATGTATATGTCAATGTTGTCGGCGGCCTCAAGATAGATGAGCCTGCTGTTGATATGGGGATCATCACAGCCGTCGCCTCTTCATTTAAAAATAAACCTATAGCTCCGGGCATCATCACATTCGGCGAGGTCGGGCTGTCAGGAGAGCTTAGAGCTATCAGCCAGGCTGAGACAAGGATCAAAGAGGCAGCAAAGCTCGGTTTCAAAAAGGCCATCGTCCCCACTAATAACGCGAAGAAGATAAAGGGTCTGGATATCGAGGTGATAGGAGCAAAGAACCTTGAGGAAGCGCTGGATATATTATTCTTTTGAGTTAGGGAAAACATTAAGAGTTTAGCTTTGTCATTCTGGCTTGTCCAGAATCATTCATAATATCTTAAATTAGATTCTGGACAAGCCAGAATGACAGCATAAGTGTTTTATATATGAAAAATAAAATTCTTCTTACATTCTACTTCCTATTTTTCACTTTAACCATCATCGCCTGCGCCCCAAAGACAGCCCCGCCTCCTGTTTATGAAAAAACCGCTCCATCATTAGCAGAGATCATTGAAGCAACCGGGCTTAAAGACATTGAGACATTCAAAGCCATAACAGATATAAAGGTTCTGGCTGACGGCAAACCTCACTCTGATGTAAGCGCATCAGCGGTACTGAGGAAACCCGGCATGTCGCATATAAAAGCATATAAGTTCGGCATCCTTGTTGGCGACATCATTATCAGCGACGGGCAGGCGCATGTCCTCTCAGGAAAGGTGAGCGACAAGGTGAAAGAGTTCAGCAAGGAGCTTTATAACGCCGTCTTCTGGTGGGATGATATGAAGGACGCGGAGATATACAGGCGCGGAGATGATTTCACTTTAGAGAAAGCGAACAAGGTGATAACTCTGGACAGCGCAACCCTTCTTCCTCAGAGGCAGGAGATAAGAATAGGTGAGAGAAATATAGTAATTATGTATAGCTCACCAATAAAGTTTGATGAATTCTGGTATCCGTCAATGATGGATATAAGCCTTGATAATTATGAATTCAAAGTCAGGATTGAGAAGTTGAGATTGAATCCGGAGATCCCGGAAGAAGAGTTTAGTCTGCCTTAAACTATGGAAGTCGGACTTCCATAGTTTATAAAATAAATTTGAGATAGTTGTCTTTTGTGATTACTGTATAGTCTGCATTATTATATGATTCAAGCCATCCCTTCGGCGACCCGGCCTTTGTTTGTTTCCACTTTATCTCATAACCGTGAAGTTTTCCTTCCGCTTCTTCAACAAGGTCTATCTCTTTCCTGTCGTAAGTCCGCCAGAAATAGTTACTGGCAAAGATCTGCAAATATTCCTGCTTCTTTATTCTCTCCATAACTATATAGTTTTCCCATAACATCCCTGTATCGTTTCTTGCTGTCAAAGGATTTAGATTGCCTATAACAGCATTGCGGATGCCGTTGTCATAAAAAAAGTAGCGGGGGCTTTTGCTTATCTCCTTTCTCAGATTCCTGCTGAATCCGGAAAGCCTGAATATTACAAAAGCCTTCTCAAGCAGGTCAAGATATTTCTCGACCGTATTTTTACTCATTCCAAGCTGTGTACCGAGTTCATTATATGAGACCTCTTTCCCGATCTGAAATGCAAGCAGTTGCAGAAGCCTCACAAGTTTGCCGGAGTGCCTTATCCCCTCAAGCTCAAGTATATCTTTATACAGATAAGAATTTACTATCTCTCTAAGGTAAAGCTCTCTCTGCTTGTTATCATTAATTATGACCACTTCGGGATAGGAACCGTATATCAGCCTCGCATCAAGGTTCGCTTCTGTTTCATGTGCCTCCTCAATCTCCGATATCTCCATCTGCGCAAGGGAAAAAAGTTTTATTACAAACTTTCTGCCAGTAAGAGGTTCCCCGATATCTTTAGCCAGATCAAATGATGACGAACCGGTTGCAATTACCTTAACCCCTTTTATATGATCAACTATCATTTTAAGGTTCAGCCCTATATTATTTATCTTCTGAGCTTCATCTATTACCAGCAAGGTATTCTTTCCGACAAAATCCCTGAGTTTTGGAATTGACTGGCTGCTGAGGTAACTCTGAACCGTAATATCTTCTCCGCTTACTGATAGATAATTTTCATCAATGGTTTCCAGATATTTGTTAATAAGGGTGGTCTTTCCAACCCTGCGCGGGCCGTATATTACAATTACCTTGTTGGGAGAAATCAGATTCTCCAGGTTCTTAAGCTGTTTTTGTGGAATATAAATTGACATAATTTATTGAAATTCAGTCATTGTATTGACTAAATTATAACAAATTATGTCAATAAGTCAAGCATTCCATTATTAGTTAATCATATGGCTAAATAGGGATTTGTATGAGATGAACTATGTGAGTTAGTTGAATTCCTATGGTGATTGGAATGGACTACCGAAAAACTGCGGCTGAACCCGGAGGTTCCGGAGGAAGAGTTTAGAGTTGATTAATGACTTTATTAGTTTTGTACAGCAAACTGCATGATAATTCCTCGCATAGTTCCAACAATGAATGAACTTCCATCAGGTGAAAATTTTAAAGCTTCTCCATAATCATGATTTGTTCCCAGGTTAATTTGGCTTATCATCTTACCACTATGTGTATCCCACAGATTTACTTTCCCATCGTTGCCGGTTGAAAGAACAAGGTTGCCATCAGGAGAAAATACTATATCGTTTACTCCTTCATTATGAGCGTCAATGCTCCACAGTTCTTTTTCACTTTCGACTCCCCAAATTCTAATGACGCCATCAGAACTTCCTGCCGCTACATATTTTGCCTGCGGAGATAGATCTCCACAGATCCAGGCCCCTGAACTTTTAAACAGATAGGCTAACAAACCCTTTTGACGTGTAAATGTTTTGATTAGCTTTCCACTGTTAATATCCCACAGCATAGGCGAGTCATATTTTTGTATGGATAAAGCGTACTTGCCATTATTAGAAAAGACGGCTTTTTTAATATTCCATTCATTATTAAAATTTTTAATCACATCCCCTGAGTTCACATTTAATAGTTTCAAAGTAGATTCTTCAGCTGTTCCGACAAGAAGTTCTTTTCCGCTTGGGGAGTAATCTACTGTAAATGCAAGACTATATTTGGCTTGTACTTTTCTTAATACTTTCACCTCGTTTCCTGTTGTCACATCCCACACTCTTATTGTACCGTCTATACTGGCAGAAGCAGCTGTTAGGCCATCAGGAGAAAAAGCCACAGATTTAACTTGTCGTGAATGTCCGGTAAAAGTAAAAATCTCATTGCTGTTAGATATGTCCCATAGTTTTATATGACCTTTATCTAAATAGCTTCCTTTATCAGGAGGTATGTCATGTCCTGACAAAATTTTCTTGCCATCAGGGGAGATATCAACTGATAAAACAGTCTCCCCATTATAATTACCAAAAGTTTTTATAAGTTTTATGCTTTGACTTTGAGCTGTAAAAGGTGAGAAAACTGATAGGAAAAGAGCTAAAAAGATTAGTAGTTTTTTCATTTAAGTTAATAGTTACGATTCCGGACAAGCCAACAGTAGGCAGGACGGAGCCGCCAGAATGACAAATTAAAGGTTACTCCAACCCGTACTCCTTCCATCTCTCATCAACAAGCCTCTTGATCTCATCAGACATAAAAAGTTCATCAGGCCATTCGCGGGTCATGCCTTCTTCTCTTGTCTTGCGGGTTGCATCTATGCCCATCTTTGAGCCGTAGCGCGGGAAGTTCGCAGCGTGGTCGAGGTCATCAAGCGGGCCGTCTGCTATGACCACATCCCTCTTCCAGTCAACATTATTGAGTACGCGCCATGCGGTGTAAGAGATGTTCTGCACATCAACATCATCGTCAACGATTATGAGGAGCTTTGCGAACATCATCTGCCCCTTGCCCCAGAGTCCGTGAATTATCTTCTTCGCGTGGCCGGGATAACTCTTCTTTATTGATATGAGGGCGCAGTTGTGAAATACCCCCTCCATAGGCAGGTTCATGTCCTTTATCTCTGTGAACTCCATCTGAAGCAGCGGGAGGAATATCCTCTCTGTCGCCTTGCCGATATAGCAGTCTTCCATAGGCGGTTTGCCTACAAGTGTTGCGGGATAGATCATATCCTTTCTGTGTGTAATGCACGTGACATGGAATACAGGATATTGATCTGCGGCAGAGTAAAATCCGGTATGGTCTCCGAACGGCCCTTCTATGCGTGTCTCTCCGGGCTCAAGATAGCCTTCAATAATAAGCTCGCTGTTTGCCGGAACTTCTATTTCGGATGTAATGCATTTGACCATCTCAACAGGCTCTTTTCTGAGAAAGCCTGCAAACATCATCTCATCGATCGCCTCAGGAAGCGGCGCGGTTGCTGAGTACATGACAGCAGGGTCGCTTCCGACAGCGATTGCGGCGGGCATGCGTTTGTTCATCGCCTTGTATTTGTCATAATGGCGCGCGCCGTCTTTGTGAATATGCCAGTGCATACCGGTTGTCTGTTTATCAAATATGTGGATACGGTACATGCCGCAGTTCGGCCTGCCTGTCTCCGGGTCTTTGGTAAATACCATCGGCAGTGTAATGAACCTGCCTTCATCAGTCGGCTGTCCGTCACTTGGCCAGCATTTTATTATCGGGAATCTGCTCAGGTCGGGATTATCCTTTTCTATGACCTCCTGACACTGAGCGTTTTTGACCGTCTTTGGGAAGAACTTTGAGAACTCAAGAAGCTTCGGGAGCATCGAGAGCTTCTCCATAAGCGTCTTTGGAGGGGATTGCTTGAGCAGATCATTTATTCTCGCGGCAACATCATCAATTTTGGCAACTTCAAGCGCCATCGCCATTCTCTCAAATGAGCCGAAGATGTTTGTCACAACAGGAAATTGGGAACCTTTTACATTCTCAAAGAGTAGCGCCTTGCCTCCGTCGGGACTCTTGCAGACCCTGTCCGTTATTTCAGATAGTTCAAGGATAGGGTCAACCTCAGCCTTTATCCGCTTCAGCAGGCCCTTCTTTTCCAGAAGAGCAATAAATTCTCTAAGGTCTTTATAAGCCATGAAGATATGATACAGGAATTAAGCTGTTGGGAACAAGATAGATGGTTAAGCCTTTTCGTAATCCTGTAGTTCCTTTATAGTCTGAGGATTATAAGTATTCAGCTCTAAGCCCTGGCACTTTATCATGCAGGCGAACTCAAAGATCTCAGCATTCCTGAGCATACTCTTCAGATCTTTGCCAATAGCTATCTGGCCGTGTCCCCGGAGAACAAGTATGTTGCAGTCAGTGCCCATGATATTCGCTTTGATATCCTCTGTCAAAAGCTGGGAGCCCGGATTTGAATATGAGATAACCTTGATGTTCTTCAGATACGCCGGAACCTCCGGGATAAAGTTCAGATTGAAATCAAGCGTCCGGGCGCAGGCAAGCGTTGTCGCGTATGGAGACTGGAAATGCAGTATCGCCTTTACATCCGGCCGCTCAAGGTAGATAGCCCTGTGAAACGGCGCCTCCATGGAAGGTTCAGTCCCGTCATATTTATCTTTGTCATCAAGATAGCATGTTGTTATGTCATCCTGTGTCAGTTCGCCGAGCCAGGCGCCGGCAGATGAGATCGCGAACATGTTCTTGTAGAGCCGGGAGCTTATATTCCCGCTTGAGCCGACGACAAGTCCGGCTGCACTTACCTTATGAGCGTGGCTGATGAGCTTTTCTATCATATTTAATTATCCCCACTTTGACAAAGGGGGGCATGGGGGGATTTCATGATTAAAGTGTATATAGTTTTCATTTTAAAATCTCCCCTAACCCCTCTTTGCCTAAGAGGGGAACCGCCACTAACATTCTACAATGGAAGAATATAATTTAAAAGAGTAAAGACAAATACCGTAATGCTTATGTAGCCGTTCATATTAAAGAACGCCATATCCAGCCTGCTGAGGTCTGTCGGCCTGACAAGTGAGTGTTCATAGAGAAGCATCGCGATTGCGATTAGAATCCCGAAAAGATATATCGCAGAGAGATGGAAAAGGGGAATGAGAAGCAAGAGCATCGAGACGGTTATGAGGTGAAACAGCCTTGCAGTCCACAGGGTCTTATTTATCCCGAACCTGCTCGGCACTGAATATAGATTCTGCTCTTTATCAAAATCAATATCATGCAGCGCGTAAAAGAGGTCAAACCCCGCTACCCAGAAGAGCACCGCTATGACAAGCGGGAATATCTCCGGCTCTATAGCGCCTCTTACAGCAGCCCAGGCGCCGAATGGAGCGAATGCTATTGCAATCCCCAGCACCACGTGACATAACCATGTGAACCTCTTTGTATATGGGTATAGGATAATTATAGCTATGGCAAACGGCGAGATAAGGAAGCATAGAGGGTTTAGTTTATATGCCGCTGCCACAAAGACCGCAAAAGCAACGATCGTAAAGAAGAACGCCTCGCCTGATCTTATCACACCGCTTGGAAGCTCCCTCTCCTTTGTGCGCGGGTTGAGGGCATCTATCTTTTTATCAACGATCCTGTTAATCCCCATCGCGCCGGAACGCGCGCCGAACATCGCTATCGTTATCCAGAATATCTGCCTGATCGTCGGGATGCCGCCTGCGGCGAGCAGCGCGCCGGTAAAGGCAAAGGGCAGGGCAAAGACCGAATGCGAGAACTTTATCATCCTGAGATAGTCAGTAATTTTTTTCAGCATGGACATAACGACTTATTGTAGTTTCAGGCAAGAGGAAAAGCAATATCAGGAAATTGTTTCAAGATGTTTGAAGTTTCCCTTTGCCAATGTTAAAATAATTTCCGCTCTTTCACCTGACTTTTAAAAGAGCCCTTATATCTGCCATGGCTGAGATAATCCCGTTCAAAGGTGTTTTATATAATCCTGAAAAGGTCGATGCCGGAGCTGTTACGGCGCCTCCATATGATATAGTCTCGCCTCAAGCCAAGGATAAACTCTACGAAAAAAGCCCTCACAACATCATCCGCATAGATTTCGGCAAGGACAATGAGGGAGACGATGAGAATGAGAACCGCTATTCAAGGGCATCCGCGTTATTAAACGATTGGCTTGAGAAAGATATTCTGCGTCAGGACTCTGAGCCGGCTTTTTACTGCTACGAGGCAACCTACAGGGTTGACGGTGAAGAGAGGAGGCTGAGGGGCATTCTCGGCGCGGTGAAGATTGAGGAGCTCGGCTCAGGGGAAATACATCCCCACGAGGAAACACACTCAAAACCGAAGTCCGACAGGCTGAATATCCTCCGCTTCTGCAGGGCAAATATAAGCCCGATCTTCTCCATCTACAGCAGCGCTGAAAAAAAGGCCTCATCAATATTGGAAAAGATTGTAAAGAATAAGCCATTTCTCGAAGCTATCGACAACGACGGCTTTATTAACAGGCTCTGGAAGATAAATGATAAAGCGTCGATAGATGCCATAAGAAAAGAATTTTCAGATAAGGACATATTCATCGCTGACGGCCATCACAGGTATGAGACAGCGCTTGCCTTTAAACATGAGATGGAGCAGAAGGGCGAATTAAAGACAGGTGACGAACCATTTAATTATGTATTGATGTTCCTTGCGAATATGGATGAGCCAGGCCTGACGCTCCTGCCCACACACCGGATGGTCGAGATAGACAGCAGCATAAATATCACTGAGATCCTGAGCCACTGTTTTGATATTGAAGCATTTTCATATAACAATGACTCCGAAGAAAAGACGGCTATGGATAAGATGTTCCATGCCATGAAGACAAAAAAATATTCAATCGGGATGTTTGATAAAGATGAAAAAAAGTATTATGACCTCAGCTTCAGATGCCCGCATGACAGCCTTGATTCTCATGATATCCTCAAGAAGCTTGACGTGACCGTGCTTCATAAACTCATATTCAGGGAGATCCTGAAAGTCACAAATTATGAATATGAGATGTCTCCTGAGGTCGCTGTTAAGCGTGTGAAGAGCAGCCCTGCGCGCGCGGCATTCTTCCTGAGCCCTACAAGGGTGGAAGACCTCAAGGCGGTCGCGCTTGAGGGGCAGAGGATGCCGCCGAAATCCACATACTTTTATCCGAAGCTTCTGACCGGCATGGTCATTTTTAAATTTTAAATATTAATAAGAGAAGGCCATAAAGATGAAGATAGGCATCATCTCAGATTCGCACGACCATTCAGAAAATATCATAAAGGCTGTTAACGCCTTCAAAGAGAAGAAGGCCGAGTATGTCATACACCTCGGCGATTACGTAAACCCCGCCTCGATCAAACTCTTTAAGGATGTAAAGCTTGTCGGCATATTCGGCAACAACGACGGCGACAAGTTCAGGCTGATCAATTCCTTCAATGAGATAGGCGGAGAGATAAAGGGCGACTTCCACGAGTTTGAGGCTGACGGCCTGAAATGCGCCTGTTATCACGGTACAGAACCCCAGCTCAGAAATTCGCTTGTCGCATCAGGCACATATGATGTTGTGATGTTCGGCCATACGCATAAATGTGTAAATGAAAAGATCGGCGATACCCTTGTCCTTAACCCCGGCACCTCCCACGGCTTCTGGAAGGAGGCTACTGTGATGGTCTTTGACACAGTGGCGAAAGAGGCTGAGATAATAGAGCTGCAGTAATCCGAATCCATTTGCACCCCAACCATTTCCAGCATATGATTTAAATCATGGCACCGGTTTTTGAAATGCGTTTTAATAAAGTACATTCAAAAATAATTTCAACCTAAGGAGGATGCACAATGTTTTGTTATCAATGCGAGCAGACGATGGAAGGCGGATGTGACAAGAAGATCGGGGTATGCGGAAAGAATGAGGACATAGCGAGCCTTCAGGATATAACCATATTCGGGCTGAAGGGTGTCGCGGCTTACGCGCATCACGCAAGGGAGCTTGGAAAGAGCGATCCTGAGATAGATGCCATTACACATGCGGCGCTATACTCGACACTTACAAATGTCAATTTCAGCCTGGCGGACAATATCAAGACAGCGCTGAGCGTCGGCACGGCGACTGTAAAGGCGATGGCGCTTCTTGATGAGGCACATACCTCAAGATTGGGCATACCTGAACCTGTTACGGTCTCTGAGGACAGGGTGCAGGGCAAGAGCATCCTTGTCACAGGACACAACCTCTACGCTCTTGAAGACCTGCTGAAGCAGACCGAGGGCAAGGGAATTAATGTATACACCCACTCTGAGATGCTCCCTGCTCATGGTTATCCGAAGCTCAAGAAGTTCAGCCACTTGAAGGGCAATGTGGGCAAGGCATGGCATGACCAGAGAAGGGTCTTTGACGACTTCCCCGGAGCCATCCTCGTCACAACAAACTGCGTGATGCCTGTGAGAGGCACATACGGCGACAGGATGTTCACCTATGACGTAACCGGCGTTGAGAATTCGTCAAAGATCGAGAACAATGATTTCTCTCCCCTTATTAAGAAGGCGCTTTCTCTGCCTGATGCAGATGTCAAATCAGACAAGACGCTGACAACAGGTTTTCATCATGAGAATGTCCTTAAGCTTGCTCCTCAGATAATAGATGCGGTCAAGGCGGGAAAGATCAAGAGGTTCTTTGTTATAGCAGGGTGTGATTCGCCGGGTGACGGGAGCGATTACTTCAGGGAGCTGGCAGAGCTTGTTCCCAAAGACTGTGTGATACTGACGACTTCATGCGGAAAGTTCAGGTTCAATGACATTGATTTCGGCAATATCGACGGCATCCCCCGCTATATAGACCTCGGGCAGTGCAACAACTCCATCTCCGCGGTCAAGATCGCGCTCGCGCTTGCTGATGCGTTTAAATGTTCTGTGAACGAACTGCCTCTTACCATAGCGCTCTCATGGTTTGAGCAGAAGGCGGTCGCCATACTTCTCGGCCTCTTCAGCCTCGGAGTAAAGAATATCTACCTCGGGCCCAAGCCGCCTGAGTTTGTGACGCCGGGCGTATTGAAAGTGCTTCAGGACAACTTCAGCCTGAAGCTTACAGGTGAAGCTAAAGTAGACATAAAGAACATGCTGGGATAATTAAGTTACAAGTTTTTACATATGCAGTATAAACAAAGACCCTCTGAGAAAAGATCTCAGAGGGTCTTTGGAATAAACAGATCAGATACTTATTTCTTTTTGTGTGAAGAACACTTTGTTGACTTGCCGCTTGCGGAATTCTTGCATGCTTTTCCTGCCTTGGTCTTTGCTGTGCACTTTGCCTTCTTCGGAGCAGCTGCCTTCTTTGCTACCTTCTTCTTTGCAGCCTTCTTCGGTGCGGCTTTCTTCTTTGTCGCCATGCTTCCTCCTTTAAGGTTTACATGATATGAATCTATGCATAAGTATACCAGAATAAATAGTTAATACATAGGGGTATGAGTGAAGAGCAATAAAGGCGATAAGAAGCTGATAGTATTTTCAACCGCCGATAGTATATAATTAGTTCCCCTTCATGCGGTTCCTGCTCTGTTTCCTCAAACGGTCCGGAAGAAGTAGTGCAACCTGTATGGCGGCATATTATAATTTATAAAAGAGAGGTTTTATGAAACGTGAAGATATAAGAAACATCGCGATCATCGCCCATGTCGACCACGGCAAGACAACGCTTCTTGACGGCATGCTTCAGCAGGCAGGTATATTCCGCGCAAATGAAAAGGTGCGTGAGAGGGTGATGGACAGCAACGACCTTGAGCGTGAAAAAGGAATCACGATCATGGCGAAGAACACCGCTGTTGATTACAACGGCATCAAGATAAATATCATAGATACACCCGGCCACGCCGACTTCGGCGGTGAGGTGGAGAGGACGATGAAGATGGCGGACGGCGTTCTGCTTCTCGTTGACGCTTCTGAAGGCCCTCTGCCCCAGACGCGGTTTGTATTGAACAAGGCGCTTGAGCTGAACCTGCCGCCTATCCTTGTTGTGAACAAGATAGACAGGCCTGACGCGAGGATACAGGAAGTTCTGAATGAGGTATACGACCTCTTCATCGACCTTAACGCGACTGAAGAGCAGCTTGAATTTCCGGTTGTTTATACAAACGCAAAGGTCGGAACAGCGATGCTCGACCTCAATGACAAGCCTGAGAACCTTAAGCCTCTCTTTGACCTGATCGTTAATACTGTTCCGCCTCCTCAGGGAGATAAGGACGCGCCCCTTCAGCTGCTCGTAACAAATATCGATTACAACGACTATGTGGGCAGGATGGCTGTAGGCAGAATATTTGCAGGCACTGTAAATGTAGGCGATGCCGTTGCTGTGATAACCATAGACGGTAAAGCGGTAAAGACAAAGATAACTTCAATGTTCACTTATTCCGGCCTTGAAAGGGTAGAGACAAAGACGGCATATGTCGGCGACATCATCGCGCTTTCCGGAATTGAAGGCATTAACATTGGTGACACGATCACAGATGTGGAAAAACCTATGCCGCTTCCGAGGATCAAGGTGGATGAACCCACCATCTCAATGATGTTCTCCATCAACACATCCCCTTTCGCAGGCAAGGACGGAAAGTTCGTTACGTCAAGGAACCTGAGGGACAGGCTCGAGAAGGAACTGCTTTACAACGTCTCCATCAGGGTGAGCTTTGACAATACGGATTCATTCAAGGTCATGGGCAGGGGAGAGCTCCAGCTCGCGATACTCATCGAGATGATGAGGCGCGAGGGTTATGAGCTTTCAGTGTCAATGCCTGAGACGATCACAAAAGAGATAAACGGCGTAAAGCATGAGCCCATGGAGCTTCTTGTTATTGACGTGCCTGAGGATTTTGTCGGCGTTGTGACACAGCAGATCGGCATGAGAAAGGGCAAGATGCAGAAGATGCAGAATAACGGAAAAGGCAGGGTGAGGCTCGAGTTCAGGATCCCCTCCCGCGGCCTGATAGGTTTCAGGTCGCAGTTCCTCACAGACACAAGGGGCACAGGCCTTCTCAACCATCTCTTTGACGGTTATGAGCCGTGGCACGGGCCGATGACATCAAGGCAGACAGGCGCGCTTGTTTCAGACAGGACAGGCAGGACCACTACATACGCGCTCTTTCACCTTCAACCGAGGGGCGTTCTCTTTATCAGGGACAACATACAGGTCTATGAGGGCATGATCGTCGGCGAGAATTCACGCGACAACGACCTTGATGTCAACGTGACCAAGGAGAAGAAGCTCACCAACATCCGCGCATCGGGCACTGACGAAGCGCTTCAGCTCATCCCGCACAGGCAGCTTACACTCGAGCAGTCCATAGAGTTTATCAAGGAAGACGAGCTCATAGAGGTAACGCCGCAGTTTATCAGGCTGAGAAAGAGGGTGCTTGATGCGGGCAAGAGGCCGAAGAGAAGGGAGTAGCGTCAGCCTTGCTTCTCCTGTTTTCTCCTGTTCATTAACAGGATCGCCGGAATTCCGATGATACCGGGCAAAAAGATCTGCGGGTATTTGATCGCAAATACAACAGGTTTAAGTGAGAACCTGACAGCGGTTCTTAATGCTTCATGCCTGCTGATATAAGCTGCAATCGGCGGTGAATATTTATAATAAATGTTTACCATTTTTCTGCCGATCGAATTGGTTATAAGATATCTGTCACGGAACTTCCTAAGTATCTTTACATCATCTGCCATATATGATCCATAGGCTGCTGTTGCTATAAAGCATTTGCCTCCGCTCTCTCCAGAGAAGTTGTAATGCACCACCTTTGGGGAAAAGAGGATCAGCCTGCCGTCTTTGCCTCCGACAATAAGATCCTGCTTTCTGTCATTGTTCCAGTCGGCGGCATAGAGGCGGGAGTGAGCAGCCCCTGAGGGGCTATCAGGATACCGCAATGTTTGGCCGTCTGCCCAGGAGAGTTTCCTGGCGCTGTTAAATACAGGCGCGGCATTTGTGCCGGCATTTTCCAGAAAATATACATACCCTTCATATTCTCCGGCCAGAAGGTCTTTCTTCCCGTCATTGTTCCAGTCAAAGACACGCGGGGCGGACCTGGACCCGATATCAAAATCAACACCGCTGACCTTCAAACGATATGTGGAATCAGTGAAGTAAGTGCTTTGAAAAACAGGCGCAGAGGATGTCCCGACATTGAGATAAACATATATAAATCCATCCATATCCCCTATGAGCAGGTCGTTCAACCCGTCTCCATTCCAGTCTTCCATGACAGGGGTGGCTCTTGCTGTAACCATCAGGGGCAGGCCGCTGGCCATGACCAGGCTGCCCCCGTCAAGCACAGGAGATGTGCTGCTGCCTGTATTAATAAAAATATGCACATAGCCGTCGCCATCGCCTACAAGCAGATCCTGCTTTCCATCATTGTTCCAGTCCACGACTGAAGGGTATGAACCCTGTCCGACAAGCCCGGGCACATTCAAAGGGGCACAGGATGGGCTGCAGGCCTGGATATAGGATGGCGCGCTGAAAAACGGTTCATCGTCCGTGCCTGTATTTTCATAATAGCTCACATATCCATTGTTGCTATTACTTTGCCCGATAAGGAGGTCTTTGTTGCCGTCACCGTTCCAGTCATAGACCACCGGAACAGACCAGAGCCCTGTGACTATGTCACCGGAAGCATCCTGCAGGTATCGGCCATGATCAAGTTTTGTCAGATAGTCGGCGCAGGCATTACCGGAGAAGATCAAAGGGAGATAAAAGAAGATCAGAAATGCCGCCAGTCTTAAACCGCTACTAATGTTTGACATTGTTCATATCTCCTTTGTCAAAACATTTTCTCAGCATCATTCTATAAAAACAGTTTCATGGCGTGGCTGATGTATTGAACAAATGGGGATCTCGTAAAAAACTGACACAATTATAATCTAATTGAAAGAAGCGGTCACTCGGGGATACTGCTGATTTTATCTTGATATAAACCTTAGCCTTAACCGAACGCGGCAAAGCCGTTAACAGGCCCGCGCGCTCCGGTCAGGTTATAACCCTACAGGCTCTTTCGGCGCGAAATTAGCCGCCATCGTCCAGACCTCGGCCGCGCCCTTCTTAAGATTGTAAACAGCCAGAAAATCATAGCCCATCTTCTCTACCCATGGTTTCATGAACTCGCGTTTCTGCACGATCTCCTTTTTCTGTTCAAGGTCTTCGACAAGTTCAACGCGTCCC
Organism: Nitrospirota bacterium; assembly: GCA_016207885.1. Taxonomy (NCBI): domain Bacteria; kingdom Pseudomonadati; phylum Nitrospirota; species Nitrospirota bacterium. The sequence goes on along the minus strand of JACQZE010000005.1, from coordinate 176,963 downwards.
TGCACCCTTATCTGGGTAAGATTCTCAAAATTATTATTATTGAAACACATCTCCACCTGCGGATTTTCAGTCAGCTGTTTGTGCAGCTCTTTCATCTTTCCTGTGTGAAATACTATCCCGTTCTCATCCGCTTTATACAGAAGCAGTCCCCGCACATGCGGCTTGTTCCCTTCAATTGTTGCCAGATGGAATACCGGATTAGCATTCAGAAACTCAAATATCTCGTTTTTGTTCATCTTGACCTCCTCATGCTCTTTCTAATTTGTTTTTTGTATCTAAATATTTCAATACGTTTTGGTTTGCAATACCTTTATTTCTGACAGCAAGAAAAAGCAAAAAGGCCGCTATGCTTCCGGCAAGATGGCTGATTGGAATTAAAACAAATGTTTGTTTCTCCCCATAGGGAAGAAGCGATGAATTATAGTATATTTCTAAAGCAATCTTAATCGGGAGGGCTACTATGATACATAAACATATATTGCGCCATGGAGTTGGCTCACGAAGGCCAAAGAGTGCACTATAGTAAATAGCTCCACATGCCACCCCTGATAACCCTCCGTAATACATCATGCCGGGTTGAAAGATGAATAACGTTATCCCGATGAAAGTTGCCGACAACACACAAAGCAGCTTGAAATGATTATACCCTCGGCGCTCAATAATCCATCCGGCAATACCAAAGACCAGAAGATTGTAGAATAAATGGATATAATTGAAATGAACAAAGTGAGAAGTAACGATACGCCATAATTCACCTTCAGAAATAGCCGTCCGGTCGTATATCAATACTGACGTTATGCCAGGCATTATACTTCCTATAATGCATAACGCAAGAACCATCATTGTAAAAAATGGCAAATATAAATCTATGCTTTTCTCTTCTGCCATAACCAATATCCACCTGAAACAAAAACAAATATTAAGAAATATGCATCAAGGCTGCCTCCTCCGGTATATCCTGGCTTATGCTCTATTTTGTAGTCTTCAGGAGATTCTTTTATTTTTTCCTTAAGCAACCCTAACTGTACATCGAGGTTTATTATGAGGTCTTTACTCGCTTCCTGAAAACCCAACACCCTGTCCGTTCTCAATTGTTCTGTCAGATTAACAGGTGTTGCATTACTTTTTTTATAATTAATGCCTGGAGCCCGGAAAAGCATTTTGCGGCTTTTTATATCATAAATTGATGCATCAACCATAGTGTGGGTAGCATTCTTTTCTCCTGGAACTATATAAGCGCCAACAATTGTCCAATATGTTATGGATGCTATTCCCTGATCCGTAAATTGAGTTTGATCGTATGAAAGCAATGCGATAACATCGACCCCATACATTGTGCGGATTTGGTCTAAATTAGCAAAACTTCCTTTTTCAGCCAGATAAGCGGACGGAATCAACTCAATGGATTTCACAAAATCATACTTCTTGAAATGCATGCTGACTTCCTTCATTAAATCCATTTTATCCTGCTCCGTCAGGGAATTATAGGAATCTGTTGTCTCAGGAACAAAGGCAATGCCGACTCGTAACGGCAGTGATAATAATGGAATGCCCGGGGTGTCGATATATCCCTCCTTATCCGGATATAGATATTGAAAAGCACTGCTACTATGGTGATTTTTTCTCTGGGCAGCACAACCGATTAATGCAACACATCCTATTAATGCAAACAAAACTAAACCATACTTCTTCAATGATGTCATATTCATTTTATGTCTCCTTTCTTATCTCAAAAAATTAATTTACTATCACTCGGATTTTTTGGAATAAGATAATTATATGAGTTAGCTTTAAATGTTACAAGCAGAAAATACAGGGGAACTGTATTCCCGATCGTGGCCGGGAATGACGGCAACGAGAACTGGAATGTTTCATTGATTTGAACTAGTGACAAATTGTCACCAGTTGGCGGAACCGATTCGAAATGATTATAATGGATATGGCTGGCTGACATGAGAAGCCGATGAGATATTAAATAACAACCGGAGGCTGACTATGTTTAGAAGATTCTTCAGCACAGAGAATGACATTTCACTCTTTTTCATGAGGCTGCTTCTCGGTTTAGTGATACTCCCTCACGGCGCGCAGAAGCTTATCGGCCTCTTTGACGGCCTGGGATATTACGCGACCATCGCCTTCTTTACAGGCAAGATGGGCCTGCCGTATTGGGTGGCAGTGCTTGTGATAACCGGCGAATCTCTCGGCTCTATATTTCTCATCATAGGTTTCATGACGAGGCTGGCTGCGCTCGGCACTCTCTGCATAATGACAGGCTGCATATATCTGATACACCTTGAGAACGGGTTCTTCATGAACTGGTCAGGAAAGCAGAGCGGCGAGGGTTTTGAATATCATCTGCTTGCTATCGCGATAGCCCTTGCCCTGATGATAAAAGGCGGCGGAAAGTGGTCCATAGACCTCTCGCTATCCGGCGGCAAGTCAAAGAAATAATATTGAATAGAAAAAGAAGTTAGATCCCGAACCAGCTTTTAAATACTTCTTGAACCTCTTCTCTCTCTGAATCTGTTAATCTTTTGCATGTAGGAATGATGCGGATCGAGATGCTCTTTCCATTGCCCCACGGCCACCAGGCGCACAGGATACAGGCATCCTGTTGAGTATCAGATGCCATAAGCATCTGCCCCTCCCTGAGATTGCCAAGACTGCCATTTACCGCCTGCACAGTATCAGGAGCTTGTTTGATATTTGACATATCCCAGGCGAAGTCAAGATATTGATCAAGTATAGCTCGGACCTTCTCTCTGTCATCCGTATCAAACTGCGCCATAACAGTCCCGAAATAATCATCCCATTTCCAGGAGATGACCCCATTGAACGCGGCTGAGAATTCTTTGCAGAGCTTTTCGAGGCCTGTTCTATTTAAGTCGCTTATCACAGCCTCCGATGTTTGATAAAATTATTTTGATAGTGAATAAAAACCGCCTGCTAAAAGAATACCGGCGCTTTTGATATCCGTTCAAACAGCTTGATCTGGCGGCGGTGCGGAGGCCAGTTAAGAAGAAACGTTGCCAGCGCTTCCCATAATGAGATCCATGCGGCGATCGTCAGGCCTTCGGCAAATACCCTGCTGACCACGGTCTCATGGATCAAGAGTTCCTGATTTACCCAGACAGAGAGCGTAAGGATCGCAACCCCTATGGAGAAGAGGGTGAGAGCTTTCCGTGTCATTCTCTTTAATTCGCGGATCTCGATATGCTTCTGGTGGATGAAGTAATTCCGGATGCTCATCTGCACACGGGAGGTATTTGTATCGTCAGCCGGAGCGGAGAAACGGAAACGGATAACAAAATCTTCCTTGCCGATCTCATGAACAGAGTCGATAAGATAGTCAACGAACTCCTGATCAAGGTCTTTTTTGAGATAAGGGGCGTTCTTGTCGAAATAATTATAAAGATCCTCTATCCTTTCGGTGGTGATATCTATTATCACCTTTCCGTCAGCTGTGCGCGAATATCTTTCGAGCAGATCTTTCTTCATCTTAATGAATGCTATCCGACCTTTACCTTCCAGCCTGTGCCGTCTGCCTTGTCCTCAAGTATGATCCCCTGTTCGAGAAGGCCGTCCCGTATATTATCCGATGTCTTCCAGTCTTTATTAGCCCTTGCCTCCTGCCTCGCGGATATCATCCCCTGGATCTTCTCTTCGGTCAGCGTTATCCCTTTGACCTTTATTAAAGACCTGTACCATTCCTCAGATGTCCTGTTAAAGATATTCAATATGCCGCCTGCCTCGGCAAGGAGGCCGCGCGTTCTCTGCACAAGATCATTTGCCTTTTGCCCGGACGGTTTTGCGTCAAGGAATTTATTCACCTCTCTTATAAGTTCAAATATATGCCCCAATGACGATGCGGTGTTGAAATCATCATCCATCGAGCTCTGAAATTTATCTTTAAAAGAAGAGAGCAGCGCTTCCAGTTCTTTTGATGATGCGGGCTTCTCTTTCTCCACTGCATTTTTTATAAAATCAGCGATCCTTGTGGCAGTTGTGTAATACCTGTCTATGTACGACTCAGCCTCATTAAGATGTACATCTGAAAATTCTATGGGGCTCCTGTAGTGGGCTGAGAGCAGAAATGTCCTGACCACTTCAGGGTCATACTTTGCGAGTATCTCCTTGATGGTGAAGAAGTTGCCGAGTGACTTGGACATCTTCTCTTTCGCAAGGGTGATGAAGCCGTTGTGCATCCAGTATTTCACGAACGGCTTGCCTGTGTACGCCTCGCTCTGCGCGATCTCATTCTCATGATGCGGGAATGTCAGGTCAGCCCCGCCGCCGTGTATGTCAAAGCTTTCGCCTAAATATTTCGACGACATAGCGGTGCATTCGATATGCCATCCGGGCCTGCCTTTGCCCCACGGGCTCTCCCACCACGGCTCGTTTGGTTTTGATGATTTCCAGAGCGCAAAATCAAGCGGGCTCTTCTTTCTCTCATCAACGTCAACACGCGCGCCTGCCATCAGGTCGTCAACATTCTTCTTTGAAAGCTTGCCGTATCCTTCAAACTTTGCGACCTCAAAGTAAACGTCTCCGTCAACCGCATACGCGTAGCCTTTATCAATAAGCCCGCTGATCGTCTCGATCATCTCTTTGATATGGTCTGTGGCGTTCGGCTCGATGTCAGCCCTGCTTACACCGAGAAGCTCCATATCAGTGTAGTATTCGTCGGTATATTTTTTAGCCACAGCTTCTGTAGATATGCCTTCCTCATTCGCCCTCTTTATTATCTTGTCATCAATGTCGGTTATGTTCCTGACGTGGGTCACCTTATATCCCCTGTATCTCAGGTATCTCTTGATGATGTCAAATACTATAGCGCTTCTGGCGTGTCCCAGATGGCATACGTCATATGCCGTTATGCCGCATACATACATCCTCACGTTATTGGGGTCAATTGGAAGGAAATTCTCCTTCTCTCCGCTCATTGTGTTATATACCTTTAACATTTCACCTTTACCTTCCAGTTTGTTTATTCTGTTCTCAAGCGCGGCAATATATTCCTTCATCTCCCCGAACCTCTCTTCAACAGGATCAGGCAGGTGCACATGGTCAAGCATCTCAACAGGCCCTTCATCAAGTATCTTAACGACCCGCCTCTTTATCACCCTGCCCGGAACTCCGACCACGATAGAGTTTTCAGGCACAGAGTGAAGCACAACAGAGTTGGCGCCTATCTTTACATGGCCGCCTATGATTATCGCGCCTAATATCTTTGCCCCTGCGCCGACGACAACATTGTTGCCCAATGTCGGATGCCTCTTGCCTTTCTCCTTGCCTGTGCCGCCGAGCGTCACGCCCTGATATAAGAGCACATTCTCGCCGATCTCTGATGTCTCGCCGATGACAACTCCCATGCCGTGGTCAATAAAAAATCCGCCGGCGATATTTGCTCCGGGGTGTATATCGATCCCTGTAAGTATCCTTCCAATATTTGCCAGAAGGCGGGGGAGCACAGGCACTCCGGCATTCCAGAGTTTATGATTCAACCTATGCAAAACTATCGCCTGAAAACCGGGATAAGCAAGGATCACCTCAAGCCGGTTCTTTGCCGCCGGATCCATATCAAAGACCGTCTTAAAGTCCTTACGCACATCACCCCAGAATCCCATAAACGGTATTATACTATAAAAGTATTCAGTAGTCAGAAGTAGTTATGCAAAAGAATTGCGCGGATATTAATGGAAATATTCAGTGTTAAACAGCAGGTTAATTCTATGTTGAAATCGGTTCCAACATCAACTGATACCAAAGACTGGTAGTGGGTCAGTTTGGAATAATCAGCATCTTGTCATGCTTGACCGTTCATGCTAACTATAGATGCATGGGGAAAAAGAAAACCAGCCGATAATAACATCCTCGCTAAATCCATCGTATCACAGGTTACAGAAGGAACCCTGCTGCCAAGACCAGATGGTTTAAAAAAAAGTAAAAACGTTTTAACCTCGAAACTATCTAATTTAATCATTTCCGCAAAATGAATAAATGCTAATTAAATTTAACTTGAAAATGCTGTATAATATCAACATGTTACGTGATTTATTAAAAATACTTGCAAATTATTTCAAGGTTAGGATATAATTATTGCATAATTTAAAGGAGGTAATATAATGTCGCAAAATAAAATGATAGAAAAACTTATTGAAGAAATGAAACAAAAGGCAAGGGATATAGAAAAAATCTATTTTACATTGCAAACACTCAGGGAATACGGGGAAGACATTACGTTGCCAGACTTAAACAACCTAATTAATTCAGGTGGGAAAGATTCAGGATCGTCGGTTGGAATAAGATCTGACGAGTTTTACGGAATGACCAACAATGAAGCCGCAGAAAAATATCTAAGAAAAATAGGTCATGCGATGCCACTTGATGATATTTTTGTTGCACTTCAAGAAGGTGGCATAAAATTTACTGGGAATGGAAAAATAGTTTTAAACAATCAATTGACACGTGCAACAAGGAAATTTGCAAAAATCCATACTGGCACAACATTAAATTTTGGATTGTTGGATTTTTATCCAGACAGAGCAAAGAAGAAAGTTAAATTGCAAAGTGAAAATGGTTTGACCGAGGAAATAGAATCCGATGAGAATAATGGAATAGATGATATAAAAGAAAAGGCTGAATAGCTTGAACTATTCAGCCTTTCCCGTCTTAGACGGGAATATAAGCCTTGGCAGGTAGCCAAATCGTGATTTAAGTGTAACGCTTAATTGTCCTACCTGTCAAGGCCTTCTTAAGGAAAGGAGGGCTTGAGTCATGTTTCGTTATCATCATGGTAAGAGGCAAAGACTTATTTTCCGTGTCTGGAAAACAGCCAAAAATGGAGAGCGGTTATACGCTCCTGCTTTTGGCTACAGGGCATGGCCGATATGGATTAATGCCTAACTGATTTAAGGGGAAGTGGAAACACTTCCCCTTATCTTTTTGTAAACACACATTTTAATACTACTTAGGGGACGTTGGTTACTTACGTTGTAAAACTCTGTAATCCATAATTCGTCAATTTGACAAGCCATTATCATATCTTTACAATGTAAATATATGGATCACATCAGATTCGACTGGGACAAAGAAAAGAACCTATCGAACCAGAAAAAGCACGGGATTTCTTTTGAAGAGGCCCAGTCTGTGTTCGTCGATGAAAATGCCTTGATGATACATGATCCTGACCATTCAGACGAAGAAGATCGGTTCATTCTTCTTGGGTTAAGCTCCTCTATTCGTCTGATGGTTGTTTGCCATTGTTATCGGGAAAACGATGAAGTTATTAGAATCATCTCTGCTCGGAAGGCAACTCGTACAGAACAAAAACGTTATTGGGAAAGGTGATGAATATGAGAAAAGAATACGATTTTTCCAAGGCAACCAAAAACCCCTATGCCAGCAGGCTCAAGCGTCAGGTAACTCTCAGGATGGATGAAGGCACTATCAGCTACTTTAAGAATCTTGCGCAGGAGATTGGAGTCCCATACCAGACGCTGATCAATCTTTATCTGAGAGATTGTGCTGCGGCTCATAAGAAACTGGCCCTTCACTGGAAGACCGCATAAATGGATAGCAAGCCTGCCTGACGGCAGACATGGATGAAAGGTCCTTCAGCTGGATGGTGTCAGACGTGTGCCTAATTTTTCTGTGCATTGAGCCGTTTACGGCCTTGTGCCTTAATAGCCTTAATATTTAAAGGAGTCGGTTCGCCGCTATCCAACCCTTTTTTTATTTCGGCCCTAAGTTCTTCGATACGCACAGATTGTCTGTGGTCACGCTCCGCAAGAAGGCGTAAAGCTTCTCGCATAACCTCGCTTGCGGAACCATAATGACCGCTCTCGACCTTATTTTTTACGAGCTTTTCAAGTTGTGGTGTAAGTGAAATGTTCATAATGTTATTTCCTCCTATGTAACCAATAATAGCATAGTTTGACATTCTTTGTTATTGAGAAGTGAAGCAAAAAAGTGACCTTTTTAGTGATAGCCGGACATAATGCACAACTTTGTATTTACATGATGAATCTTGTCTTACATGATATGCAAATGCTATTATGCAATATAATATCGTTCGTACATATGAGGTGAAACATGACGACAAAAGTAACGACAAGGGGACAGGTTTCCATACCGGCTGAAATCAGGAAGCGTTTTCACATCGAGCCGGAATCAAAGATCGAGTGGTCTACAGATGGAGACGAGATAAGAATTATCCCTCTGCCCAAGGATGCTGTGGCCGCATTCAGAGGCCGGGGCCGGAGGAAATACAGCGGTGAGCAATTTCTGAAAGACAGGCAGCAGGAAAGGAAGAAGGAAAATGCAAAAGGCAGATAACGCAGAATCCTACGTCCTGGATACGTCTGCCATCTTTGCTCTCTGGAACGATGAGCAGGGGGCCGATACTGTGGAGCATATTCTGCATTCCGGAGCGCCGGTGCTGGTCTCTTTCATGACTATTATGGAAGGGCGCTACAGACTTTGGAAGAATGCCGGCAAAGAAGCCTCGGACGAGTTTTCTAAATATATCTCTCTGCTTCCGGTCAGACGGATAGATATGACTAATGCAATATTTGAAAACGCAATAGAGATTAAGGCTGCCAATAGCCTGTCGGTATGCGACAGCTGGATTATTGCAACCGCCATCGCCACAAAATCCATCCTCGTACATAAAGATCCTGAATTCGAGCAAGTCAAGAAAATAGTCCAGCTAAAAACTTTGCCATATAAAAGCAGCAGGACAAAATAAGACACAACGCAGCATACGGACTTTAAATGAGAGACGGGGTATTGTTTTTGCAGTAGCTGGAGACCGAGCGCATTAATTCTGTTTTGCTTTGAGCATCTCTTTCGCGTGCTTCAATGACACATCTGATATTTCACCGCTGAGCATGCGGGCGATCTCCTCGACCCGGGCATCCTTCTCCACCCGATTTATCCTGACCCTGGTCTTGCCCTTCTCTGTCTTCTTCTCTATCTTGAGATGAATATCAGCGTATGATGCTATCTGCGGAAGGTGCGTTATGCATATCACCTGATGCATGGATGAAAGGTCCTTCAGCCTTTTGCCCACAGTCTCGGCAGCCTTGCCGCCGATGCCGGCATCTATCTCGTCAAATACCAATACAGGAATATTGTCGCCGTCAGACATGATGCCCTTTAACGCAAGCATCACTCTTGAAAGCTCGCCGCCGGATGCTATCTTTGAGAGAGGCTTGAGCGTTTCGCCGACATTCGGAGATATCAGAAATTCTATCTCATCAATACCCATTGATGAACCGTCCGAAGTATCATCGCCCTGCTGCTGTGTGATGCTTATTAAGAATTGAGTGTCAGGCATGGAGAGCTTTGAAAGTTCCTCTATTATCTTCGGCTCAAGTTTTTTTGCAACCGCCTTCCGCTTCTTTGAAAGCTCCTGCGCCTTTTCCGTCAGCCTCTGCCTGGCATCATCAAGCTCCTTTTTAAGACTGTCTAACATCTCTTCGGAATGCTGAAGCTCCTCAAGCTCTATCAGCGCGCTCTCTCTTTTATCAATGACATCCTGAAGAGTTTCACCATATTTCTTCTTCAGCCGCTTTATCAGTTCAAGCCTCTCCTGAACCTCCTCAAGCCTTGCGGGATCGAAATTTATGCCGTCCTTATAGTCCCTGAGAAAGTATGAAGCCTCTTCAAGAAGCGGCATCGCATCCTCCGCAGACTTAAGCGCCTCTCCTGCGCGTGAGTCTATGACAGATATCTCTTTGAGGTCATTGATCACTGATGAGAGGTTTGTTATGCAGGCGGAATCCAGAGAATAGATAGAGTCATAAGCCCGGTTCGCAAGCTCAGCCAGCCGCACCGCGCTGCTGAGTATCTTTGTCTCCTCCTCAAGTTCCTCTTCTTCCCCGGGTTTAACCCCGGCTGACTCGATCTCTTTGATCTGGAACTGGAGCATATCAATCCGCTGGAGCCTCTCTTTATCCCTCTGAGCCAGCGCGGAGATCTTCTGCCTTAAGCCGCTCATTCTTTCATAGAGATCAGAAACCTCCTGCCGCTCTTTATGCAGCCCGCCGTGAAGGTCAAGAAGCTCAAGCTGTTTTTCCGCTGCGAGAAGGGATTGGTGCTCGAACTGTCCGTGGATATCAATGAGCGCGCTGCTTGCATCCGAGAGCGTCTGAAGGTTGATCATGGAATCATTGATATACGCCTTGCTCTTTCCGGCTGATGAGATATTCCTCGTAAGGATTATGCCTTCATCAGCCTCAACGCCTGAATCCCGCAAGAATGTCTCAAACGATCTATTAAATGCCCCTGGTTTGATATCAAAGAAGGCCTGCACTGTCCCCTCTTTTTCGCCGCTTCGAATGATGGTGCTGGTCGCTCTCTCGCCGAGGGCAAGTGATAATGCGGATATTATTATTGACTTGCCAGCGCCTGTTTCGCCTGTAAGGACATTGAGCCCTGCACCGAATTCTGCCGTGGCATCTTCAATTATAGCGAGGTTCTTTATTCGGAGTTCACGCAGCATTAGGTATTTTACATAAGGAGGATAAATTTCAGTTCATTAATTTTTAAGTATTTATTTCTCACGTCGTAATTTTTATATTCACAATGTTCTTCAATAATTTGAAATGTTTATCCATGGAATAAACTTCGCAATCATTTTGTTTAGCATTTTGAGCTATAACCAAGTCGGGAATACTGACTCCATTTGCTCCTTTTTTTAAACATTGCACCTGGTAGTCTATGATCTCATCCCATTTAATGCGCAGTTGAAGTTTATTGATATTATCCAGCAGCTCTATGATATTTTTCTGTTTCCTGATCTTCAGGAATGGCACTAATTCAGCAAGGATCAAGTCGTTGGTAACCGCCAGGTTTTCATCTATTAAAAAATCAAGCCTTTCAAAATCATTTCCGTTTCTGAAATATTCTATCCAAACGGAGGTATCAACTAATACCGGCATTGCCGGCCCCTGACAACGTCCAAATCAATATTCAAATCCACTTTCCCTTTATATTTTTTCAACTCGGAGATCTTTGATTTTCTTATTAACTCTTCCAGGGCAGTGATAATAACCTGGGTTTTTGTCTGAATGTGAGTGGTCTTCATTGCTTCTTCGAGTAAATTTTCGGGCAGATCAAGTGTTGTTCTCATAATTACCTCCTTATGCATTAATTTAGCATGTTATGCATATCGTGTCAATTGTTTATGGTCAAAGGAATCAAGGAGTGAAAATAAAATAAAACTGCGTGAAGAGTTAACGGAAGATTATAACACACCCCTTTTATCCCCTCTTTTTAGAGGGGAATATATGAGGAAAGATTCCTCTTTGCGTGTTGAAAAATAATAAAGCCTTATGAACTTCCGTATGAATGAAGCCCTGAAAGCACGAGGTTAACGCCGAGATAGGTGAAGATAACAGCAACAAAACCTATGATGGCGAGTACTGCGGCCTTCTTGCCTCTCCAGCCTGCGACCAAGCGCGCGTGGAGATAAACTGCGTAGACAAACCATGTGATAAGAGACCAGGTCTCTTTCGGGTCCCAGCTCCAGTATGTTCCCCATGCGCTGTTCGCCCAGATCGCGCCCATGATGACGCCGCCGATCGTGAAGAGAGGGAAACCGACAGCGATGCTCTTGTAGGTTATATCGTCAAGCATATTGACACTGAGGTCAAGTCCGCCCAGAACCTTCTTGAGCCCGAGGCCGAAGCGCCATACCGCCGCGACAAAGATGGTCCCTGCTACCCAGCTTAATGCCATCATAAACCCTGATTGGCTCTTAAATGTTGCTGTAAGAAAATAGCTCTGCAGCATCTCACCGCGCTGCGCGGCAGTAAGGTTTATATAGTCAATGCCCATGGCGATAAGCACAACAAGGAATATCCCGATGACAACGCTGCCGAAGATATAGGGTGTCTCATTCCTGGAGTCGGTTATCATTATAAGGTACGCTACAGCAGCGCCGAAAGAGACGCCGAAAGCGGCATAGCCTATGAAGCTCAAAAAGACATGGAAGAGGAGCCAGTTTGACTGAAGCGCAGGGACAAGAGGCTCGATCTCTGTGGACATACCTGATACATCAATGAACGCAAGCGCAAGCGCCGCAACAGGAAGTACAAAAGCCCCGAGAGAGCGGTTCTTGTATTTGAACTCGGTCAGCAAGTGCATGGCTATCAATGCCCACACAAAGAAGATGAGCGACTCATAAAGGTTCCTCAGCGGGGCGCTTCTTAAAACAGATTCTATCATTCCTGAGTTGGGGACTGAACCTGTCCAGAAGTCAAAGGAATCACGCCACCTAAGCGCAAGCGCAGTGGTTTGGCTTAAAAAACCCAGCATGGTAATGCCGCTGGCCGCGACAGCTATCCCCGGTTTTCTGAAGCCGACATAGCTGATGTAAACAGCCATTGCTATAAAATATAATCCCGTTGATATTCCAAAGAAAGTGCTGCTCATTTCCTGCTCCTTGCCTCGATAGCTTCAGAGGTCTTAGATAATATGCTTTCTATCTCTTGCTCAAAAGAGAGCCTGTTCTTTGTGGCAGAACCGCCGATCAGGATGCTGACGGAATTCTTTTCGTTAACGAGCCTGACCCATATCTTTTTATTGCTCATGAAGAAGGTGACATAAAGGCCCAAGCTCATAATAATGCATGCCAGGTAAATAATCCATACCCCGGGATCCTTTGAGACCTGAAGCCCTGTATACTCCATGCCCCAGTATTCTACAAACTCGATACTGTGCCCTCCCGGCAGGATCCATGTCTCAGGATGGCGCTTAAGGAACCAGCCGGTATATGGAGCCTTGCCCGGTTCCTCGATCTTAATTGCGATCGCGGGCTCCATCATCTGATCATCAAATGTGTACAGCATATCAGTGCGCGGGTCACGGCTGAGAGCAGGTGAAAAATCCGCGATAGTGCCTTTGATGCCTGTGCCGGGGATCTGGAACGACTCGCCGAATTGAAGCCTGATGCCCTGCGGCTGGCCTCCCTCGGGTGTAACAATAAGAATGAACGCGCCCAGCCCGACAGGTATCTTGCCGAAGCTTGACGGATAATATGAGAGGTTCGGGTACATCTGCAGGGCGCTTCCATAGTTAGCCTGATAAAAGGTGATCCCTTTATATGTAAGGGGGTCATTGACCTCGATAGACTTTGTCAGGATCTCCTTGCCGTCTTCAATGACCACCAGCTCGCTCTGAAACTCCTGCGGCCTGTAGCTCCCTTTATAATAAGTTGTGTTATACCAGTTGCATCTGACCTGAAAATCAAGCGGGATCGTCTCCCCGTCAAAAGTATATACAGCGCCTGATGAGCTGCCCTCCGGGAGGTTCAGGTATCCGTCAAATCCGAATTGAGAGCCGACCAGAGCTCCGATGAAGATAAGGAGGATGCTCAAGTGCACAATATAGACTCCAAGGCGGGTATATCTTCCTTTCTGTGAATACAGCTGGACAGAATCGCCCTCAGTTGCCTCAAGCGGCTGGTACTTCCTGGATTTCAGGGTGTTCAGAAACTCGTCTTTGGCAGCCTGAATGTCGGCCTTTATCTTCAGCTCTTTCTTTATCTGCAGGTTCTTTATTACATGCTCCTCAAGCGGATGGAGAGGTGTCTGGATTATGTGCCATACCCTCGGCAGCTTGTCGAGCGAGCATACTATAAGGTTGATGCAGAAGATAATAAGGAGAAGCTTGAACCACCATGCGTGGTACATGTCCATAAAGTCGAGCGTAACAAAAATATTATAAAGCGTCGGCGCTGTATTGTCCCCGACTATCTTCGCCAGAAACTGGATGGCCTTGGCATCCTCCTGCGGTAAAACGGTCCCGACGATCGAGGTTATGGCAAGCAGCAGCAGAACTACTATGGCAAGCTTAATAGAAGCGCAAAAGTTCCATACTTTCTGTAAAAGGCCTGATTCCTGCTCTTTCAATATCTCTTCTCCTGAGTTGTTAAATTAGCATTAATATTTTATTGAAGTCAAATTCAGCCGGGAGCGGCATTATTTCGGCAGGATAAAGTAAAAATTGTTCCCGTAGCGGGTGGGCTCGTAACCCACTACCCCGCCGTGTATCTCAACGGCATTTTTTATAAATGACAGGCCATGGCCTGTCCCGGGCTTGTCAGACGCATTATTTCCGCGAAAAGTGTCCTCAAAAAGCCTCCCGCGCTCTCTCTCATCGATATGCGGGCCGGTGCTGAATACATTCAGTTTGAGGCCGTTCATGCCGGGCCCGAAGAAGTCGTTGATTATCTCCCGGCCGTATGAAATGTACTTCTTTTTTTCTCCTGTATCAATTGTGACTTCCTGTGTGTATTTGACAGCATTGGAGAAGAGATTCGCATAGACCTGGGCTATGAGCCCTATATCCACAACCGTTACGATCTCCGCGTCAGGTATGCCGCTGAAACGGTCATCTACCGAGATGCCCATGCTCTTGAACTGGTCAATATACCGCTCTAACTGCGGCTGAACAACATCCTTCTTGATATTGCATGGCTTTGTACGAAGCGTTAACTGCCCCTCGTCAAAATGGCTCTTTCTGAAGAGCGTCTCGATAAAGAGGCTCAGGTTCTTGAAATGTTTCTCGATATTTGTAAGTTCAGTGATCAGGCCATTATTCACATCCGCGAGTTCCTGCAGATAGTTCTCCACCCAGTCATTGTCCAGATTGCCTGATAACGCTTTTTCAGAAAGGGCCATCTCCATCTCTATGTTCTTCTCGATCTTCCTTCTGAGCCCCTTAAGAAAGAGCTTATAGACCATATTGGGCACTATGATATTATGTTCTATATCGGCAACCAGCGAGCGGATGAACCTCAGGTGTTCAATGTTCTTGTCAACCAGGAACCTGTTGTGGATATTGAACCCTATGCGGTTGGCGTATTTCACAAAAAAGAGCTCTCCGTGCTGGTCAATGCTCTTATCATAAAATATCTGGAGCAGGCCGAGAACGTCATCTTCAATATGAAAAGGAAGCTGGTCGATCAATGAACTCTTCCCGCGGATAGTAAGTATCAGGCTATTGTTGTCAGTGCGGTAGGGATATTCTTTCGGAGTTACATATTCAGGAACTGGAGACAGAAGTGCGGCTTCCCGGCCTTCTGTCTTTGATACAAGCGTCATGAAGCCGAGTTTAGGGTCAATGACATAAAGGCAGGCTTCCATATTAAAGAAACTCTTCGGGATAGCCACGCACAGGTCGTAAAAATCCTCAATGCCGTCAAGCTCCTGCGAAATATCAAAGAATGTCTTTAAGGCGTTATTCTCCGTATGTGTGAAGCTATATCTGAAATAATCGCTCTTCTTGTTCTCAATGCGTTCAAATATGTGATTGATATTTCTCATTTTTGCAAAAAAACAGGACGCCGGTATATTAATTATACTGCAACCGGCTTATTTATTAATATAATTTTACTTCTTTTGAACTGAAGTTCAAGGGCAATATTGCTAAGGCTTACAATTACCGGAAAAGGGAGCATGAGAATGAAAAGGCATCCTATCTTATATAGGCCTCAGTTACATACCTTCTCATCATGCGGTGGCTGTTAAAGTAGTAGGCGTTCTTCCCGATTGCGTTCTGCATCATTCTTATCCATGTCTTGCGGTCATTATAATAAGTAGGGATAATGATCTTTTCGAGTTTATAATAAAGATCATCCGCATCGATCTTGTTTATATTGTTCTCCGGGCCTATTCCGGTCGGAGCGGGGCCGATCGCCCAGCCGGTAAATCCCTCTATGTGGCCTTCTATCCACCACCCGTCAAGAACGCTGAAGTTCAGAACCCCGTTGTGCGCCGCCTTCATCCCGCTCGTGCCTGATGCCTCAAGCGGCCTTAGCGGAGTATTGAGCCATACATCAACCCCTGAGACAAGCTTGAGCGCTATCTCCATATTGTAGTTCTGAACAAATGCGATCTTTATCTTGCCCTTCAGCCTCTCTATGGAAGAAAATATCCCCTGGATCAATTCCTTGCCGACATTATCCTTCGGGTGGGCCTTGCCTGCATAGATGATCTGTATCTTGCCGGAGCCGATATCTTCAAGCCGTTTCAAGTCAGAGAATAGAAGGTCAGCCCTTTTATAAGCGGTGGCCCTTCTTGCAAACCCTATTGTGAGAGTTTCATGGTCCATGCCGGCGCCTGAAACTGAATTAACAAAATCGATAAGCTTTTTCTTGGCCTCGGAGTGTGCCGCCCAGATCTCTTCATCAGGTATACAGCCCACCCTGACGAATATCTCAGGCTCATTTGCCCATCCGGAGAGGTACTTGTCAAATATCTTCTTCATGCTCCCGCATGTCCAGGTGAAAGAATGCACGCCGTTCGTTATTGCGTTTATATGATACCCGGGGAACATGCCCTGCGAGACCTCGCCGTGCTTCTTGGCAACCCCGTTCACGTAATTGCTCAGATTAAAGCCGAGAAGCGTCATATTCACACTCTGCTCGCCGGCAAGTTTTTTAAGCATATTTGTCGGAAAATAGCTGCCGAATACTTTTTCGTAAAGATCATAAGGAAACTTGTCATGGCCTGCCTCAAGCGGCGTATGCGTCGTAAAAACACACAACTCTCTTACTGTTTTAATATCCCATATCTGTGATTCATCCCATACCGCCTCTATATCTTTTTTATATTCCTGCAGCAGTTCGAGCGTCAGAAAAGCCGCATGGCCTTCATTCATGTGATATTTTTTTATCTTGAAACCCAGTTTCCGCAGCATCCTCACACCGCCGATCCCGAGGATCACCTCCTGCTTGATCCTGTAGCTGTCACCGCCGCCATACAAATGGTCGGTCAATGTCCTGTCCTCGGCGCTGTTTTCCGGTGTGTCTGTATCAAGATATATGACAGGGACGCTTCCTCCCGTGGGGCTGTTCACAAAATAGACCCACGCTCCTATGCGGACTTCCCGTCCTTCGATATTTACAGTGACCTTCTCTCCGGTATTTGCCAGCAGGTCTGACGGCTCCCATACCGCAGGGTACTCTGTCTGACGGCCGCAGTTGTCGAGTTCCTGGCGGAAATACCCTTTTCTGCTTATAAGCGTAACCGCGACAAAGGGAAGGTTAAGGTCAGCAGACGACTTGACCGTATCGCCCGCAAGAACGCCGAGCCCGCCGGAATATGTGGGAATCTCATCCCTGATGCCTATCTCCATTGAAAAATAGGCTATCTTTTGTTCAGTTATGTATTTTTCCAGCAGTGCCATAGCAAAATATTATAGCAGATTTATACGGAACAAACGGTTCCAGCCATAACATCACGGGGTTTACTCTGGTTCAGCTTTTGGTTAAACTAACCTCCATGAAGGTTCTTGCGCTTGAGACAGCAACAAAGGCAGGCAGTATCGCCATTGCGGATGAAGGGGTATTTATCGGAGAGGTGAGGCTGGACGTCAGTATAGCCCACGCTGAAAGGGTGATGGATTCCATCGCATGGCTTCTGAAGAGCTCACATATTTCGATAGGTGAGATAGATGCCTTTGCCTTATCCATAGGCCCCGGCTCCTTTACCGGCCTGAGGATAGGCCTAAGCACTATAAAAGGACTCGCATTCTCAACAAAAAAACCGGTCGTGCCGGTTCCGACGCTTGACGCCATGGCAAGAAGGCTCCCGTTCTCTTCTTATTATATATGCCCGATGCTTGACGCAAGAAAAGACGAAGTATATACAGCGCTCTACAGATGGGAAGGCAACGCCTGCGTGAAGATAATCCCTGAAACAGCCGTGGAACCGGGTGAATTTTTAAGAACATTAAAAGGCCCGGCTGTTTTCATGGGAGACGGAGCGGTAAAATATAAGAACGTCATTTCCGGGATTCTAAAAACTGACGCACTCTTTCCGCCTTCATCTTTTATGTCGCCTGCCGCTTCGAGTATCGCAGAGATAGCTCTCGAAAAACTGAGGGACGGAATAGAGGCCGGCCCTGTCAGCCTTACGCCTTTATACATAAGAAAAGCAGAGGCAGAGATCCGTTGGAAAGCATGATCATCAGAGACATGGACTTTGCCGACCTAAATGAGGTTCACGGCATAGAGCAGGAATCTTTCGCCACCCCGTGGAGCATGGCATCTTTTGAGTATGAGCTGATGGAGGAAGATGCTATCTTAAAGGTAGCTGTCATTAACGGCCGGGTCGCCGGATATATATGCCTGCGGACCATTGCAGATATCACTCATATACTGAACCTTGCCGTAACGCCGGAGTTGAGGAGGCAGAACATCGCGAGCATACTTCTTAACAGCGCTTTAGATGAACTGCGGCACACGCAGGAAGATGCCGACTTTATAACTTTAGAAGTCAGGGAATCATCTCCTGCAGTAAGGCTGTATGAAAAACACGGCTTTAAAGCGATCGGCAGAAGGAAGCATTACTATCATAAACCGCTTGAAGACGCGATCCTGATGGGGCTTGAAATGGGGGAGCTGCAATAATGGAAGTGAGAACCGGGCTTGATATGTTTGAGAAATACTGGCCGAAACCGCTCGCAGGCGCAAGTGCCGGCCTTGTCGTACATCCGGCATCTGTGAACATGAGGCTTGAACATGCCGCGAGCCTCTTCCAAATATCACGCAAGATGAAGTTAACAACCCTCTTCGGCCCGCAGCACGGGATACGCGGCGAGACGCAGGACAATATGATCGAGTGGAAGGGGTTTAAGGATGAGAAGGCCGGAATCCCTGTTTACAGCCTTTACAGCGATACCCGTAAGCCTACGCCCTCGATGTTAAAGAATGTTGATGTACTTGTGGTTGATATTCAGGATGTCGGCTCACGCTATTACACATTCATCTGGACGATGGAGCTGTGTATGCAGGCATGCCTTGAAGAGAGCAAAAGCATAGTGATCCTTGACAGGCCGAACCCTCTGGGCGGCAGCATTACTGAAGGCCCTGTGCTCGATATTAATTACACATCCTTTGTCGGACAGCGTCCATTGCCTGTGCGCCACGGCATGACGGCCGGTGAGACCGCTCTTTATCTTAAAGAGACATATTATCCAAAACTGGACCTTCATGTTATCCCCATGCTGAACTGGAAGAGAAGGATGCTCTTTGATGAAACAGGCCTTCCCTGGGTGATGCCGTCTCCGAATATGCCAACGCTTGATACGGCAATTGTCTATCCCGGCATGTGCCTTCTTGAGGCAACGAACCTGAGCGAGGGCCGCGGCACGACGAGGCCGTTTGAGATATTCGGCGCTCCGTTCATTGATCCTGATCTGCTCGTAAAAAAACTTGGCGAGTTCAAACTGCCCGGTGTTGTCTTCAGGCCGATGTATTTTCAGCCTACATTTCAAAAACACGCAGGCAAGTTATGCGGAGGCGCGCAGATACATGTTACAAAGAGAGATACCTTTAAGCCGTTCAAGACAGGCGCGGCGATACTGAAGGCTGCGCATGATCTGTATCCGAAAAAGTTCAAATGGAAAAGGCCTCCGTACGAATATGAAAAGAAGAAGATGCCGATAGACATACTTGCCGGGACAGACAGGCTGCGCAAGGATATTGAAAACGGCTGTTCCCTTTCAGATATGGAAAAGTGGTGGAGAGAAGAGTGTGCAGAATTTAACAACAAAGTGAGAAAGAAGTTTTTAATTTATAAATAGACTTTGTTAATTTGATTTAATCTATGAGTATTTTTTTGTCATTCTGGCTTGTCCAGAATCGTTTTACAAGAAAGATTCTGGACAAGCCAACAGTAGGCCGGACGGAGCCGCCAGAATGACACTTTTGTAGTAATCAGCGAACCCATATGACTAAGATCAACGCATTCATCCTCGCAGCCGGGCTCGGTGAAAGGCTGAGGCCGATAACAAACCAGATACCCAAACCTCTTGTGCCTGTTTTAGGCGAACCGATCCTCGAAAGGGTGCTTGAGCGCATCTCTGTCTTACCTGTAAAAAAAATTGGCGTGAACCTGCACTATCAAAAGGATGTTATCAAAGGCTGGATCAACAGTTCTCTTTATTCCAGGAATGTCACGATGTTTCAGGAAGAAACGGTTTTAGGCACAGGCGGGGCGCTAAAAAATGCCGAAGCATTTCTCAGCGAGAGCACGTTTCTCCTGCATAATTCAGACATCATTTCAGACATAAACCTTGAGGGATTACTGAGACATCACATTGATTCAGGGAATCTTGTCACACTCGCGGTGCATGACTGTCCTGAATTCAATACAGTTTATGTTGATAAAAACGGATTTGTGAAACGTGTCGGGAAGCCGGATAAGCCTGATCCTGAGAAATGGAAACTGCTGGCATATACCGGCATCTCTATCTATGAACCCGGTTTTCTAAAGATGCTGCCTTCAGGCGCATCAAGCCTTGTGGACGGATGGGTTAATGCGATTGAAAAAGGATATAGTGTCGGCACAGTGGATGTAAGCGGTTCTTATTGGAATGACATAGGCACTCCCGCAAGATATGCTGAAGCAATTTTTCAAATGCTTAAAAAAGAAGGCGAGATGATATACCTGCATCCCTCTGTAAGCGGGTGCAATGACGCAGATATAGACGGCTATGTCGTGATAGAAGAAGGTTCTTCCCCGGGACGCGGGTCGCTTTTGAAAAACACCATCCTGCTTTCCGGCGGCATGGCGGAAGATGATTCCGCGTATGAGAACTATATCCTCGGACATGGTTTCAAGATAAGCCTCGGCAGCCCCGCATCAGGTGCCGATGACCGCACGCTTATCGGCACGGGCGGGTCTGACAGGACATATTACAGGATACGGAAGCACGGAGAGACTGCGGTGCTTATGGAGTGCCCGGCAGACGACCCTGATTTTGAAAGGCATATCGAATACACCCGCTTCTTTCACAAACATTCCATCCCCGTGCCTGCGCTCCGGGAGATCTTTCACAAAAAGAAGGCCGCTCTGTTTGAAGACCTCGGCGACACATCTCTTTATAACTGGCTGAAATGTAAACGTGATAAAGAAGAGATAGAGAAGATATACCAAAAGATACTTGAGATGCTCGTGCTGCTTCATAACGATGCGACAAAAAATATTGCAGCCCTTCCTATCCTTGCATCAAGGGTCTTTGACTATGGCCACTTCAGATGGGAGACAGGATATTTTGTTGAACGATTCATCAAAGGTTTCAAGCGCATGAGTGTCAATGACACAGCCGCGCTGGATAAAGAATTTCACGATCTGGCAGCAAGGTCTGACTCATTCCCAAAGACCGTGATGCACCGTGATTTCCAGTCGCAGAATATCATGGTCACAAAGGGAGGCATTCCGAGACTGATAGATTACCAGGGCGCAAGAATGGGCCCGCCTGCATATGATATCGCGTCAATGCTTTGGGATCCTTATTATCGGCTTGATGATGAGTTAAGAAAAGGGCTGCTTGAACATTATATCGATGGAATGAAAGATGCAGATACGAAGTTCGATGCAAGCATTTTCATGACAAGCCTGAATTACTGCCGACTCCAAAGACATATGCAGGCGCTCGGAGCCTACGGCTTTCTCTCTGTTGTAAAAGGTAAAAAATATTTTCTCAAGCATGTGCCTGAAGCGGTGATGCTGCTGAAGGAAGATATTGAATTTGTTAAAGATGAGTTTCCCGCGCTTTATGCGCTTGTAAGTAAGATGTGATAAGATTCATTTGATCTTCTCTAACATGACGGCAGAACCTGAATTTGAACAGTTCGGAATAACAAAGGAAGGGTTTGATTCCATTTACGCGAAAAAGAAGAAGATACGGAATTACGCCTTCGGCATAAGTTCAGCAGCAGGCATTATTACAGGATGCATTTTCGGGATACGTACCTCAACAAGCGCATATGAAACCGTATTATTCATTCTCTTCTTCGGCTGTTTCCTCGGCAGTATCTTCGGAGCAATCTTCACTATCACGGTAAAGATCCTGAACAGCCTTTTTCTGTATATCTTCTCTCCGTCCTACAGAAACTGCAGAAAATATCTCTCCGCAAAGTCCAAAGCAGGATCAGGCTCGAAGTAATAGAAGTATCCTCTGCCCGATCCTTTTTTCTCACTGACCACCGGCTGCTGAAGGCTTAACCTAATGGCTCAAATCATTGTTCTGAACCGGGACGAGATCAAGAATTCTTGGTTCGCGGCTTTTGTTAACAGCAACCTTGGCAACCACATCTCCGCTGCGGACATTACGCAGAAGACTTTCTTCGCTGACATAAAAACGCTCAATACCTAACCGTATCTGCCTGCCTCCGCCCCACAGTTTAGGGGTTAATTCCCCTCTTATCCAAATTCCCTTAGCATTAGTTGCTGGCGGGGTCTTTTGACAGGATTTGTCCTCATAGGGATATATCTTTTCACCCAAGGCGTTAAGTGTTTTACCGCTCTTTGAAATATGCATATAAATATAGCGATTTTGACCTATTTCGTCATTCAATATCAGCTTACATGTTTCAGACTTTGGAGTTGAAATTGAATATCTTAATGCTACATAGTGCCCGCTGAGAAGGTCTCGCGGGTCAACAGGCTCTGTCTCAAGCCAGATGGTTTCGGCATTGCCATAAGACAGGATCAGGTACCCGCCCCACAAAACAAAGAAAACTATCTGGGCGATCAATGTATAACGCAATATCTTCATTCCATCTCTCCGGCCTTTGTCATACCGATCAAATGTTTACGGCCCCTCTCAAGAGAATAAGCAAGGAGAGCAAGGAGGATGCCTGAGATGATAAATCCAAAGCCGCCTTGAAGAAGTGTTCCAAAGACATCAATAAAACGTGTGATCAACAGAAGTAAAACAATGATAACTCCTATATTGATCTGTGATATCCGTCCATATAGAGAGCCATGCCACATAAAGGCAATACCTGTCATTGCGAGCAGGAAATTGGCAATAATAGCCGCTCCCTTTATAACTTCCAAAGGCCCATCTGTAAGAAGAAGCATAGGGGTGGCTATAGAGGCGAGCAGCATCCCCTGTCCAAACCATTGCCATTTCCGCTCCTTGCTTAAGGCTCCTTCCGGAAGAAGCAGGATCATGGCGGCAGATGCTATCGTGAAAAGGAGAATGATAATGACTCCAATGATAGAATAGTCGCCTGTTATCGGCCCCTTCATATGCCAGAAAAATGTCATTGCATAAATGGATACGATCCATGAAAGTTGGGCAACCTGCTTCTCTGTTTCACTGCTTTTTAGATACAGGTGCAATAAAAGCCAGGAACTGGAACCTGCTGCAAATGCCAGCATTAACCATCCCGCATGCTCTACTCTAATATAAGTATGATTGACCAACAAAAGGACTATCCAGATTATCAGGATCCCGATCATATGTCTCCTGTGTCCTGACGGGAGGCGCAAATGACTTTCTATTGCCGCAATTATTAAGATCACAAGAGACAATAACCACGCCCAAATAGAAACAGGCACTTCACTTCCATGAGAGGTTAAGATGGAAAGGTCGTCACCTGAAGCATAGTTACCATAAAAGAGAACTGCGATAAGAGTTGCCATATGCAAGGGCGCTATGATTCGATTCGGGCTTGCCAGGGCGATTGGAAGCGTAAAGGACAGCCAGACCAGAAAAGGACGGATCGGATGCCCTGACAACTGAAAGGTCTGAGCATAAAGACCGATACCGATTAGAGGTAAAAAAAACCAGAACAGCTCTAAAGGAATAGATAACGCACGACTCCTGTTTTGAAATCTTATTGCCAGTTCGCCAGAAATAAGCAATATCAGGATAAAAGCAGCAACACGCACAACCGGTCCGATTTTGTCCCAATTATGCGCTATTATCAAACAGACCCCTGCGCTGATAAAAAGCCCTGCCAGTATCGCGATCCAGGCGGTTCCCTTGATCCGCAAACCATGTTTTTTCTCTAGCAGCTTATCAAAGATCTTTATCTCTTGTTCCGTTGAGATAATCCCCTCATCTGCACAATATCTAAGATGGTTTTTTAAACGGGACTGGAAAGATTTGCCGCCTGTGGATCGAAATAACAAGGCAGCAAGAATGATAAAAGCTATAAAAATTATTATGGAAAGCATAATTTGTATGATAAGCTCTCAGATTGTTTGTAGAATTATATACTATCGCTTATAAATATAAAACCAAAAACCTCGATTGCTTGCATCAAAAATTTTATGCGAAGTGAATGAGAAAAGTTGAAGGGAACTGATTGCAAGAAGTTTCAGGCGAGGAATTTGTCTACGGTCTAAGTTTCAATGAAAGTAAGATTTCCCTTGCCGCTTCAAATCAGCAACGTCACAAAATCCTTCTTCTCCCCGTCCCACTTAAACGCCTTTAAACCGCAGATGTTCTTCTTTATCACAGAGACAACTATCTGTATCGCATCAGGAAATTCTGGCTCTCCGAAAACTGTCTGCGCCTCTTTGTCGGTTTCTGAGAAGTATGCGTCGCAGTCTATGTGCGAGTGGTAGAAGGCGATGACATCTTCGCCGTTATTTTTAGCTTCAGCAAATATCTTTTTAGCCTCAACCCTGTCAATATCGTAAGCCATCTTTGCATCCCTCAGATGCCCATCCGGATCGCCGGCATGAAGTTTGTTCTGGATGTTCCCGCACCTGTGAAGTGTCTGCAGATCGCCTTTGCCTGTAATGATGCCGCAGCATTCATCAGGATAAGATTCAACAGCATGCTTGTATATCCCGTCAATGATCTCTTTGGTTATCTTCATAGTAATTACAATAATTAATGAATCAAAATATTACAATCTGTATAATTTAAACAGGGAGGGGGAATATGATAGTCAGGAACGAGGACATAAAAGAGATCATCGCTGAAATACCTGAAGGCCACAGGCATATCAGGACAACATTAAAATTCAAAGACGGGATCGAATACACCTTTCAGGAAGCAGCGATAGCAGGCATTGTAAGGGCTTTCATTAATATAAAAACTCATCCCGCGAGAAAGAAGGCCCATTTAGTTAACAGACATTTGCTGGAGAGAAAAGACGGCTATGCCGAGTGGCAGCTGCTGGAAGAAAAATAAATGGGCGGCACAAGGCGCTCAGATTAAGACTTTCTCTTCAGCAAAGTCAGAAAGAATATCCCGATACTGACAAGCACTATCGTCGGGCCTGATGGTGAGTTGAAGTGAACAGATGCCATGAGGCCGGCGATGCCTGATATTACCCCGAATGTTATAGATAGCCCGAATAACTGCCTCATGTTCGTTGCGAGGTTCTTTGCGGATGCGGCAGGCACGATGAGGAGCGATGTCACAAGGATGATGCCGACTATCTTCAGGCTGACGGTAACTACAAGGGCTATGACAAAGAAGAGCAGGTACTCAAAGAACCTGACCTTTGTGCCTTCTACCCTGGCAATGTCCTTGTTGAACGCTATCTGAAGAAGAGGTTTCATAAAAATGACGAGCGTTGAGAGGACTATTACGCCGACCGCTGAAAGCAGGAGAAGGTCGTTGTTGCTGATAGTAAGTATGTCGCCAAAGAGAAAACCGAACAGGTCGCCCCTGTAACCGTCTAACATCCCGATTATCAGCATCCCTGATGCGATAGCTGCGGAAAAACCTATCCCGATGGCTGTATCATTGGACAGTGTAGTCTTTTCTGAAAGATAAGCGATAAGGAAAGCTATAAGGATCGCCACTGCAACAGATGAGATCGAGAAGTCGATATCAAGCAGCATTCCTGCGGCGATTCCGGCAAAGGCGGCATGTGCGATGGCGTCAGAGAAGAATGCCATCCTGCGCATGACGACAAAGCAGCCTGCGTATGAGCATAGGATGCCCACTACCACAGAAGCGATCAACGCCCTCTGCATGAACGGGTATGTCAGTATATCGCTAATTATGTTCATGGCAGCTGTGTATATAACCTCCCATCATCACGCCGTATACGCTCTTTATGACCTCATCCGTAAGCGCGTCCGCAGGCCTGCCGGTGCATATCAGCTTTCTGTTCATGCAGAGCACATTATCGGCAAAGCGGTAAACGATGTTAAGGTCATGGGATATCATTATGACGGTCACGCCCTGCTCTTTATTCAGCCTGTTCACAAGGTCATAGAACTTCTCCTGCCCGTCGATATCCACCCCTGAGGCAGGCTCATCAAGAAAGAGTATCTCAGGATTATTCGCCATCGCCTTGGCGATCATGACCCTTTGAAGCTCGCCGCCGGAAAGGCTCCCTATCTTTCTTTGAGAGAGATCCTGCGCCCCGACCTTTCTGAGAAGTGTGTCCGTGTTCTTCTTCTCTTTGCGTTTTTTGTATAAGGAGAAAGAAAACATCGGAGAGACGGTCAATCCCAGCAGTTCTGACACTGTAAGCGGAAATGTCCTGTCAAACTCAAGCATCTGCGGAACATAACCGACCCTGCCGTTGAAGCTCCTGCCCTTTAATATCTCACCGAATAAAGAGGCTGAACCTGCCGCGATCGGCATAAGGCCGAGGATAGCCTTAACAAGCGTTGTCTTTCCTGCGCCGTTAGGGCCGATAATGGCAACAATGCTGCCCTTTTCAATAGAGAAGGTTATATTCTCTATGAGATGATGGCCGTTTACCTTTACACAGAGATTCTCTACAGACAATATGCTCATTTAGAATTCCCTTTTGAGACGCCGTAATGTTGATCAAAGGCCATCTTCATCACAAGCAGGTTAGCCCTTGTCTTTTCCTCATACCATCCTGCAGAAAGATCGCCTGCCTCCATGGTATCAAGATTGTATATCTTCACATCAAGCTCCTTTGCTATCATCATCACCGATTTGGGCTGCGGCCCTGGTTCGGAAAATATCGCCTTGATGCCCGCAACTCTGATCCTTCCCATTATATCTTTTATATGTCCCGGAGCGGGTATCTTGTCAGGCGACTCCATTATAACCCCGGCCTGCCTGAGCCCGTAATCTCTCGCAAAATACAGAAACGCGGAATGCAAAGAGACAAAATCTTTTTTGGCCCAGCCTGAAGCAGCGCTGCTTATCTCTTCATCAAGAAGTTTTAATTTGGCGATATACTCATCAGCGTTTTTCCTGTATGCCTTGCCGTTATCAGGATCAGCCTTTATCAGCGCATCCGCAATGTTTTTCACCTGGATGACCGCGTTCTTCGGAGATAACCAGATGTGCGGGTCATTGTTGATGATGTCAACTCCAATGCTTGTGTCTATGGCTTTTAAGCCGCCTGCGCCGGCAAGATCGATCATACTGTCAAGCCAGTTCTCAAGGCCGGCCCCGTTCTTTATTAATATCCCGGCGTCCGCAACCCTCTTTACATCATTAGGTTTGAAAGAATATTCATGCGGCCCGACGCCTGAAGGAAGCAGGTTCTCGACATCGGCAAGGTTCCCGACTATGTTTTTTGTAAATGAATAAAGCGGCGGAATGGTTGTAATTATCCTGAGCCTCTTTTCTTTCATCACAGCCTTGTCAGCAGGTTTCTGGCAGGCTGTGATAGTTATAAGCAAGATAATAAGTAGCGGTAAAATCGATATCTTGGCGGCCTTCATTGAAAAAATTATAACATAACAGCAGGCAGTCCAAATCTGAGATATTCAAATTAGCGGTCATAATAATTAATTTCTTAAAATTTAGTTGAAAAAAATAAGCTTATGTAAGATAATTATTGAAATTTATATATTCAATCAATAGCTGTTTATTTTAAAAATATCAAAAGGAGGAACGAAATGAACAAATCAAGAATCGGTTTTATTGTTGTTCTGGCTTTTATTCTGTCTGTATCTTTAGTTTGTATCCCGCATGTATTCGCAGCTTCTGTCAACTTAAGCATTGACGGTGGAAACGGTGATATTGATGTTGATGATGAAGGAGGTTATAGCTCGGAAAATGAACTTTCCTGGGACGGCCGGAGTCATACCTCCACAACATCACTGGCTGTATATGACGCTATCTCAGAGGATATTGATAATGTAGAGTCAGATATCTATAAAGGCAACTCAGGGGATGACCGTCAAGGTACATTTGCTAATGACCAGAGCGGCATTCAGGCATACAGCGCGCCGGTCGCAGGCATGCCTTCATGCGTCGGTGATGTCGCAGCAGACGATGGAGGTGACCCCACTATTCCTGTGAGTTTTGTCGGAGGCAACACCGGGCTCACCGTAGAGCAGTTCGTATTTGCAGGCGCGAATGATCCATTTGCCATTCACGTGTACAGGATAATCAATAATACCGAAACAACAAAAGACATCAAAGTGGCACACTTTAATGATTTTGATGTGGATGACGGAAGTTCTGATGATGATCAAGGCTATGACGCGGCAAATAAGCTTACTTGGATATGGGATGACTCAGGTTATATGGCAGGCTCAGCCCTTCTTAGAAGAACTGTTTCCAACTGGTTTCTTGAAGACTGCTGTACCCTGACGTGGGGTAATTATGCTGACCAGCTTGGCTTTTTTACTGACGATCCTGATTTTAACGGCAACAAGTTCGCCGGGCCTGATGACCTTGAGGTTGATATCGCCACAAATGTCGGGATACTCGCCCCGGGCCAGTCTGCCATAGTGGCATTTGCTACAGCTGCAGCGTCCGGCGGCACGAGCGCTGATGCGCTTGCCGACCTCCAGGATACGATTGCGGCAGCCAACGCCTGTTTCAATCAACTATATCCGCTAGCAGCAACTGTCAATACCATCCAGGGCGGAGGGAGCGGATGTTTCATAGCAACAGCGGCATACGGGAGCTACTTTGAGCCGCATGTAGAGGTACTCAGGGACTTCAGGGACAACATTCTTCTGACTAACAAGCTTGGCAAGGTATTTGTTAATTTCTATTACAGTACATCACCTCCGATAGCCGATTATATAGCCAGGCATGAGAGCCTGAAGATGGCGACAAGGTGGGTTCTTACACCGCTCGTATACGGCATCAAGTATCCCGGTGTTGCTGTTATGACATTGTTAGGCCTGGTATTGGTTCCAGTGATGAGGAGAAAGAAGACCGCAAAGAAGGTATTGCCGCTTCTGCTTCTCTCTCTTCTTGTCTTTGCTCCAATTGCAAATGCCTTTGACGCTCATATAATCAACCCGAAGGTTGGTGAGGAGAGGTTTGTAAATATTGAATCCACAGAAACAATCGCTCAGGGAAAGACAAGGCTGGGAGTATTCCTTGATTATGCCCAGGATCCTGTAGGCAGCACTAACGATATCAAGCTCTCAGATCACCAGTTTGTGGCAACTGCTGCTGCGGGTTACGGCCTTTCAGATGGCCTTCAGGTCAGCATAAGCGTTCCGTATCTCTTTGACCAGAAAGGAAAGAAGATAGACGGCACGTCAGATGCGTCATCCGCTGAGTTCGGGGATGTGGCATTGTCAGGCAAATACCGCATTGCTGATAATAAGAGCAACCGGCTCGGCCTTGGTTTTGCCGTATCTCCTTATCTGGTCATTGACACAGGCGCTTCAGACGACTGGTTTGGAAGCGGCACATTCTATGGAGGCGCAAGGCTTATTGTTGATAAAGAGATAGACAGCGCGACAAGGGCTGCTTTCAATATCGGCTATCAGATAAAGGAGACTGAAGTCCTTACTGCTACTCAGGAGATAGGGGATACCGTCAGTTACGGGCTCGGCATCTCTCATGACATTAATAATGACCTCTTCATAACAGGAGAGGCGTATGTGAGTACGCCGGCTTCTGACGCATTCAATGCGGATCTGACCCCGATGGAAGGGGATCTTTCACTGGGCTACAATGTAATGCCTGATGTTCAGCTTATCATAGGAGCTGGAGCGGGTTCTGAAGGGATCGGCGCTCCGAACTGGCGCATCCTTACCGGCGTCAGGGCTGCTCTTTAGTCTCTTCCTCTAACCGCATCTCTAAACACCTGAGGGCTGATCGCAAGGTCAGCCCTCTTTTTTTGCTTAATATCGCTGTTGCGCATCATAAATCAGCTTTGACTTTTAGAGCATTATTTCTGTATCTTACAATGTCATGATCGATCTGCATACCCACACACTCTTAAGCGACGGTGTGCTCCTGCCTTCAGAGCTCATCCAGAGGGCATACAGCTTCGGATACAGGGCTATCGCCTTGACAGATCATGTTGACAGTTCAAATATGGATTTCGTCATACCGAGAATATCTGCAGCGGTTAAAGACATGGCTGCGCACTTTAATATAAAGGTCCTCGCCGGGGCAGAGATAACTCATGTGCCGCCTGCAATGATCGGCAGGATGGTCGAAAGGGCAAGAGGGCTCGGGGCTCAGATAGTCATAGTACATGGCGAAACGATAGTGGAACCCGTAATTGCTGGAACTAACGCGGCAGGGATTGAGGCAGGCGCTGATATAATTTCACACCCCGGATTAATATCAATTGATGACGCCAGAAAGGCAAAAGAGAACGGCGTTGCGCTTGAGATAACAGCAAGAAAGGGGCACAGCCTCTCAAACGGCCATGTCGCGAGAACCGCGTCAAAGGCAGGCGCGAAATTGGTTATAAATACCGACAGCCACGCACCCGATGACCTGATCACCAAAGGATTTGCATGGAAGGTCCTGCGTTCAGCGGGGATTGATGAAGAAGACATAGATAAAGTCTTTAATAATTCAGAAGAGTTGATAAAAAAATACAGTTAAGCCCTTTCGGGCTTTGCAATACCGGAGGATAATAAATGCCTAAAGCAATAAAGAAAAGGGTCGTTAAAAAAACCGGCCTTGATGATACAGATGTCAAGACCCTGGCCGCTAACACATTGGAGAATATCACTGGCCTGATAAGAGACAAAAAGAAAGAGGCTACAATTGCCGGTTCAGTTATCGGATTAATAGTTGTAATATCAGTTACCTTTCTGATATATAATTCGTCGATCGAAAAAAAGGCGCGTTCAATTGAAAGGGATGCAAATAAAATTACTTACTCCGGCCAGCCCGGCGCCGCGGGAGAAGATAATGTGAAAAGGGCGCTTGGCCTGTACCAAAGCTCGGTCGATACAAAAATCACTCCTACAGCCCTATTCTCGCTTGGGAACTCATATTACAAACTCGGTGATTATGAAAACGCCATAAAGGAATACAACCGTTTTATCAGCAAGTTCAGCAAGGAAGCTGAGCTGCTCCCGCTTGTATATCAAAAACTTGCATCTGCCTGTGCAAGAACCGGCAAAAATGCTGAAGCTCTTGACGCACTGCACAAGCTTGCCGGCCTGAACAACGGGATCTTTAAAGACACCGCTCTTGTACTCGAAGCAAGGCACTACGCGGCTGCGGGGAATAACGATATGGCGCTTGCAAAGTATGAAGAGATTGCAAAAGCATTCCCGTCCTCGCCATGGAACGCAGAAGCAGCGGCAAAGATCGCTGATAAAAATAAGCCGTTAGCGACTGGCACGGAAGAGAAGGCTCCCGAAGTTAGCCCGGTTGGCGGGAAGTAAAGGCGCCTGAACAGGCTCTGTTACGAACTAAAGACTTTTACACTTGCCAAGAGGTTTTAAATAAACTACCTTGCCGGCCTTGATCTGCTCCGCCCTGTTTACCGGAACAAGGATATCTCTGCCTGCAACGATCACGGCATTCTTTCCAAGCGAGTTTATATCGATTATCGCCTGTACCGATGAATGAAACATCTTTGCTATCTTTCCCAAAGTATCACCGGCTGCCACCCTGTAGACCCGCACATAGAAGAGTTCATCGTCAGTAGCCTCGGCGATCCTGCCCAGAAATGACTCTTTTGTTCCTGCAGGGATCCTCAGTGTATATTCAGACACATTCAGGGGAGTACACCAGGATTTCAGCTCCGGGTTCAGGTCTTTTATATCTTCAACACCGGCTCCTGTGAAGTCGGCAACCGTGCTCAGATCCATCGAAGCCTTTATCACAACCTCGTCATACCTTAAAGGTTCAGCATGGTCGATGCTGTCAAAACCATATTTTTCAGGATATGTGGCTATCGCCGCCGCTGCCACAAATGAAGGGATAAACCTCTTTGTCTCTTCTGTAATATACCCTGTACCCCTCATCTTCCAGTAATCATCGTCTTTGTTTTGTTTTATAGCCATACCTATCTTGCCTTCCCCTGCGTTATAGGCTGCCAGCGCAAGGTTCCATGAGCCGAACTTGTCATACATGTCAGAAAGGTATTCAGAAGCTGCGACCGTGGACTTCACCGGGTCACGCCTCTCATCAACCCATGAATCTATCTTCAACCCGTACCTTCTGGCTGTGGAAGGGATAAACTGCCATATCCCTGAAGCGCTCTTGTCTGAAGAAGCATGGTTTATGTAGCCGCTCTCGATCAATGGAAGAAATGCGAGTTCTGCAGGCATACCCTTTTCAATGAAGACGGCAGACATATCTTTGATATACCTGCTCGCAAGGCCGAGGCTCTTGCTGAAAGATCTTTTCTTGTCAGAATAAAACATGATACTGCCCTGGACAACTTTATTGAACCCGAATCTTTCAAAGAGCTTATTGATCTCAGATTCCTTCAGTTCTGAATATTCCCGGATAGCCTGCGATGAAATATTCACGTCAGCCGGCTCCGTCAGCGCATCAGGTGTCATTAATGATGATGAAGCCTCAATGACCGACAGTTCTTTATTCATATTAATATCCGCAGCCGCATCAGAAGAGGCAAACGCCTTACCAGGCATCAAATGAAGCACAGCAGCTCCTGCCAATAGCAATATATATATATATATGTATCCGGTTTTAGTCATCTTTTAAATTAATACAGAATAAAGGTGTCTTTGTCAAGGTTAAACTGCATAATGGGTTTTCCCATTTATGGGCAAAAAAGAGGAATATCTTGAAAAAACCTTTTAAAATCGAGGGGTAATTATTTTTTTGAAGGAACTACATAATAAGGTCGCGCTTCACGGTAATATCCACCATCTGCTTCATCCCGTCAATATAGACACGCATGGCCTGGTTCCTCTTTGATGAGAGGAACGCCTCAATTAACTGCTCCTTCCCTTCCTTTACGGAATTGAGCATATTCATCTCATCAGTTGTAAGCTCAGCCGTCTCCTCGATCAGGCGGTTCATTTTATTAACAATGATGTCATTCCTGTATTCTGCCTCAAATGACTGCGGGCTCATGCGGTTCTGGCTGAGTATCCTTTCATAAAGAGCGGGGTCAAAGGCGCCGTTCTTTTGAAAATATGATGTATTGATGATCTCATTCTTAAGCTCTTCGTCAGATACATCTATGCCCGCTCTTTTAGCGGTTACCAGAAGCACCTTTCTGTCTATCATTGAAGAGAGGACGCTCTCCTTAAGATCAAGCGCGTTAAGCTCTTCTTCGGTCTTATAAACTTCCTTCATCCTCCTGTACGTATCATTATATTTATCCCAATATTCATTGATCATTATCCTTTCGCCTTCAATTGTCGCCAGAACACCTGATTGATCGTTGGACTTGGGCCCGATACCCCAGAAGAGAAATGATATAGTGATAATAAAAATAACCCCGCCGAGAATAACCATACTGAAGAACTTGCTGCTGTGCATCGCTTTAAGCATATTAAACCTCTATGTTTAGGATAGTAAGATAATAAGAACAAGATAATATAGCCTACTTGCGCTCTAAAGGGCAAGCAAATGAAACCCTCTTTTCCCTTTCAGAAAGCCTGAAGTTGAGCGGCTGGTATCACAAGATGTGATGCCACACATATCAGGGTTGTCTTTGACGCGATTCGGCAATTAATGTCGCCTACTAACACAACGAGCCGCAAGATCATTGGTTTTGGAAAAGAGGAATAATTAACTGACCTATCTGCCAGCCATCATGTTCTTTTGCTCTTCCGCCCTGCATTATTAAAACTTTTTATCCATCATTGCTAATGCAAGAAATGCCTGGGATATTGAGGTTATTTCTTCCTTGCTTAGTTTTTTCTTATTCTTATTCTCAACGATATAATCATAAAGCTTGTCATCTGTAATACAATGAACATTCTTTGTCGTGCCCCATTTTGCCTCGACATACGCGGAAGTGAATGCCATTACAGGCTGAATGAATGGATTCAAATTACTTAAGGTATCAGCCTTTGCCTTTACTGACATAACGGTTCGCAGCAAGTTTCTAACCGCAGGTTTGTCAACAGGCTTTTCATTAAGCAGAAGTTCTCCATTGCCGTCTGCTTTAACAACCCCACGCCAGTTTTTTGTATCAATGATATACACTCCGGAGGGACCAACAACAACATGGTCTAAATTGCCAAAAGAGGTTGATAGGTCATGGATTGCGTGGTAATCATCAGGAAAGTTGTTTATGACATCTGCAACCTTGCTTTCACCATCAAACCCTTTTCTGTATGCTATTCGTTCTTTTTCCATGGCATCAATCTTTCTATAAACATAGATAGATAGCCCAATAGAAAACATTGCAAGCACTATTGATATCGGCAGGTATTCATGATTGCTTATGTTATAACCTACAACAAAGCCACAAAAGGCCACTGACATTATCAGTATTACTATCATATCTAAACGTTTCTCAACCGCAACATCAGAAACATACCTTCCGGATTTTCCTAACACCTTCGCCATTTAAAATCTCCTAAATTCAAATAAGAAAAATTATACTATGCTTCTATATTTTCATCTCCTACATGCAACCTTGAGGGGCAACAAAAGTTGGGAAGTGCTATACAGCGGCTTTAAGCATTTTAACTTTTGGAGATTTTTGTGACGATATCCTTAGATCACAAGC
Organism: Nitrospirota bacterium; assembly: GCA_016207885.1. Lineage (NCBI taxonomy): Bacteria > Pseudomonadati > Nitrospirota > Nitrospirota bacterium. The sequence continues at coordinate 142,363 of JACQZE010000005.1, read as the reverse complement.
TTTGCCTTTTGGTGTCAGGATTCATCGGGCTACTTTTGATTATTTCCATAGACCTCAGCCAGTATCTTGCCTGCGCCTTTTGAAAGGAGGTTTTCAGCGAGAAGAAGGCCGAGTGATTCCGCTTCTTCAGGCCTGCCGCTGATAGTATCTTTTATTATGGTCTCTCCTGAAAGGCTCCCTACAAGTCCGGTCAAGACAAGCTTCTCGCTGCTCTCAAGTACCGCGTGTCCTGCGATAGGAACCTGGCATCCGCCCTCAAGCTTCTTGAGGAACGCCCTCTCAGCTTTCACACAGACTGAGGTTTCAGGATGGTCAAGCTTCTTGAGCATATCATTTATAAACACATCATTAATCCTGCACTCTATGCCGACAGCGCCTTGTGCTATTGCGGGGAGGCTGACATTAATATCTATCCTCTCGGTTATCCTGTCAGAGTAGCCAAGCCTCTTGACCCCGGCTGTTGCAAGTATGATAGCGTCAAACTGGCCCTCATCAAGCTTTCTTATCCTTGTGTCAACATTGCCGCGAAGCTGGGTTATCCTGAGGTCAGGCCTGATGCTCAATAGCTGGCACATCCTTCTGAGGCTGCTCGTGCCTACATGTGCTCCTTGCGGGAGATCATTAATGCTCTTGATCCCCTTCCTGGCTAACAATGCGTCCCTCGGATCCTCCCTCTTGCAGATCGCTGCCAGATGCAGGCTCTCAGGCAGTTCGGTCGGAACGTCCTTCATGCTGTGCACGGCAAGGTCTGCCGATCCGTCAAGAAGCGCCTCCTCTATCTCTTTGACAAAGAGCCCCTTTCCGCCGACCTGCGCAAGCGGCACATCAAGGATGATGTCTCCTGTCGTCTTTATCTTGTTGAGAGTCACCGTTATATCTTTGTTTAATTCCTGAAGCTGCGACTTTATCCACTCGGCCTGCCATAGGGCAAGCATGCTGCCGCGTGTAGCGATTGTAATATTACGATTGGTCATTATCTTTCTCCCCTTCAAGGTCAAATAATCTTCTTATAACGTCAACGATAAGCTCTTTATCATCTTCTGCTGATTTCAGCGCGGCTGTCGGGCCATGAATTATTTTATTTACTATTGAGCTGGCAAGATGCTCTATCGTCCTGGTCTGCGACTCTCCGAGAGGGCCTAACTTCTTAAGCGCCTTCTCAAGCTCATCATTTTTTATAGCCTCTGCCTTCTCTCTCAGGGCAACGATCGTTGGGACTGAGGTTAAAGACGCCTGCCACTTCATGAAGGTCTCGACCTCTGATTCAACGATCTCCGCAGCCTTTTCAGCCTCTATCTTTCTTCCATCGGCGTTAACATCAATAATACCCTGAAGGTCATCAGTATTATAAAGGTATACGTTATCAAGGTGTTCGATCTCCGGGTCAATATTCCTCGGAACGGATATATCTATTATAAAGACCGGCTTCTGTTTGCGCTTCTTCATCGTCATGTGCATCTCTTCTTTCATCAGTATATAGTTGGGCGCGCCTGTTGAGCATATAACGATATCCGTATCTTTTAATTCCTGCAATAAGGATTCAAACCTGACCGTCCTGCCCTGAAATTCCTTTGCAAGCTCTTCAGCCCTCTCATGTGTGCGGTTTGACACGATAACATCTTTTACGCCGTTATTAATAAGATGCCTGGCTGCAAGCTCTGCCATCTCTCCGGCGCCGATAAGCATAATCGCCTTTGTGGTCAGGTCGCCGAATATTTTTTTGGCAAGCTCCACTGCGGCATAGCTGATATTCACTGCGCCCTTTCCAATGCCGGTCTCTGTCCTTGTCCGTTTTGCGACAGAGACCGTCTTTTTCATCAGCTTATTAAGGAGTGTGCCGGTGGATTTGCACTTTAACGAAAAGTCATACGCATCCTTTATCTGGCCTAATATCTGAGGCTCTCCCAGTACCATTGAGTCAAGGCCTGACGCGACCCTGAAGATATGCCTTACCGCGTCACGCCCGTGATAAATAAAAAGAGACTTATCAAGCGCCTCCCTCGGTACCTTGTGAAAATCAGAAAGGAATTTTTTGATGTTCTCGATCCCTGATGCTATGTCCTTCACCGCTGCGTACATCTCAACACGGTTGCATGTCGAGAGGATAACGCTCTCATCTGTTATCTTTGACGCCTTGAGGATATTGACCGCCTCCTGAAGCTTGCCGCCGTCAAACGCGAACTTCTCCCTGACTTCAATAGGCGCTGTTTTGTGATTAAGGCCTACAACGATAATATTCATTGAATTAGTGATCTTTAATGAGGTTCTTACTCAAAGACGTGAATCCCCTTCAAGAGCAGGGCAACCCCCAAAAATGTAAATATGACCAAAAGGAATCCGGCTATGGAAAGAATGGCGGCCTTCTTGCCTCTCCATCCGACGGTCAGCCTTAAATGAAGCACAAGCGCATAGATGAGCCATGTTATCAGGGACCAGACCTCTTTAGGGTCCCACCGCCAATATGTCCCCCATACGGATTTGGCCCATATGGCGCCTGTTATCATTGCAAGCGTCAGAAGAGGGAATCCGAGAGTTATGAGATGATAGTTGACCTCATCAAGCGACTGAAGGTTTGGAAGCCTCTGAAAGAGTCCTCCCAGGTGTTTGTGTTTCACAAACCGTTCCTGTATAAGGTACATAATGCCGATGCCGCATGCCATGGCAAACGCCGCGTCGCCAAGAAAAGCAAGCGCGACGTGAAAACCGAACCAATAACTCTTAAGCACAGGGCTTAGCTCTGTTATCTCCCTCGGGAATACAGATGATGAGAGCATGAAGATAAGCACTATCGGCATTATAAAAGAGCTTAGAAGGCCGAGCTTGTAGCGGTATTCATGAAAGAAGAAGAGGAGCAGGATGCACCATGCTAAAAACGAAGTGGATTCATGCAGATTGGTAGCAGGCAGATGCCCGCCCTGAATATACCTGACCACGATATTGCCAGTATGTAAAACAAACCCCATCAGTGCAAAATATAATGTCGCCTTCGATGTTGTCTTTATCTTCCTGAAGAGCTCTATTACGCCGGCAATTGTGGCAAGAGAATAAAAGGTAAGGGCTAATTCAAAAAGCAGGACATTCGTTTCCATATTAATGAAAGGTTCTCCTTAAAAACAGCCGAGTTCGCATTCGCGTATCTTGATCTTAAGTCTGTTTGCGGCATCTCCGGCCTCAAGGTAAGTTGCAGCCATCTCTTCAGCAATCTTCCTTATGGAATGGCATGTTATTACTCTATTCACAGAGGCTTCTTTAATGCGTGCCTCCAGCAACTCTCTCTTTGATAAAGGAGATGAGCTCATCAAATTCCCCCTTTTTTCCGATCAGATCTATACTGAAGACCCTGACATCCTCCCGCATGGGGATAGGAGGGTCAAAATGCATGACATCCTTGCCGCAGTTATAAACTAAAACATCAGCCCTGCCGGCAACTTTAAGGGCTGATGGTTTTACTTCGCCATCTTGTGCAATTATGAATATTACCAGATGGGGATTCAAAAAATCCACAGGACTGTTGCCTTCCACAATGACCCCTTTCAGGCCTTTCATCCTCTGAAGCGCCTCGTCTAAAACCTCTCCAAGCCCGTCTTCCCCGGGACTTTTTATCCAGAGCACCCTTTCCGCGCCTGCGCCATACATGATTGCGGTATCCTTCCCATCCTGCTTCAGAACATCTTCATCATCTATCAGCGATGTGTACAAAGGCGTTCGGGTGAACTTTATAGCCCCAAATCCTTTAAGCTCCTTTAACAGCATGGCGCACAAAGTCGTCTTTCCCACGCTGCTGTGCGCTCCTGTGACAGAGATTATTATAAACGGGTTGTCATTATCCATAAGCATTCAGCAATTATAGCTCAAATAGAACAATGGTGTTAAAGACTGCAACTTGTCTCCTGTCAATTTGTTATAATTGACTTTGAAAGTTTTATTCTGTTACTTTATTTCTTCATTTTTCCATAAACGGCGGTGTAGCCCAGTCGGTTAGAGCATACGGCTCATATCCGTAGTGTCGCTGGTTCGAGTCCAGCCACCGCCACCATATTTTTACCAGACGTTACGAGTTCATCACTCTTGTTATCTATCACTTCCGCGCTAATGTTCGTGCTAATCTTTTCAATTATACTGTCAATCTATAACTTGACAATTGTAAAGTTATATTTGATTATATATATATAACTTTTTATCTATTAAATAGCGTTTTATAATCACAGGAGGGAATCATGGCAAAATCAATAAAAGACACCCCCGTCTTGTATGGAAAAGATGCTGAACGTTTTGCAAAAAATATAAAAGCAAATGAATCAAAGCGCATATCCAAATCAGAATATGATAAAGCAATGGCAAGTTACAATAAAATCCTTAAAAACGCCAAGCTTTAATCTCTACTCTTGTCTGATTTTCAACTTAATCGCATAGAACCTGATACAGAACGAAAACCGTTTGATTGCGACCACAACGACTTAAAAGAATTTTTCCTTGAGGACTCCAAGAACTACACACGTCAATTATTAGCTGTCACTTATGCATTAGAGAGTGAAGATAAAACAATAGCCTATTTCAGCGTGTTAAACGATAGCATAAAAAAAGGTGACACCACAAAAAGCAGACTTAAGAAAATCCTGAGAACAATCCCCTTTATAAAAAGAGGCCATAAGAGCCAACCGGCAGTAAAAGTGGGGCGTTTTGCTGTTGCAAAAACCCATCAAAGAAATGGGATTGGAACAGATTTAATGAATTTCATAAAAATTTATTTCACAACTAAAAACAAAACAGGTTGTAGATTTATAACTGTAGATGCTTATAGAGCTGCCATTCCATTTTACAAGAAAAATGGTTTTGATTTTTTAACTACCGCTGATGAAAATGATGATGAACGACAGATGTATTTTGATTTAATAACTTTTATTAGAGAGAAAGAATAATTATTTGCCAGATATGGCACTATTAATAATCCCCAGAATACGTGAAAAAGTCAACAGAAATAACGGGGTTGTTTTAGAAACATAATTAGTTCGAGGCTGCCACCGCTACCAATATTTATCAGGTGTTACAAGTAGATCACCCTCATTAGTGTAATTTTCTATTATATTATTTTTGCCTTATCGCACTTTGCTGTTTCCTCAATAGGTTGAATATAGTATTTTTATTTTATTAACAAGTTATACACATGAAAACAATTTAAAAATCAAGCTGTTGTCGGATAGTGGCGTAATACTTGACATATGCTATATATTGTGGTTTAATTATTTGCAGTTTCAGGCATATTGCAGTAGATTTATTCAGGAAAGTTTAAAACAATAAAAAGGCGGATAAAGTGGTGACACACTTCATCCGCCAGTCCCAAATAAAAAGGATGTGTGTATGTAACAAAAAAGGAAGATGATAACAGTATTTTTATAAACAGTTTTGTAAATTGGTTACATGTTAATGCTTGGAAAAGTAAATAGGCTGTATTAATTGTTAGATTATAACAAGACTACGAGATACATCATGCAATTACTAATTGGTTTACTGATTGTTCTTGTGCCATTCACATCAATAGCTTGGGATGGATACGACTATGATAAAGGATCATTTGTCGAAATAGGCAAGGGTAATCTTGTTCGAGAAGGAGAAGAAATTGAAATATATGATTATGGAACAGGCGAGTTCAAAAACGTGGAAGTTCAGTCTATAACAGATAATGGGTCTGGTGCTGAAGTTGAAGTATATGACAACGATACGGGGGAATCCCGAACGCTTGATATGGATTAAGAGTAGAGTTATGCAATCTAACAAACGGGTAACATTTCTTGACATTTCATCTTTTTTAATTAATAATTTGCAGTATATAACACCATTAACAAATTAATAACTTTTATAAACTAAAGAAACGGAGGTTAAGAAAATGAAAAGATTTTTAATTTTGCTGCCGCTGGTCTTTTTTGTTTTAGTTTCATGCGCATCGGAAAAAAGGGCATTGAATCCGATAAAACAGAACCTGAGCCAGGCGGAATCTGCCAGGCTTAGGTATATTGACCTTACAAACGAAAAAACCAATTACAGTGATCCGTCAGGAGAACTTACTCTGACTGTAACTCCATTGTACGGTGAAGAAGGGATGTTAATTGATGCTGACGGGATATTTTTGGACAGGCGCGTTAAAGAACAAAGTTCCGGCTATAGATTGACATTCAACCAAAGGGTGAAGCTTTATTCTTATTCCATAGGGTTCAGCACCGGAAAATGGGATGTGAATACCACTGCCGCATGTCCTGATGGCGTGAAACGCCCCCTTATTTTCGGGATCGATAATCATTATGGTTTTTCTGCGGACGGGCCGGGCTCTGAGCCGGGAGCCCCAAGTGTAAAGCATTTTATCGGTGATGCAGGATTATACGGTGAAAGTTTTGTATTTAATGAAGATGAGAATTGTGACGGATGTTACTTTTCTTTAGACTCTCTTCAGGTTTTAGTGCAATAACAATAACGCATCTTTCTTATAGGGCGGGCTCTATCACAGGGTTCGCCCTATGAGTTTCTTTCTTGATTTCAAAATCCCCGGCCGGTTAACTGTCATCTGTTAAGCCTGTTGCCTCACCTTCTTTGATTTAATTGAAATTTATCTCTGTTATGTTTAAAGTAGAAAAATGTCAGAACTCTTTGATTCATTTAATATAACCTCTTCATATCTGAAGGCTCTGATCACGATAGTTGCATCCGTGGCCATAGCAAAGATATTTGATATCTTTGTCTCCAGGTTTCTTAAGAGGATCACAAAATATACAGAATCAGATGTTGATGACAGGATTGTCGATTTTATACACAAGCCTCTCTTTCTGACAGCATTATTTATCGGCATAAACCTTTCTGTCTCTTATCTGGAGGTCTCTGAAAAGTTCGTATTCCGCGCCAGCGCAATGTTGTACAGCTTCATCGTTATAATATGGTTCTTTGCATTAATTAAGGTCAGCAGCCTCGTTATTCAGGCACAGATACAGAAAGAATCGGATTCCACCGGGCTGAAAAAAGATATCATCCCATTTGCTGAGAACATCTCCAGGATCATCTTATTTGCAGCCGCGCTTATGGCACTGCTCTCGTTGTGGAAGATAAACATCACGCCTCTTGTCGCATCAGCAGGAATAGCCGGTGCGGCAGTCGCCTTTGCCGCAAAAGATATGCTGGGAAACTTCTTCGGCGGCATTAGCATATTCATAGACAAGCCGTTCAAGATAGGGGATTTCATAATACTCGATCAGGGCGAAAGGGGAGAAGTCGTCACAATAGGGATTAGAAGCACTCGCATCAGGACGATGGACGACATGCTGATAACCGTCCCTAATGCGATACTTGCCAATACAAAGATAATCAATGAGAGTGCGCCCGAGCCAAAGTTCAGGATCAAGGTTCCAATTTCAGTTGCTTACGGCAGCGATATAGACCTTGTTGAGAAGATACTTTTGAACGCAGCCTCGGAAAACTCAAATATTGAGAAAGAGCCTGAACCGCGTGTCAGGTTCAGGGTATTCGGTGATTCCGGACTGAACTTTGAACTGCTCTGCTGGGTCAGGGAACCTTCTCTGCGTGGACTTACGGTTCATCAGCTTAATTCCGGGATATATAAGAGCTTTAATGCCTCAAATATCAAGATCCCGTTCCCTCAAAGAGATGTACACATCTATAAGGAAGAAGCATAAACTTAAACCATAATGTCCTTCTTCATAATCTTCATCCTCAGTTACGGAGGAATGCATCTCTACGCATTCCTCAAGGCAAAGGCAGCTTTTAATCCCGGCAAAAGACCTCAGATAATGCTTGCGCTCTTTTTCATATTGATGATCTCAGCGCCGTTCTTCGTACGCTTCTATGAAAAGCAGGGATTTGATACATTCGCGTATCTGACCGCCAATGTGGGATTTATCTGGATGGGGGTCATGCTTCTCTTCTTTGTTTATGGAGCGGCAATAGACGGTTACCGGACTATCCTGTTTATCATTAAACGTATATTCGGAAAAGATATTTCCCGGCTTAAACCGTCTTCAGGCTTTGCATTCTTTGCGCCGCTTGTCATTGCGGTCATGATAACATCTTACGGATATTTTGAAGCACTGGACATTAAAGTCGAAAAAGTGATCGTCCGTTCTTCAAAGATACCGGCGAGTATAGGAAAGATAAAGATAGTACAGATATCCGATATCCATCTCGGACATATTGTAAGGGAGGAAAGGCTCAGAAGCATGCTCGATAAAGTGAAGGCCGAGGAGCCTGACATGCTTGTATGCACCGGTGACCTTATTGACGGCCAGCGCAGCAACCTTAATGACCTTTCAAGTATGTTTCATGAGATAAGGCCGAAATACGGGAAGTTCGCCATAACAGGAAACCATGAATATTACGCAGGCCTTGAGAAGTCGCTTGAGTTTATTAAAAGGGCGGGCTTTACTCTGCTTAGTGGTGAGGGAATTACCATAGATGGCCTTATTAATATCGCCGGAGTTGATGATGGAGGCGGCGAAGGATTGCGGGAGACGAGCAGCCTCTCTGAAAAAGAACTTCTGTCAGGACTGCCTTCAGACAAGTTCACCCTCTTTCTAAAACACAGGCCCCGTATTGATAAAGAGATCCTCGGGCTCTATGATCTTCAACTCTCCGGGCATACCCACAAGGGGCAGATATTCCCGTTCAACTTTTTTGTAGCCGGGTTCTTCCCTTTTATAAGCGGCTACCATCAGATAACGGAGAGCTCTGCAATTTATGTGAGCCGCGGAACAGGCACATGGGGCCCTCCGATACGTTTCATGTCTCCGCCTGAAGTGACAGTTATAGAGATATTGAGCGAATAAGGCGTTTATGCCCTCCATCTCATTAAGACTGCTATGCCGTATCTTGTCCCATTAATACTTGTCTAACTCTGCTCATCTCAGCTATAATGTTTATCCGTTTCAGATAATAATATTGAGGTAATTATGCATAAAAAGATCACGGTGGTCGGTGCCGGGAATGTGGGCACAACAACAGCGCAGTTAATCGCAGAGAAGAACCTGGCAGATGTTGTTCTGGTTGATATTGTCGAAGGGGTTCCGCAAGGCAAGGCCCTTGATATACAGGAGGCATGCCCTCTTTGGAACTCATCTTCAAAGGTCACGGGTACGAACAGCTATGAAGAGACAGCCGGCTCGGATATCGTAGTTATAACAGCAGGCCTCGCAAGAAAACCCGGCATGAGCAGGGACGACCTGCTTCAGGCAAATGCCAGGATCATAAATGTTGTCGCAAGGAGCGTTGCGGCGGCCTCTCCTGAGGCTGTCATCATCGTTGTTACCAATCCAATGGATGTCATGGCACAGCTTGTGCAGAAGATAACAGGCATTCCGCATAAAAGGATCATAGGAATGGGCGGTGTCCTTGACTCTTCAAGGATGAGGAGCTTTATATCGATGGAGCTTGGCGTTCCTCCAAAAGACATACAGACCATGGTGCTTGGCGGTCACGGCGACCAGATGGTTCCCATGCCGCGCTTTACAACAGTGGATGGAAAAGATATTTCCGATATTCTGCCGGAGGAGAAGATAATATCCATTATTGAAAGGACAAAGAACGGCGGCGCTGAGATAGTCGGGCTGCTTAAGACAGGAAGCGCGTATTTTGCTCCCGCTGCTTCTGTTGTTGAGATGATCGAGACGATGTACGGCTATAAAAACGAGCTTCTCCCATGCTCAGTATATCTTGACGGTGAGTATGGTATCAAAGGTGTTTATCTCGGGGTTCCTGTTGAACTGTCTGCTGAAGGCATTGAAAAGATAGTTGAACTGCCGCTTACCGATGAAGAGTTGAAAGCTATGAATGTCTCAGCCGAGGCGGTCAGAAGGCTTGTTGCCGGGCTTGAGCAATAATCAAATAAAACCATTTTAAAGGAGAGGAAAGATGAAGATAATGCTGCTTGGCTCACCGGGAGCCGGAAAAGGAACAGTTGCAAAAGAGCTTGTAAAACATGACGGTTCAGTTCATATCTCAACAGGTGATATTTTAAGGGGCGAAATAAAGGCAGGTTCAGAGCTTGGCAAAAAAGCAAAGAGCTTTATGGACAGCGGCGGGCTTGTGCCGGATTCATTGATAATGGACATGATGGAGAAGAGGCTGCAGGAGCCTGACTGCAAAAAGGGCTTCATATTTGACGGATTTCCAAGGACGATCCCGCAGGCTGAGGAGCTTGATAAGATGTTTAATAAGCTCGGCATAAAGTTTGACCTCGTGGCGAATATAGATGTCAGCAAAGATGTCGTGCTCGACAGGCTCACCACAAGAAGAACCTGCTCCAATTCTGCATGCCAGGCTATATATAACGTAAAGAGCATGCCTACCAAAGTTGCCGGTATCTGCGACAAGTGCGGCAGCCAGACGGTTCAGAGGGCTGACGAGACCGAAGAGGCGATCACCAAGCGCCTTGAGACATACATTGACCAGACAGCTCCGCTGATCGATTATTATTCTAAAAAAGGTATGCTTAAGAATATTAAATCAACCGACAGCAAAGAGGTCATTTCACAGATCATAAGCGCTTTATAAATAGACTATTCAAAGAACATCATATTAAAGGGGACTGAAAAAATCAGTCCCCTTTATCTTTTTCCAAAACTTTATAAGGCCTGAACAAAAACCACCTGACTTTTCCTTTGGACTCATTTTGTGAATCCCAAAAGCGTTCCAACTTCATTCTTCATTGGCTTGACATTTCCCATATTTGGGATTATAATCCCAAATATGGCACAAGATATTAAAAAGACCGTTTCATCAGCAGTCATAAAACTTCTTACGCCGCTTGTCAGGCTCTTTATCAGGAACGGGGTCTCATATGGCACATTCTGCGAACTTGCCAAAAAGGCATATGTAGATGTTGCGTCAGGAGAGTTTGCCATCCCCGGCAAAAAGCAGACCGTATCCCGTGTTGCTGTCCTTACAGGGCTTTCCCGCAAAGAGGTCAAGAGGGTGAGCGGGCTGTCAGAATCGGATGATATTGACCTGACTGACCGTTACAACCGCGCTGTCAGGGTCATTAACGGCTGGCGCAATGATTTTACCTACCAGAATAGAAAAGGGAACCCGAAAGAGTTATATTTTGAGAATGGAAAGTTCAGCTTCTCTTCTCTTGTTAAGGCATACAGCGGTGATATGCCGCCCCGCGCCATGCTTGATGAGATGCTGAGAACAGGAGTTGCCAAGATGAATAACGGCAAGATCAGATTGATGACAAAGGGATATATAGTTCAGAAGGGCGAGGCTGAGAAGATAAGTATCATGGGGACTGATGTCAGTGAATTGATATCAACCATTAACAACAATATTGTCAATGATCCTGCCAAAGCCTTTTTCCAAAGAAAAGTTTCATACGACAATATACCGGAAGATGTATTGCCGGCTGTAAAAAAGAACATTGAAAAAATGAGTGAGGACTTTATAGAGTCGGTGAACGCGGTCATCTCAAATTACGACAGGGATATCAACCCTCGTATAAAGGGAGAGGGCAGGAAAAGGGCAGGCCTCGGCATCTTTTATTTTGAATAGGCACGCAAAATACGGAGGATCAATATGTCATATATGAAATTAAAATATGCAGGCTGGAGAAAAATATTGCCTGCCTTGCTTCTGGTTGTTATTTCGACAGCATTTATCTCATGCGGCGGCGGAGCTAATACCTATGCCGGAGGAGGAGTAGGCGGAACCGGGATGTCCACAGGGGTAGTGTCCGGATTCGGCAGTGTATTTGTTAACGGCATAGAGTTTGAAACTACAGGAACGCAGATAACGGTAGACAAAGGCGTTGCGACGGAAAACGATCTAAGGGTCGGCATGAGGGTCGAGGTTACAGCTACAGGGAACCTGGCTTCTGCAATAGTATTCGCCCCTGAAGTTAAAGGGCCTGTTACGGGCATAAACACCGTTAATAACAGCCTTGTAGTGCTGGGGCAGACAGTGACAATTGACGGCAATACGATCTTTGAGGGCATTGCCGGAATTGCGGGCATGGCAATCGGAGATAATGTCATTATAAGCGGTTTTGTCAGCAGCAGCGGAAGTATCCTTGCAACATATATTGAAAAGCTCTCCTCTGCTCCCCAAAGCCTTGAGGTCAAAGGAGCTGTCTCAAGCCATAACGCTAATAATAAAACATTCGCAGTCAATGGCCTTGTGATCGATTACAGCAACGTGCAGGCCGCGCCGGATATCAGCAACGGCCTTTTTGTTGAAGTTGAAGGGGGGCTGATCGGCAATACACTCTTTGCTGATGAGATCGAGCTTAAGGAATATAATGCAGCGCCCGGACAGTCCATTGAGATCGAGGATGTAATAACAGAGGTAACATCTCAGACAGACTTTAAGGTAGACGGCCAGTGGGTGCAGGCTAACGCGGCTACGCTCTTTGAGTATGGCACTATAAATAACATAGCTCTAAATATCAGAGTTGAGGTTGAGGGAACGGTTAATTCCGAAGGAGTTATTATAGCCGACAAAATAACATTCCGCGGGCTGCAGACAGGCAATATAGGCCTTGAAGGCAATATTGAGGCTGTTAATGCCGGGAATTCCACAGTGACTGTTTTTGGCCTGACAGTACATCTTGACCCAAGTACGATCTTCAATGACGAATCATCGCAGGGGCTGAGGTCGTTTAATCTGGCCCACCTGCAGGCAGGTGACTTTATTGAGATAGACGGTTTCCTGAGCGGCAGCGGAGATATTATAGCTGTCAAACTTGAAAGGCATGATGATCCCGGCTTTGGCAATGATGAGATCGAAGGGCCTGTGGACTCGGAGAATCCAAACAATTCACTTGTGATATTGGGCATAAATGTTGATGTTGCCGGCGCGGCATTCACGGATGCAAATGACAATAACGTAAACGCCTCGGCATTTTTTAACATAATCAGAACAGGCGACACAGTTGAGGCCAAGGGAAACTTTAACGGAGTTGATTTTATCGCAGACAGCGCAGAGATAGAGGAAGAGAACTAAGTAACTGAATCCCTCTTTTGCTTCCAAGCAAAAGAGGGATTTTTAGCTGAAGAATTTAGAACTGTTATCAACAAATAAGAACTACAGGGGGAGAAAATGTCCATATTCTCAATAGCGAAAAACATGTTTTTTAACCTTACATTTATTTCTCTTTTTACCCTTCTTATTTGTGGAACCTCAAACGGAGATATGATCTCTCCAGGACAACTTTCCAGGTCTCACAGCGAGTTAACAGGCATAGCAAATTGCGTAAAGTGCCACTCACTAAGCGGAGGCATCGAGGATGCTTCATGCAAGTCCTGCCACAAAAAATTAATAGGCCGCATAAACTCTGATAAAGGTTTTCACGCAAAAGCTGAAGGGAAATGTATCGATTGCCATAAAGAACATAAAGGCGAGGATTACGATATTATCCAGCTTGATAAAGAGGCTTTCATACACAGTAAGACAGGTTATGTCCTGCAGGATAAGCACAAGACAGAGTGTAATAAATGCCATAAAGAGAAGAAGACATATCTCGGCCTCTCACCCGAATGCCTGAACTGTCATGCTGATGTGCATAAGAAAAGGCTTTCAGAGGATTGCATTAGCTGCCATACATTTGCAGGATGGAAAGATGTCAGATTTGACCATGATAAATCTTCTGTTTTCAAATTGACTGGCAGGCACAAGGATGCCAAGTGCGAAAAATGCCATCCAAGGGAAACGATTGAAGAAAAGCCCGGGTACGGAGATAAGACCTATAGCGTTCCAAACTTCAGGGTTACCGGCAACTTTAAAGAATGTTCAGGCTGCCATGAGGATGTGCACAAGGGTAAGTTAAAAGAGAAGACGTGCAGCAAATGCAAATGCCATAAGAAGGAAGATATAAGCTTTAAAGAATTCGGTAAAGAGAAAAAGATCGCGATAAGCAGCTTCAGCCCGATAGGGAACAAGGAATGCTCAGGCTGCCATGAAGATATTCACAATGGCAAACTGAAAGAGAAGGTATGCAGTAAGTGCCACACCACAGATGGATGGGAGAAGGCAAAGGTTGACCACAATGACGCGAAGCTTACAGATTTCAGGCTTGAAGGGAAGCATGAGAAGGTTGAGTGCGGGCTATGCCATCAGAAGGAGAAAGTATTAACACCGGCAGGAAAAGAGAAGCTTGTCAGAAATCTTAAGCCCGGCAAGGATAGGCTTTGCGGCGACTGTCATTTTGATATACACAGGGAGCAGTTCAAGGGGCAGAAGTGCGATACCTGCCATACAGTGAAGAATGAGTGGAAAGAAGAGATTTTCAGGCACGGCTCTGATGAGTATGCCGGATATAAGCTTGAAGGAAAGCATGAGAAGGTTGAATGCGAAAAATGCCATAAGAAGGAGAAGATCAGCTTTAAAGAATTCGGCAAAGAGAAGAGCGTTGATGCCGGCAGCTTCAGGGTGGAAGGCGACTACAAAGAATGTCTGGGCTGCCATAAGGATAAACATAAAGGCGAGTTCGGCAATGCCTGCACGAAATGCCATTCTCCGGCAAGGTGGGATCCTATAACATATCTCCATAATTCATTATCCTCAGAATTAAAAGGTGCGCATAAAAGCCTGGAGTGTGCAAAGTGCCACCGTCAGAGCGGCAGCTTCGGCAAGTTGAGTTCTAATTGCGCAGGCTGTCACAACGCGCCTCACCTGAGCCAGTTCAGCCCTTTCTGCACCGACTGCCACTCTCAGGACAGATGGATTCCCGCGGTCTTCAATCATAACGATACGGGATTCAGGCTCACAGGGTCTCACAAAAAAGCTGATTGTTCAGAATGCCACAAGAACAATAATTTCATGAACACATCTTCAGACTGTTATTCGTGTCATGAAAGCGACTATCAGTCGGCGCCGCTTCATGCATCCGAAGGATTTTCAAAGGAGTGCGCGGAGTGCCACTCAACAACAGGTTCATGGGACAAGGCATCCTTTACCCATTCGGCATTTGGATTCAGAGGGGCGCACGCTTCCCTGAAGAATGACTGCATGACATGCCACAAGGATAATATCAGTTTATCAGGAGATGATTGCTATAGCTGCCATTCAGCTTCAGGCGTCGCGGCAAGCAAATTTGAGCGGATAGCTTCGCCTTCGCATACAGCCCTGAACTTCAGCACCGCATGCACAGACTGCCATTCTGAATTCAGCTGGGCAAACGCGAAATACGGCCATCAGAATTTTTCATTCACAGGTGCGCATACAGCCTTGGATTGCGCGTCATGTCACAATAGCGGATATCCTGGAAAGTATGCCGGGGCGGGCCCTGATGACTGTTATACATGCCATAGCTCTCAACATACTCAGGAGCATCCGTCACTTCCAAGAGACTGTACGCAGTGCCATAATGGAATCACCTGGAGCGGCGCGGTCAGCCATCAGAGTTTCCAGTTGCAGGGAGCTCATGTGTCGCTCGACTGTTCGGCTTGTCATCAGGCCGGTTATCCCGGGCCGTATGTCGGAACCAGCGAGGATAACTGTTACAGATGCCATTCAAGCGATCACGCGAGAGAGCATCCGAACAATCCGACTGACTGTCTGCTCTGCCATAACAACAACACCTGGAGCGGCGCAACAAGCCATCAGAGTTTCCAATTGCAAGGCGCACATGTGTCCTTAGATTGCGCGTCATGTCACAGCAGCGGTTACCCCGGACAATATGCAGGCACCAGTGAGGATAACTGCTACAGATGCCATTCAAGCGATCACGCGAGGGAGCATCCGAACAATCCTACTGACTGTCTGCTCTGCCATAATAACAACACTTGGAGCGGTGCGGTCAGCCATCAGAGTTTTCAGTTGCAGGGAGCTCATGTGTCGCTCGACTGTTCGGCTTGTCATCAGGCCGGTTATCCCGGGCCGTATGTCGGAACCAGCGAGGATAACTGTTACAGATGCCATTCAAGCGATCACGCGAGGGAGCATCCGAACAATCCTACTGACTGTCTGCGTTGTCATAACATTAATACATGGGAAGGAGCTGACGATGATTAAAAAAGGAGAGATGAATATGAAACATTTTAAAACTATCTTAAAGATGCTGATGTTTGTGATGCTGCTGACACTCCTGCCTTTATCTGCATACGCAGAGGAGATAAAAGGGCGGCTCTCATTAAGCGATTACTATTCTTTCGACAGCGAGAGCAGCGATCTTCATGTCCTCTCATCCAGGATAAGGATATATAAAGATGAAGCCAAAGAGCCGGGGTGGTATTTTAATTTTAACGGGAGAATAAGAGGAAAGATATTTGACGGCGACCTGCATGAAGACTCGCCTGAATTCAAGTTGATGGAACTCTGGGCAGGATATAAATTTCCGGATGGAAAGCTTAAAGCCGTTCTGGGCAGGCAGTATATAGAGGAGATGTACAACTCATATATTGACGGCCTCAATGTTAAATATCTCATTACCGATGATATCGGCATAGGCATATTCGGCGGCCTCGCGCCTGACAGGTATGACAGCTCCTTTAACTCCAAATTCACGAGCATCGGGGTCTACGGCGAAATAGACAAGGAGAAGTACGATCTGAAGATGGGCTATGAGAACATGAGATATAAAGGAGAGACCGACAGGGAGTACGCGTCCATGCAGCTTGACTCCAGCCCGATCGAAAAACTTCAGCTCAATGCCATCGCGGTCGCGAGCAGAAATCAATTGAATGATATGATAAACCTTGAGAACCTCAACCTTAATGCATTGTACGCATATTCCAGAGACCTGAGGTTCACGCTCTTTCACAGCTATTACAGGGCTGTGAAACTGTATGCGTCTGCAAAGGATTATTTCAAGATAGATTATTATGATGACTATTTCTATGACTTCAACTCCCTCGCAAGGACAGGCTTCAAGGTTGATTACAACATCTCAAGAGGCCTGAAGATATTCGGGTCTGTGGCATATCAGAAAAGAGGGGAAGACGACGCGGAGGCGCTGAGATACACGGCAGGAATGAAGAAAAGCGATCTCCATGGCTTTGATATCTCAGGCAATTATACCCATGTAGATAATTTTGATTCAATTTCGAATGAATTCCGGGCGGAGGTCTCGCACAGGATACTTGAAGATGTGGATGCTTCAGTTTATATAAGCAAGGAGCTCGAGGAGCTTCAAAGCGGCGGTTCAGGCTTTACAAACAATACCCTGACTTACGGGACGTCGCTTGCCTGGAGGATAAATAAGAGCTATGACCTGTTTGTTTCTGCCGAGCGTTATCAGGAAGATGATTATTACAACACATCCATATTCACAAAGGTCGGATATAAGTTCTAAGTATTATGAAGATACTGACGGAAAGGAGAGTGTGTAAATGAGCGAGGGTGATGAAAATAAGATTATAGATGATATCCCGGTTTCAGAAAAGATATTGCGCTTCAGAAAATCAGAGAGGTCTCTGCACTGGGCGCTGGCGGTGCCGTTCCTCGTATGCATGGCAACAGCGCTTGTGATGGTCATCGTCTACAACCCTGACCCGCAGCGTCCTTACCGCGCGTTGTTCTCCTGGGCGCACAGGATATCAGGCATGTTCCTGATATTTCTTCCACTTATAGCGGTGATGAAAAGCAAAGGGGATCACAGGATATATTTTTACAACATAAGGCAGGCATGGGTCTGGACGATTGAAGACCTGAGATGGCTCTCACTCATGGGGCTTGCCGCAGTAAGCAAAAAGTTCGTGCTCCCTGAGCAGGGCAAGTTCAATGCCGCGGAAAAGATCAACTTCATGAACCTCATGGCGACATACCCGCTTTACATACTGACCGGCCTTCTGGTATGGCTGACCGATGTCGCTTTTATATCATGGGTTCTGCATTTCCTTATGGCGATGATAGTCGTTCCGCTGATAGCAGGACATATCTATATGGCGCTGATAAATCCCGCAAGCCGCATCGGGCTTGAAGGCATGATAACAGGCTTTGTTGACAGGCACTGGGCAAAACATCATTACACCAAATGGTATCGGGAACATTATGAGGATGATCGGCCGACTGATCGTGAGAGGTGATGAACAGCCTGATTTGCTTTATTATCAAATTACCATAATCAGCTCACCATAACCGGACAACAGAGCATCATGGGTGATAAACATCATAGGCTCGCACTTTGCCTGAGAGATCAGGATACGGTCAAACGGGTCTGTATGGATGGACGGAAGCTTTTCCACATACGCAGCATGTTCAGCAGTAACTGGAAGCAGGCAATATTACAACTCACTGTTAATAAATTATCTTTTAAGCAGGGCTCCGTACATATCCGGCCTTCTGTCGCCAAAAATATCATTATAAACGTTCATTGATTTGTCCCTGGCGTCCGAAGGATTGATATCTGCGACTATAATTGCCTCATCCCTGTCAGACGCCTTTGCCAGCACTTTTCCATATGGTGAAACTATCAGGCTCCTTCCTATGAACTTCAGCGGCTTGCCGCTTGTTCTGTCTTCAATGCCGATACGGTTTGCGGTGACAGTGAATACCCTGTTCTCGAGCGCCCTTACATGTATGGAATCAGGGCAGTATGGAAGCACAAGGTTTGAAGGGTGCGCGACTATCTCCGCGCCCTCAACGGCAAGGCATCTCAATGATTCCGGGAAGAACCAGTCATAGCAGATCATGACACCTATCTTCCCTATCTTTGTATCCCACACCCTGAAGCCTGTATCTCCGGGCGTGAAGTATAATGTCTCTTCAAAATAGAGATGGGTCTTGCGGTATGTGCCTATCAATCCTTCAGGCCCTGTGAGCACGGCAGAGTTATAAAATTTATCTCCGCCCCTTTCAGGAAGCCCGGCAACGATATAGATGCCCTTTTCTCTGGACATATCACAGAGAAACTCTGTTGTCTGCCCGCCCTTAACAGTTTCAGAAAGTTCCGCCACCTCATCATGTGACCTGAACTGGTAGCCTGTGGCAAAAAGCTCCGGCAGGACAAGGAGCTGAAGGTCAATATCTTTTAATGCAGCCGCAACCTTCTTCAGGTTCCTATCTTTTTCCCCGAATGCCGTATCAAATTGAAAGACGCCCGTTTTCATTTTAATACGGTATCATCAAATGCCGGAAAATGTCTAACTGTTTTTGATTTTGTTAAGATAGATAACTATGGCAAAGGTAATAATCAGGAACGCGTCATACGACTATAAGACATTAAAGCCGGCTTTCTTTGATCTCTTTGACGCAGTGGCAGGAGGTATGGTTCAGAAGGGAAGCCGTGTGCTGATAAAGCCGAACTTCCTTGCTCCGGCACCTCCTGATAAGGCGATAGTAACCCACCCTTTGATCATTAAAGCGGCTGCGGAGTATGTGCTTTATATGGGCGCTCATCCAGTTATCTCGGACAGCCCTGCCACGGGCTCTTTTGAAAAGATACTTGTTGAGAGCGGGGCCAGAAGCGCTCTTGAAGGCCTTGATGTTGAGTTTAGCGAATTTAAAAAAAGCGTCTCTATTGAAGCAGGCAAACCATTCGGCAAGATCGAGATAGCTGAAGAGGCGTTGAATGCCGACCTCTTCATAAACCTCCCGAAATTAAAGACCCATTCGCAGATGCTCCTTACGCTTGGAGTAAAAAACCTCTTCGGCTGCATAGTCGGGATGAAGAAGCCCGAATGGCATTTGAGAGCGGGCATGGAGAGAGAGCTCTTTGCAAGGCTGCTCGTCAGGATCTATCAAGCTGTCAAACCCTCTGTAACAATAATCGACGGGATCCTCGGGATGGAGGGACAGGGGCCCGGCAGGAGCGGTGAGCCGAGGGAGATCGGCATAATCGCAGGCAGCCGGGACACCGTAGCTTTGGATATCGCTTTATGCAGGATGCTTGGGATCAAACCTGAGAAGTTATTGACCAACAAGATCGCTATTGAGTATGGGCTGGCAGATGAAGAGGTTGAGATCGAAGGGACGATGCCTGAGATAAGAGATTTTAAGTTTCCGCAGACAACCTCAGGAATGTTCGGCCCGAAAAGGTTTCACAGCTTTATGAGAAGCCATTTAACCCAACGGCCTGTATGCAATGACAAGATGTGCAAACTCTGCGGTGAATGCTGGAAGTACTGTCCCGCAAAAGCGATAAGCCGCGCAAAAAAGAGAATTGATTTTAACTATGAAAAATGCATAAGGTGTTACTGCTGCATAGAGGTCTGTCCCCACGGCGCCCTGAGGGCAAAAGAGACTATGCCCGGGATGATAGCAAGAAGATGCCTGAAGATGTAAGATAATAAGGCTTTGTCATTCCTGCACAAGCGGGAATCCAGAGTCTCTTTTTAAGATAAATACCATAGCACGATACTTTTCAAGGAGGAATTTTATATGCCGGAAGAGAAATCAATTCAGGTCTTAATGTCAGAAAAAAGGACATTCCCGCCTTCAGAGGAGTTCAGCGGAAAGGCGCACATCAAGAGCATGGAAGAGTATGAAAAGCTATATAAACGTTCAGTTGATGATATGGAAGGCTTCTGGGGAGAGATCGCTGAAAAAAATATTACATGGTATAAAAAGTGGGACAAGGTTCTTGAATATAACTTCAGCAAGCCTGAAATCAAGTGGTTCCCCGGCGGAAAGCTGAACGCCTCGGTCAACTGCCTTGACCGCCACTTAAAGGCAGGGAGAAGAAATAAGGCGGCGATCATATGGGAGGCTGACGACAGCTCATACAAGACCTATACTTACGGGCAGCTTCATCTTGAGGTGAACAGGTTCGCCAATGTGCTCAGGAAGAACGGCATCCGCAAGGGTGACAGGGTTGCGATATATATGCCTATGATACCGGAGCTTGCGGTCGCAATGCTCGGATGCGCGAGGATAGGCGCTATTCACAGTATCGTATTCGGCGGGTTCAGTTCAAATGCTCTCAGGGACAGGATACAGGACTGCGGCGCCAGGATGGTCATCACATCAGATCATGGAGTAAGGGGCGGGAAAAATGTTCCCCTTAAAGCAAATGCCGACCTGGCTGCTGAGGAATGTCCGACGGTAGAAAAGATAATAGCGGTCAAGAGGACTGACGGCGCTACAATGAAAGAAGGCCGTGACCTCTGGTGGCATGAAGAGATGGAAGCAGAAGACATAAGCAATTACTGCGAACCCGAGCAGATGGATGCTGAAGACCCGCTCTTCATTCTGTACACATCCGGATCAACAGGAAAGCCCAAGGGTGTGCTCCACACAACAGGCGGTTACCTGGTCTATACAAACCTAACCTTTAAATACATATTTGATTATCATGAAGAAGACACCTGGTTCTGCACAGCAGACATCGGCTGGGTCACAGGTCACAGCTACATTGTCTACGGGCCTCTTTCAGAAGGGGCAACGAGCCTTATGTTTGAGGGCGTGCCTACATATCCGAATCCCGGAAGGTTCTGGGAGATTTGCGACAAACACGGAGTAAACCAGATATACACGGCCCCGACCGTCATCAGGGCGCTTATGAAGGAAGGCGAAAAATGGGTGGACAAATACGATCTCTCTTCTCTTAAACTCCTCGGTTCTGTTGGCGAGCCGATAAATCCTGAGGCATGGATGTGGTATCACACGCATGTAGGCAAAGGTAAACTTCCGATAGTTGACACCTGGTGGCAAACCGAGACAGGCGGCATCCTTATAACGCCGCTTCCGGGCGCAATGACGCTCAAGCCCGGTTCTGCAAACAGGCCGTTCTTCGGTGTCGTTCCTAAAATAGTAAAACAGGATGGTTCCGCTTCCGGTGTTAACGAAGGAGGATATCTCCTCATTGAAAAGCCATGGCCCGGGATGATCAGGGGTACATACGGCGATCCCGAACAGAAACGCGTTAAAGAAGTTTACTTCTCGCAATTCCCGGGGAATTATCTCTCGGGCGACGGGGCGAGATTTGATGAGGACGGCGATTACTGGCTTATGGGCAGGATCGATGATGTCATTAATATCTCAGGCCACAGGCTCGGCACCGCAGAGGTTGAGTCAGCGCTCGTCAGCCATGAAGCTGTTGCTGAAGCGGCAGTTGTCGGGTATCCTCATGATATCAAGGGTGAAGGCATCTATGTTTATGTCACGCTTAAAGAAGGGCGGGAGCCTTCCGAAGACCTTAAAAAGAAATTGATCGGCCATATAAGAAAGGAGATCGGCCCCATTGCAACGCCGGATAAGATGCAGTTTGCCCCCGGCCTGCCTAAGACAAGGAGCGGAAAGATAATGAGAAGGATCCTAAGAAAGATAGCCAAGGGTGATGTAGGCGACCTCGGCGACACATCAACCCTTGCCGACCCCTCGGTTGTGGATAATCTTGTGAAGGAGCGGTTGTAGAGAGTAAAAAAAATGTTGGATAAATTCATCCTCAATAAAGACAACTCCGTCCTCGTTATTGTTGACATACAGGAGAAGCTTGCTGTTGTCATGAAGCAGAGGGAGAAGGTGGTGAACAACTGCCTTCATCTTATTGAGGCTGCGAAACTTTTAAACATACCCATCGTTGTTACAGAGCAATATCCAAAGGGGCTCGGCCATACGATTAATGAAATAAAAGAAGCCCTGCCTGTGTATGAACCTCTTGAGAAGGTCACGTTTGACTGCTGTAAGGGAGACGGTTTTCTCAAGAAGCTAACATCTCTAAAGAGAACGCAGATCATCCTCACCGGCATGGAGACGCATGTCTGTGTATTGCAGACATGTTTGAGTTTACTGAAAGAAAAATATCTCGTTCATCTGGTAAGCGATGCTGTATGCTCACGAAAGAAGGATGACTATCTCACTGGCAGGGAGTTGATGCGCAATGCCGGAGCTGTGATAACCGGCACAGAGACGGTATTGTTTCAACTCCTTGAAAAAGCCGGAACTGCTGAGTTCAAGGCGATTTCGAAAAGGATAAAGTAGTACTCATAGCTTTTTCATTTATTCCCTTTAGTTAACTTGCGTATAGCATTTTGAACAGCCTGTTTTAAATAGCCGGAAGGGTCTTCTATTTTTTCTCCAAGAGGTTTGACAGCTCTCTCATCACCTATATCTCCAAGGGCGGAGGCTGCTGCAATCCTTAGCAATACATCTTCTTTATCATTTTTGAATATATCTATTAATGACTCTACCGCTCTTTTATCTCTGATGCTTCCGAGCGCAACTGCTGAACCTGTGCGAACTTCCTTATTTTCTGTTTTATTCTTCAGAATATTTAGAAGTGAGTCTAAGGCGTTATCATCACCTATGTTACCAAGGGCCCTTGCTGCATGATCTCTCGTTCCGGTATATTCTTTAGGGTCAGCAAGAACATCTAAAAGAACCATGACCGCCTCTTTATCACCTAAATTCCCAATCGCATCAATTGCAACAGTCTTTACAGAAGAACCTTTATTCTTAAGCGTACCGATTAAAATAGGTACACCTCTGGGGTCATTAAGCTCTCCCAAAAATCTGATCGAAGCATACGGAGATTCATTGCCGCTGATAAAAACTGATAATTCTGAAATCACCAAATTTCTATCATTGTAATCTTTTAAGGCTTTTCTTGTAATATCACTAACATGAAAGATATTAGCTTCCATAAGCTTTATGTAGTTATCAACTGTTTCGGCATTATCGCCCTGCGGGTCTTCCAATGCCTTTAATATTATATCGTTGCCTCCAATGGAGATGAGCTTCCCTAACATTCCTTCAGCTTGCATATGAGTGTCAAGATTATAATTTTTTGAACCTTCAATAAGAGTGTTAACCATTAATCTTTTTGCGGTTGGGTCCTCAAACTTCCTTAACGACTCAAAGCTCCTATCTCTTATCTTCTCCTCTTTATCAATAAGTAAAGATAACATCGGTTCAACAGCCCTCGAATCATTTATTTCTCCTAATGCCCAGACAGAAAATGCTCTAACATTAATGTCAGGATCGTTCAGTGTATTGATTAGAGATCCAACCGCTTCTTTATCTTTCAGCTTTCCCAATGCTCTTGCTGTTGCCTGTCTTACATATTCGTTTTCGTCTTTCAAAAGAGGGATCAGATATTTCACAGCCTCTTTATCGCCTATGTCTCCGAGTTGGTCTGTGGTTTCTCGTCTTATTTTTGGATTGTCATTCTTAAGGCGGGCTATTATAGATTGGAGATCGTCAGATGAAAAACCGGTTGCAATATTTAAGAGGAAAATAATTGCAGTAAATAACATGACTGGGCGAATCATTTATTGTTACCTTGTTGGCTCTGTATCTTTTTAATAGCCTCCTTCACATCTCCCTGTAGTTTTTCAATAGCCTCCTTCGCATCTCGATGGAAAGGGGGTTTTATTTCATTTAATATATTATTCAGAGCTTCCAATGTAGATGAATCACCAATGTCACCAAGAGAAATAGCCGCTGTGCTACGCATATTAAGGGCTTCTTTCTGATCAGAAACTATTTCTATTAATGTGGGGACTGCCTTCCTGTCTCTTATTAAACCTAATGCCTTGGCCACACTTTCTCTAAAAATACTACGACCGTCACCTTTTAATGCTTTGATCAGTGGATCGACCGCTCTCGTATCTGCGCACTTTCCAAGAGCCTCAGCTGCTATATACTGTGCTTTTAAATCATTTAACAGGGGTATTAAAAATTCTACAGCTCTTTTGTCTGGTTTTTCACGTATGTTATATATGGCATGCCCTCTAACATGTGTTGATTTGTCTTGTAACATTTTGATATTTAAATCTATTATCCTCGGGTCATTAAATTTCCCAAGAGAAGATAGCGCTGTTGCCCTTACATTGTCATCAGTATCATTCAACCGTTCTATTAATGGGTCCAATGCCCTTTTATCTTTAATTATTCCTAAGGTATTGGCTGCCTCCGCCCTTATACTTCCATTTTGATCATTGAGCGCTACAAGTAATTTAGGCACTGCCCTATCGGTGCCAATACGACTTAATATATTACTTGCCTTTTGTCTTAATAAGTAATTCGGGTCATCAAGGAATTTGATTAAAAGTGGTTCTATTCTTTCATCCTCAAAATTCTCGATTATCTCCAGAACGTTAAAGCTAATATTTTGTCCAGAGTTATTTAAGCCATCAATAAGCTTATCTACAGCAGTTGGATAAACTATGTGTTCTGTAATACTAACTCCTGTTGGCAGTTCATGGAGATTATTTGTGACATGCCGAGTGCCGTCTTTAATATAAATATATATTTTCTTTTTACTTGCCTTTTTAGCAATGGATAAAAATGACTTAGCTGCTGATGAACCGAAGTGTTTGATTAATGCGTCAAGTATTCTCTCATCTACAAAATTCCCCAGAGCTGTAATTGCCGCTTGTCTGACCTTTTCGCTGCTATCGTCCAAAGCCTCAATTAATGGATCTACGGCTCTTTTGCTGTATGACCTTCCCAATCCATTAATAGATTGAACCCGTACCTCCACTGAAGGGTCTTTTAAGGATTTTATGTAAATATCAATATTTAAATCTCCTGTCTGTTTTGTCTGAATGCCGCCGCGAGGTAATCTTAACATTGCTTCTAATGCTAATTTTCTTATCCTTTCGTTTGAATCAGTTGCAGCTATGGCGAGCAAATCGCTGGCTGCTTCAGCCTGAAATAAACCTAAGGTTATTATGATCTCTGCCTTTAAGTATTCATCATTGAAATGTTTCATTAAAACAGATATTACTTTTCGGTCGCCAATTCCTGTACGACTTCCTATCTTTCTCAGTGCTAAGATACATTCTTGCTGAACAAATTTATTACGCCAGTCAGAGTTGTCATCTATTAAATTGAGCAGGGCATCAACTGCCTGTTTTACACCTAATTCCCCTAAAGCCGAAGCGGCGTTAATCCTTACCCACGGATCTTTATCTTTTAATGAGTTAATAAGCGGTTCAACAGCGCGTTTGTCTTTATAATAACCAAGAGCCTTAGCAGCTTCTGCCCTTACCGCTGGGCTTTTATCATTAAGAGTATTAATTAGCTCAGGAACTATATCTGTTTCTTTGCAACACTTTTCTGAGAATCTCTTTATACGTACTAATGATGAGACAGCTTCCTCTCTTACAAATGGATCACTATCTTTGATGGCATTTGTAATCAAGGTAATGACGTTGAAGCCACTATCTGTCTTACAACAATCTACGCATGGAAAGTTATACAGCGCGGATACTTTCTCTTTGCTGTTCCCATTTGTTAAAAATTTACTCCATTTCTCAAAATATCCTGCTTTGTCTGGAGGGAAACAGCTAATACCACTCAATGAATCACCGCGTTTTCCTTCCCATTCAACCCGCCTTAAAAGTTGGTCTTTTGCATGAGTCTTAAGAAATATTTCAAAGACTTTCTCCCAAGGCATCCCACTATCCGCAGTATAACTATAAGGGGGATAGACATCAATACCTTCTAAGGCGTCATCTATCTTTTCATAATGTTCTTTATGATCAAACATCGGCGGAATTCTATCGAGTTTTACAACATTATTTTTTTCTTTAAACGAAGGGTCTGGTTTTGAATATGGGTTGTCATCCCATATTTTCATTATATAAGCCTGATAACCTGGCTGATATATAATGACATTTGTTGATTCCAAGCGGCTCATGAGGCCAAGATTAGCGAAAATCCTCGGTATTTCATACTTGCCATTATTTTCAGTATAAACAAGTTTTACTTCAATCAGTTCTGTGCTTGATTGCATAATATAAGGAACAAGTTTTTCCCAGTAGATTAAGACTGAGGCGCCTTCTACCGGTTCTCCTGTCTGGCTGTCAATAACCTGGCCTGTATAGGGGCCTAAAAATCCTGCATCAGAGAGTGATGGGAAAATGCTAACAAGAAGCATTATAAATATAAAAATAGTCTTTTTCATAAAAACTCTCCTAAAAATCATACATCTTCCATTCTCCATCAATATTTTGGAAATTAATAGAATAGCCGATATCATACTCTTTGTTTTGGTATGTCTCTTTTCTCTTAATTCTGTACTTTGCTGATTCTTCATTGCCGGTTATTTTTTCTATATCGCCCATTGTTTCGCCAATCTCTCTCATCTTATCTTTGCCGACTTCCTTAAACGCCTTCATTGTGATACCTACGCCGGGAACATAACACTCTGCTAATGTATCAACATCTCCTTCTCTAAAAGCTTTTTTATAAATCGCCCAAGTCTTTTCAGGGCTTGAAAATCTTTTGTCAGGCTCTGTGATTATCTCTATTCCTCTTTTTTGTGCTATTTTTTTAAGTTCACTCAAAAGTTTTACAGCTTTTGCATCCTGACCGCTTTCTTTGTAAAACTTATAGAACATATATCTTAACAATAGCGAATAGTAACTCTCCGGGTACTTCAGGGTATAGGCTTCCATCGCCTGCTCTGAAGATTCATCCACTGTGCCTGCGGAAGCAGTTACTATAAGCCCATAGTTCAAAAACATTGAATTAAGATTTGCAGGGCTTTGTTTTATATACTCTGCCATATCAGTTTTTACCGCAATAGTTAAGTCATACTGTGCTGTAGGAACTAACACAATCGTCAAGAATGGGGAAATTGCTGAAGATGTCAAAAAGGATGATAGTTTTAGCTTTGGCAAAAGCGGCTTAATCTTTTTACTTAAATTCATCCCGTCTATCTGGTAACTGATAAATCTTGTTAATTCCTCGTTCATGATAATTGAAACATCGTCATGTTCTTTCTCAAGTGAGTAATTCAACTCTTTTAAAAGATTTTGATAGGATTCTTGAGCTTTTTCGGGTTTACCCGTCTTTTCATATATTTCCGCAATATAAAGAAGTTCGATGGAAGGGAATTCATCGCTTCCATTATGAGGCTGTCTTAGTTCATCTAACTTCTGATATTTTGCCAGCGCAACATCATATTTATTGAGCTTCCATGCATAAATATGAGCGAGCAGCAGTTCTTTTTGATACAACTCGGATGATCTTCTCGCTTTACTATCTGTACCTTTATCCTTAAGTTGATTGATCTGTTCTTCGAGCAGTTTTACGGTTTTTTTGTAATCAGCACTAATGTAGGCCTCTGCTATTTCCTTATCCAAAGTGGCAGCTTCAGAAAGAGATACAAAACTGAATGAAAAAAATAAGACTAAAAATAATAAAACGCACCATGCTTTATGGCGATTCCTGGACAAATGCCTTTTTGTGGTTATCATAGGTTACACCTTAGCAAATAACAATCAAGAATTCAAGAAGTTATTCAGTTTTCCACCCTTGTTTGCAGTGGCGGAAATTGATATGATGAAGTCATAGCGGTTCAAATCACAATGAAAGGGGGTGAGGGCAGGATGAAGAAACCATTTAGCAAAGAAGCGCTTCAGAAAGAGGCAGCCTTCTGGGAAAGCCTGAAGAAGAGAGACACCGGGAATCCTGGCAAGGTATGCCGCAAGTGAAAGGGTTGAAAGAGTTCATAGTTGCTGGTCCAGCAGCTAAAGCCGGCAGATATGGCAGGACTTTGCGGCGTTACAATAAAGGCTGTAAGGTTTCTGCCATATCTCTTTTTTAATCATATCTTAAACAGTTCCATACTATATTATGTCCATCAATCATATCTTTGATTTTTTCATACAGTGGCATCTTACCGAAAGATGCAATCTCAACTGCAAACACTGCTATCAGACGGGAAGGAGAACCGATGAGATGACTCTTGCTGAAGTGAAAGATGCGCTTGATGAAATATCAGAGACAATAGATATATGGAAAGAGATATACGGTATAGACTTTTCATCAAGTTTTAACATAACCGGCGGAGAACCTTTGCTGCGCAATGACCTTTTTGAAATTCTCAATGAAATATCTGAACGAAAATTTGATGCCTTTCTTCTTACTAACGCAACTCTTATTGATAAAAAGGCGGCAGAACGGCTTTCATCTGCAGGCGTAAAAGGCGTTCAGGTGAGCATCGAAGGGCCTGAGGCGGTGCATGACGCAATCAGGGGGAAAGGCAGTTATGCGGCTTCGGTCAGAGGCGTAAAAAATCTGCTTGATGCGGGGTTGAAAGTGACACTGAATGTTACGCTATCAAAATTAAATGCGGATAATTTTATGGATATATTCAAAATGTCCTCCGGCCTCGGCGTGCAACGGCTCGGTTTTTCAAGGCTGGTTCCCTCAGGGAGTGGAAAGGCCATCGTTGATAAGATGCTGAGTGCAGAAGAGACGGCGACCCTTTACAAAAAGATATTTGCCATAGAATCCGGCAGGCTCGAAATAGTCACCGGAGATCCTGTTGCTTCACAGTCAATGACGAAAACATATGAAAAAGATGAGAGCACCATACCCTCAGGCGGTTGTGCGGCAGGCATATCAGGCATAACCATCCTTTCTGACGGTACACTTCTTCCTTGCAGAAGATTAGAGGTTCCGATAGGCAATATCCGTCGAGATTCATTAAGAGAGGTATGGGCAGCTTCAGATGTTCTGGAAGCCTTGCGGGATAAAAAGAGATATAACGGTAAATGCGGAAATTGCATAAGGTGGAGTGACTGCAGAGGATGCAGGGCGATCGCGTTTGCTTATTCAAATATTGCCGGAGAAGGTGATTATCTTGCGGAAGACCCGCAGTGTTTTTTAATATAGAACGCAACCTTACTGATAATGCCTCATCAATAGAACAAAAAAGGAGAGCTTTAACTATGGCTAAGTGGATAATAGACCCTGATCACTCTGTAGCAGCTTTTGCAATCAGGCATATGATGATAGCTTATGTCCACGGCCAGTTGAATAAAATATCTGGCACAATTGAGTTTGACACAGGTGATGTAAATAATTTGTCTATGGAATTAGCGATAGAGGCATCAAGTCTTTTTACAGGAATAGGCAAGCGTGATGAGCACCTTAAGAGCGAAGATTTTTTTCACATAGGCAAATTTCCTGCAATCACATTCAAAAGCACAAATTCGGAAAAGACAGGCTTCAACACTTGCAAAGTCTCAGGCGACCTGAGCATCCATGGAATAACAAAATCTATAGCTCTCAATTTTGAATACCTCGGCCCTGTGAATAGCCCTTTCGGCGAGACATGTATAGGATTTACCGCATCAACAAGCCTGAACCGCGAAGACTTCGGCATGACATGGAATCAACCCTTAGATGGCGGAATAATGGTTGGTAAGGATGTTCAGATTAATCTTAATCTTGAAGCGGATCTTATATCTGATTAACTTGAAACTGACCTGGAATAACCACAGCTTTGATCTTTCTGAAAGAACCTGCATTATGGGCATCCTTAATGTCACGCCTGACTCTTTTTCTGACGGCGGTCTTTTTTCCAATAAAGAAGCTGCGATTGAACATGCTGTCAGGATGGAGTTGGAAGGCGCTGACATAATAGATATCGGCGGGGAGTCAACAAGGCCGGGGGCTGCAAAAATATCTGCCGCTGAAGAGATAGAACGTGTAGTGCCGATCATCGAAGTTATAGCCAGGAAGGTTAAGGTTCCTATCTCTATAGATACATACAAGTCAGAAGTCGCAAAGGCAGCTATAGATGCAGGCGCTTCAATTGTGAATGACATCAGCGGGCTGAGGTTTGATAAAAAGATGCCGGGGCTTGTTGCAAGGCAAAAGCTTCCGGTTGTCATAATGCACATAAAAGGCACGCCGAAAAATATGCAGGAGAATCCTTATTATAAAGCGTTAATCCCGGAGATAATCGATTATCTTGCAAGATCGATTGAAATTGCGCTGGAAGCCGGTCTTTCTGATGACAAGATCATCATTGACCCAGGAATTGGTTTTGGCAAGACCGCTGGTCATAATCTGGAGATCATAAGACGTTTAAATGAGTTCGAAGGTTTTGAAAAGCCTATCTTGCTCGGTCCCTCAAGAAAAGCGTTCATAGGCAAAATACTCGGCAGCCTTCCGGCAAACGAGAGAGTTGAAGGAACAGCCTCTGCTGTTGCGATAGGCATATTCAACGGAGCAAACATCATCAGGGTGCATGATGTTAAAGAGATGAGCAGGGTTGCGAGAATTGCAGACGCTATTAAAGGCAAATCAATTCCAGGCAATGTCTAACTAATAGCGTATATTACTTTGCTGCCGGTGTTTCAGTTGCAGGCGCAGCGTCAGGCGTAGCTGTTACAGGCCCGGCCGTATCTGCAAGCGGAGCTTTTGTCTCTTGCTGAACCGGGACATCAGAAACTATGGATGTTCTCTTGATAGAGTAGAACGCAAGGGTTAGAGAAGTAATCATGAACAGGATAGCCACTGAGGTTGTTAATTTTGCAAGGAATGTTGTTGCGCCCCTGCCGCCAAAGAGTGTCTGGCTTGATCCGCCGCCGAATGTCGAACCCATCTCAGCACCTTTGCTGCTCTGTATCAGAACTACAAATATAAGGAAAAAACAGACTAACAGATGTAAGACCACCAAAAATGTATACATTTTATTTTCTTGCTCCTTTTATTATATTAGCAAAACTCTCGGGTTTAAGGCTTGCCCCGCCCACAAGAGCGCCGTCTATCTCAGGTTCAGCCATTAGCTCTCCGATATTCTCAGGCTTTACGCTTCCGCCATACTGTATTCTAACACTAGCAGCATGTTCCTTGTTCTTATTAAGCCATTCTCTGATAAAAGTATGTGTTTCATTTGCAATCTGCGGGGTTGCGGTCTTTCCGGTCCCGATAGCCCATATAGGCTCGTACGCTATCGTAATGCCGTCGAGGGATATATCTTTCAAAGAACCCGTAAGCTGCCTCCCAAGAAGATCAAATGTCCTGCCTGCTTCCCGATCCTGGAGTGACTCGCCAATACAGAGTATCACCTCAAGGCCTTTATCCCTTGCCATCTTTATCTTCTTGTTTACCGTCTCATCAGTTTCTCCGAAATACTGCCTTCTCTCTGAATGTCCGATAATGACCGTGGAGCAGCCGGCAAAGAGCAGCATATCAGCTGATATTTCGCCTGTATATGCACCGCTTTCTTCATAGAACATATTCTGCGCGCCAAGCTTTATATTTGTCGGAAGAAGAAGGTGCGATGCGAGACTGAGAGAGGTGAAGGGCGGCGCTATAAGGATATCGACATCAGATATGCCGTTAACGAGCGGGATAAAAGAGTTTATAAACTCCTCGGTCTCCGCAATGTTCTTCATCATCTTCCAGTTAGCTGCTATATAGGGCTTACGCATAGGTAGATAATTTATATGTAAAAAGCCTTAAAAGTCAAGTTGATTAAGGGCATAAAAAGCCCTGCGCCCTCAGCGAGATATGTGACTTACATATCAAGACCATAGGATATACTGCAATATCGTGTGATTTCACAAGGCAGAATCGGTTATGTTTGTGCAATGATTACTTAAGAAAATTATTTAAATAATCATTATAAACGATGAAGAGCAATCATGTAACTCATTGGTTTTAAAGGATAATACGATATGTGTTAACTGAAAAAGAATGCTGGCCACGGATATTAAAAAAGAAGCTGGGTTTAGAAGGAAAATGATATGAAGTGGGAATACATTAATATTTCTCCCAAGTGTGTTAGCAACATAACCGCTTTATTTACAATATGGTTAAGCCAAAGATTGCCTCACCCGGACTTCAGCTCTGGTGGTTTAATTCACATGAATAGGTATCTGAAATAATTATTAGTTAGGCCTTACCGGCTTCATGATTATATTATATTTCCTAAACGGAACACCTATGTGTTCCACATGGAACATAATGTGGCTATAGGTAATTTAAATAAATTTTATTATTGTTGTGAATATTATCTTGATAACAATCATGACTAAAACCATACAGTCAACATATCCACATTTCCCCAAAACTGCTTTTCGTTTGTTCCATGTGGAACATAATGAAATTTATTTTTATAAATTGACAGGTTAGGGGAATATATGTTATAAGTACATGTACCGAAGCTGCACAAATGCATTAAATACAATTGTATCTACAAAAAAATAATTATTCATTGTTGATAACCTCTTGAAAGATCTATCAGATGCTTATTTTGGGAATTGATACATCATGTGATGATACGTCTGCCTCTATCGTAGAGGACGGCTCTAAAATAGTTTCCAACATCGTGTCAAACCAGAATGCGATCCACCAGAAATATGGTGGGATAGTGCCTGAACTTGCTTCAAGAAGGCACATTGAGATGATATGGCCGGTTGTTGATGAGGCAATGACTGCTGCCAATCTTGGCTTTCATGACATCTCCGCTATTGCAGTATGTCATGGCCCGGGACTAATCGGATCGCTCCTTATAGGTGTATGTTTTGCTAAATCACTCTCATATGTTAATAATCTGCCATTAATTGCCGTAAATCATCTGGAAGGCCATATATCTTCAGTGTTTTTGGAGAGTTCAAGGCCTGATTTCCCATTTATTGCCCTTGTGGTTTCAGGAGGCCATACAAGTATCTACAGGGTTGATAGCTTTGGGAATTACAAAGAAGTAAGCCGAACCAGGGATGATGCGGCTGGTGAGGCATTTGATAAGGTGGCAAAACTGCTTGGATTAGGTTATCCCGGAGGGCCGTTAATTGAGAAACTGGCATCTGAGGGCAATGCATCATCTATTTCATTTCCAAAATCTATTCTTCCTGATAGTCTGGACTTCAGCTACAGCGGCCTGAAGACAGCTGTACTGAACCACATTAAAGAAAATCCTGAATCCAAAAAAGAAGATATAGCCGCAGGGTTTCAGTTGGCAGCCATAGAGATGCTTATAACTAAGACTATAAAAGCCGCAAAAAATGAAGGCATAAAGAGCATAGCGCTTTCCGGCGGTGTCTCGGCTAACAGCCTTCTCAGAACAAAAGTAAAAGAGAGAGCAGAAAGCGAGGGTATTGAGGTTTATCTCTCTTCTATGGAATTAAGTACTGATAACGCTGCAATGATCGCAGCTGCAGGGTTTCACCATTACAATAAAGGAAATTTTGCTGATTTCTCTTTAAATCCAAAAGGTTATCTGCCACTTTAGGTTTCACTTTTTCTTCTTAAATATCACTAACTTTGTAGGTCCCCAAAAATCAAACTGCTCTGACACTTTAAAAACATCATATTTTTGCGCAAATTCATTTTCAGGCAGTAGCGAGCGCAGAATAAATGTTGTATAAGTCACAATATAATCCGGCATCTGTTCATAAATCAAACGCGGAGGAATGGCGTTATTGCCCACCATCTGCTCTTTTTTTAGAGGATAATACTGCAAAGCAACCGGACTTATCAATCCTGCTGTATCCAGTATCTTGCCTTTGGAATAATAACCAAAGGCCCCTATTTCAGGCAGAGCAATGACCGTATTTTCATTAATCTGCTCATTTAGCAGCAAGCTGTATTCTTTATACAACTCCTCCCGTACATCTTGGCGCCAACGGGCAACCGGACTAAGCCAAGCAGGGTCGTATGTCCCTTGCGAAATATTTTTTCCCTGCCACATTCCAGGAGTCAAATTATAATGAAACAATTGGCTGACCACTATAAAAGATAAAAGCGCCACTCCAAAAGCCTCAACCCGAAGTTTTTTCGCCAGAAAATAAATGCCGCTTGCCACAAACAGAATCAAAAAAGGCTCTAGAGGAGTGACATACCAAGGTGCATAAAGCGGATTGCCCAAACTAAATACGGACAAATACAAAACAGGGTATGAAATAATAAGATACCCAATATGTTTTTTCACACTTAAAAACTTCCATCCGAAGCCCACAAAAAGCAAGATGAGTAACAATGGAATTATTAAATTCATTAGGCCAGCGAACTGAAACAATCTTCCCCAAAAGCTATATTGTAACTGTGACCAATATACTGTGATAAACCCCCAAGGGACTAAATAATACACCTTTGCCTTGGCCAAAACAGAATGCGGGACAAAGCTGCCGAAGTAATAACCTGAAAAAAGCAACCAAGGCAACACGATACCCGTTAAAACCATCATATACTTCCAAGCCACGGAAGGGGCTTTAACACATATATAAACGAAACTGGCAAAGACTAAAATAACCCCATCCGGCCTAGTCAAGAAGTGCAGCCCCGCACTCAGGCCAGCCAAAAGCCACAATTCAGCACAGCTAAAATAAAGCGCAGCCATGGCAGTCAAAATATATAAAGGAGTTTCCATTCCACCTGAGGAATAAGTCATGATTGAAGGGTTAAGCACATACAGTAACACGCTAAACAAAGCAAGTACCCGGTTCTCCAGATAACGCGCACAGATCTGCCAAAGAAAAAAAACAGCGACCAAGTTAAAGAAAGTATTGATAATAATTGAAAGCCAGGGCAGATTGTCTATACGCAAGAGAAAGGAAAACAAAGACAATGTCAAAACGTATAATGGGGTAGTTGTCCCCATAACCCGTTCGCCAGAATTATATACAACCCCTTGCCCGGAAACAATATTTCGGACATAACGATAAGTAATGAAAGCATCATCTCCAGGTTGTGGACCGGCATGAAGATGGATAAAGCAAAGTATTATGCCTACAGCAAGCAATATAAGATAAACATTCCCCAGAATGATTTCATCCAAACGCATCCATAACCCAGCTTGCAGACCATCTCGCACAGGTGAAGAAGCTAAATCCTGCAACGTTTTTTTTCTTTGCTTCTTGCTTTTACTGCCCATTAAAGGCCCTTATCCTTTGAAAAAGCAACTAAGCTAATTAATGAAGAGGCACCCAGCTCACGACTGGCTGTTCAATGCTATCAGGTGTTGCAGTGTCTAAGAAAGTGTGTCCAGAGATCTTTAAAGCTGTTGAATTTTTCTTTGCAAAAAAGGCATGTTAATGAACCGTTTTTAAGCTTATTAAAAAAGGCTTTTAAACCGAATATTTTATTTGTATCAAGTTGCTTGCTCATCTCTATCTTTTATTATATCTTATCTAAAGTTTTCTCATCATGTTTTATATCATGCTTTTTGCTGCAAAATATATTAGACCATATAAACAATGTTATCCCGACAGTTAGCGCAGAATCAGCCACATTAAATGCCGGCCAGTGCCAAGCTCCAATATAAAAGTCAATAAAATCAACCACTTCACCTATAGTAGCCCTATCAATGAAGTTTCCGACAGCACCGCCCAAAATCAATGAGATCGCAACGAGTTCAAGCCCTTTAGGGATTTTGGTCAAGTAAACAATAATAAAGATAATAGCAATAATTGTGATTATTAGGAAAAAGGCATTGCCCAAAGATGCAAAAAGACCGAATGCAGCGCCTGTGTTTTTTACCAAAACAATTCGGAGAAATGGAAGGATATCAATTACATTACTTGGATCGACAGTTGCAACTATCAGCTTTTTTGTAATGAAATCAAGTATGGCAACAATAGAAGCTACCAAAGAAATTAATGTGTTTTTCTTCATTATCTCAATGCGTTACGGCATTTTTCACATATCGCTGGATGTTCAGTATCCTTGCCTACAGAGATGCTCCAGTTCCAGCACCTTTCGCATTTATCACCATCAGCTTTTTCAATAGCAACTGCCAGTGCGTCTATGGTTGCACTCTTATGAGCCCCATCCGGAGCATCAGCATCAACAAAGACTTCAGCAGAGGATACAATAAAGAGTTCATGAAGAAATTCCTTATATTTATCGAGGAGTTGACTGGTCTGACTATTTACATAAAGAATGACTTTTGCCTCAAGGGCATTGCCTATGAACTTCTCCTGACGCTTTATCTCAAGCGCCTTGTTAACCTCATTTCTTATATTCATGAGTAAGACCCACCTTTTTTCGAGGTCTGTGTCAAGATAGTCTTTGTTAACCTCCGGGAAATCACTCAGGAATACGCTCTCTTCCTTTTGTCCGGGAATGTGGCCCCATATCTCCTCAGCAGTAAAAGAAAGAATTGGAGCGAGCATTTTAGTTAGTGAAATCAATATGTTATGCAAAACAAACTGCGATGCCCTCCGCTCTTTTGAATCAGCATTAAATGTGTAAAGCCTGTCTTTAAGCACATCAAGGTAGAAATTGCTCATGTCGATCACGCAGAAGCTGTATATAGAATGATAGATCTCGTGGAAAGAGCATGTTTCATAAGACCTGCTGACTTTTTCAGTCAGGCTTTGAAGCATGCTCATCGCCAGCCTGTCCATTTCAGAAAGGTCGTCTTTGCTGAAACTAATCGCAGGATCAAAATCATAAAGGTTTCCAAGCATGAACCTGCCTGTATTCCTTATTTTTCTGTATGCCTCTACAAGCCTGTCAATGATCTCATTCGATATCCTGATGTCATCTCTGTACTCAGCAGAGGAACTCCATAATCTGAGTATTTCCGCTCCATGTTTGCCGGTCAGGTCTTGCGGTGATATGACATTTCCAAGCGACTTTGACATCTTTTTACCCTTGCCGTCAACAACAAAGCCATGGGTCAGCACAGCCTTATACGGCGCCCTGCCCCTTGTGCCGACTGAGGCGAGGAGGGAAGCCTGAAACCATCCCCTGTGCTGGTCGCTGCCTTCAAGATACAGATCAGCGGGGCTCGAAAGCCTCGGGTCCCACTCCATGACTGCAGCGTGGCTGACACCTGAATCAAACCATACATCAAGGATATCCTTCTCCTTCTCAAAATCACCGGAACCGCATTTGTTACACTTGTAACCTTTTGGAATTAAATCATTTTCAGGCTTTTCAAACCATACATCAGCGCCTGCTTTTTCCACTTCATTGACAACATTATCTATGACCGATTTATCTGTAATAAACGCCTTGCATTTTTTACACTGAAATATTGTGATCGGCACACCCCAGGACCGCTGCCTTGATATACACCAGTCAGGCCTGTTCTCAACCATTCCAAGTATCCGGTCCATTCCCCATTTCGGGATCCACTCGGTCTTTTTTATCTCATCAAGGGCTGCCTGTCTGAGGCCGTTCTTCTCCATAGATATGAACCACTGTTCTGTTGCCCTGAAGATAACGGGCTTTTTACATCTCCAGCAGTGCGGGTATGAATGTGATATGTCTTCCGGCTCCCCAAGAAGAGCATTCTCTTCTCTAAGCCTGCTGATTATCCCTTCATTTGCCTTAAATACGAATTGGCCATGAAAATCCTTCTCTTCCTCTGTAAAGATTCCCTTCTGATTGACCGGGGCGTAGACATCAAGTCCGTACTTCAGGCCAACTTCATAATCCTCTTCGCCATGACCGGGAGCAGTGTGTACAACCCCTGTCCCCTGTTCCAATGTCACATGCTCGCCAAGTATCGTCTTAACTTCACGGTCTATCCATGGATGGCTGCATAAGATGCCTTCAAGCTCAGAACCTGTCCATTCACCGTCAGAAACTGTATATTCACCCTCTGTATAACCTATCTTTTCCATACAGGCTTTAACCAGGTCCTGTGCAATAATAAGTTCACCGGCAGGTGTCTTAACATTGCGGTATATGAATTTCGGGTGTAATGAAAGAGCCATGTTTGCAGGGATCGTCCATGGGGTAGTTGTCCATATCACAAAGAAAGTCCCTGCGGCATCAAAGGTGAACTTCCCCAATGAGTCTTTGACCTTGAATTTCACATATATGGAAGGCGATGTTTTATCAGCATATTCCACCTCAGCCTCTGCAAGCGCGGTAACACAGTTCGGGCACCAGTGAACAGGCTTCTTCCCTTTATAAACATCTCCCTGCTCAATGAATCTTCCAAGCTCCCTGACTATGGAAGCCTCATAGTGATAAGACATCGTGATATACGGGTCTTTCCAGTCGCCGAATACGCCAAGCCTTTTAAACTCTTCTCTTTGTATGTCAACAAACTCCTGAGCATACTCCCTGCAGAGCTTTCGCTTTTCAATAATAGGCGTAGTCTCTTTTTTGGAACCGAGTTTTTTATCGACCTGATGCTCTATCGGCAAACCATGGCAGTCCCATCCGGGGATGAACGGCGCGTAATGGCCTTTCATGGCCTTGTATTTTACGATGATGTCTTTAAGTACCTTGTTCAGTGTGTGTCCGAGATGTATATGCCCATTGGCGTACGGCGGGCCGTCATGCAGGATATATCTCTTATCATTGTCCCTGTTTTTTTTCTGGATTCTCCCGTATATGTCATTCTCCTCCCAAAAATGCAGAAGCTCCTGCTCCTTCTTTGTCAGGTTGGCCTTCATGGGAAAGTCTGTTTTGGGGAGGTTTAATGTATCTTTATAATCTGATGCCATAGTCTTTATCCATATCTCCTGTGCCTATCAAAGAATAAGATAAAAAGTTTACATCTTTGAGTATCATGTGTCAAGAAAACCGGCTTGCAATGTCAGGTCATTATATAATGGTGAAATTACTTGGCAAGACCGCAGCCGCCTCTGTATAAATAGCGCCGTATGATATAAATATGTTAAATTATATGCCGGAGATTATTTAATATGATGAACAAGAAAATATTGATATGGGTCATGTTCGCTCTTATGATGATCCTGATGTTTAACATACTGGACACCTCCAAGACCGAAGAGGCGATGCCCTTTTCTGAATTTCTCCTTCAGCTTGAGCAGGATAAAGTTGAGAAGGTGGTTATAGCAAAGCCCGAGAACCTTATCACCGGCACATTAAAAGGCGGCGCTACCTTTAAGACATATGCTGCTGATTATCCTGACCTTGTCAAAGAACTTCGCGACAAGAAGGTCAGCATAACGGCAAAACCCGAATCAACTCCCTGGTATATTAATGTCCTGTTTAATTTCGGCCCTATCATTCTGCTCGTCGTTCTCTGGGTCTTTTTCATGAAACAGATGCAGACCGGCGGCAACAAGGCTTTGTCATTCGGCAAGAGCAGGGCAAAGCTTGTCTCTGAAAAAGGAATGAAGATCACTTTCAAAGATGTGGCAGGTGTTGAAGAGGCAAAGGAAGAGGTCCAGGAGATTATTGATTTCTTAAAGGACCCTCAGAAATTCCAGAAGCTCGGGGGCAAGATCCCAAAGGGCATCATGCTTGTCGGAGCTCCGGGCACAGGAAAGACGCTCCTTGCAAAGGCGATTGCCGGAGAGGCAGGCGTTCCGTTCTTCTCTATAAGCGGCTCTGATTTTGTCGAGATGTTTGTCGGAGTCGGAGCTTCAAGGGTAAGAGACCTCTTTGATCAGGCAAAGAAGAATGCGCCGTGCATCATATTTATTGATGAGATAGACGCCGTAGGCCGTCACAGAGGCGCCGGCCTTGGCGGAGGGCATGACGAACGCGAACAAACTCTTAACCAGCTCCTTGTTGAGCTTGACGGTTTTAACCCTAACGAGGGCATTATCGTTATCGCCGCCACGAACAGGCCTGATGTGCTTGACCCTGCGCTCTTAAGGCCGGGGAGGTTTGACAGGCAGGTCATTGTTCCGCATCCTGACGTAAAGGGAAGGCACGCAATAATCACTGTCCATGCGAAAAACATCCCGATCGACGAGAAGGTAGAGCTTGAAGTTATCGCAAGAGGCACGCCGGGATTTTCCGGAGCTGACCTTGCCAATCTCATGAACGAGGCTGCATTGCTTGCCGCAAGGCAGAACAAGTCCAAGGTTGAGATGATAGATTTCGAGAATGCGAAAGACAAGATCATGATGGGCAAAGAGAGAAAGAGCATGATCATATCTGAAAAAGAGAAGATGAATACCGCCCATCATGAAGCAGGCCACGCGCTTGTCGCAAAGCTTACTCCTGAAGCAGACCCGATCCATAAAGTCAGCATTATACCGAGAGGAATGGCGCTGGGCGTCACTCAACAGCTTCCCATTGACGACAGATATACATATTCCAAAGAGCACATTCTAAATATCCTTGCGGTTCTTATGGGCGGAAGGGCTGCTGAAGAAATTGCCCTGGGGCATCTGACCACAGGCGCTGGCAATGACATTGAAAGAGCTACAGAGCTTGCGAGAAAGATGGTATGCGAGTGGGGCATGAGCGAAAATCTCGGGCCGCTGACATTTGGAAAGAAGGAAGAGCAGATATTCCTCGGCAGAGAGATAGCCCAGCATAAAGATTATTCTGAAAAGACAGCTGAAGATATTGACGCAGAGGTAAAGGGTATAATTTTAGAAAGATACAGACATTCAAAAGCCCTGCTCACCGAGAACAAGGCGACACTCATCAAACTGGCAAATGCCCTGCTGGAGAGGGAAACCCTTGATGCTGCTGATGTTGATGACATCGTAGCAGGCAGGGAACTTAAACCGCAGGAGATAGTAATTAAGATTGTGGAACCGAAGAGACCGGAAGGCCTGGATATCAACAAGGGTCAAACTCCGAATATCGCACCTCAAGGCGATATAAGCGCCGCGCCTGAAGCTACAGTATAGTCCCCTGTTTTCTTTTTATCCAAAGCTATTTTTTTGTTGAACAAATATACCCATTCTGCTATCTTATGTTTTGAAATTAATTCTGTTAAGTAATTTGATGAACCAATATTCCAAAAAAGGAGGTGGGGATTCAGGATTTTGTTTTGCAGAAAGATTCAGCAATCTCTTTATCAACCTATTATTAAGGAGGCCACATGAAAAAGTTTATCGTTATTCTGTTAGCAATGGTATTTGTCTTTACAGCATCTTATGCATCTGCTGAAGGCCCTTATGTAAGCGGCAACCTCGGTGCAACTCTGACAAGTGATTCTACATTGTCAGTTTTAGGTATTAACGCCACTGAACTCGAATTTGATACCGGATGGGCTTTTGGAGGTGCTGTTGGCTATGACCTCGGTAATAATACACGTCTTGAAGGAGAAGTAGCATATCGCTCTGCTGATATCGATAAAGTTACTATTTTAGGTGTACCTGTTGATCCAAGTGGTGAAGTTAATGTATTAAGCTTTCTTCTGAACGGCTACTATGACATTAAAGTGGATGCTCCAGTTACGCCATTTATAACGGGTGGAATTGGTTTTGCAAATATTGAGCTGAGTGATGATGTGGATTCCTACGATGACAATGTGTTTGCTTATCAAATTGGAGCAGGTTTAGGATATGCTGTCAATGATTTAACGACCATAGATTTTGGCTACAGATATATGGGGACATCTGACCCGGAATACGAAGACAGCGGAATCCAGGTAGATTCTGAATACGCCAGTCACAATTTCTATATAGGAGTAAGATACGCGATTAAATAACAAATCATTAAATGTCGTTTAGTCAGGGCCCGGTTATGCCGGGCCCTTTTTTTGTCTCGTTAATTAAACAAGTTCTATTGACAATTCTTCCGTGTAACTATAAAATTTTTTATCCC
The DNA here is from genome assembly GCA_016207885.1 of Nitrospirota bacterium. Taxonomy (NCBI): domain Bacteria; kingdom Pseudomonadati; phylum Nitrospirota; species Nitrospirota bacterium. The sequence goes on along the minus strand of JACQZE010000005.1, from coordinate 100,300 downwards.
GCTTTGCCAATAAACTTCTAATAAAGGAGAAGAGATGAAACAGAGAAACATCAACCTGACCTATGAAGAGATGCCGAAGCAGTGGTATAACATCCTTGCTGATATTAAATTGAACCCGCCCATAGGCAGAGACGGAAAGCCGGTCGGCCCGGATTCACTTGCACCGGTATTCCCCATGAACCTGATAGAGCAGGAGGTTAGCTCACAAAGGTGGATAGATATTCCGGCAGAGGTATTAGACATCTATTCAATGTGGCGCGCGACCCCTTTAATAAGGGCTTACAACCTTGAGAAGGCGCTTGGTACGCCTGCGAAGATATATTTAAAGAATGAGAGCGTGAGCCCGGCAGGCAGCCATAAGCCAAACACGGCTGTAGCTCAGGCATATTACAATAAAGCGTTCGGCATAAAGAAACTCGTTACAGAGACAGGTGCAGGCCAGTGGGGAAGCGCACTCGCATTTGCTACGAGCCAGTTCGGGCTTGAGTGCAAAGTCTTTATGGTAAGGATAAGCTTTGACCAGAAACCGCACCGAAAGACCTTGATGCAGGCATGGGGGGCTGAATGCATCCCGAGCCCAAGCAATCTTACAAACGCCGGACGCCAGGTTCTTGAGAAATACCCTGATACCCCCGGGAGCCTGGGCATTGCGATAAGCGAAGCGGTTGAGGCTGCTGTAAGTGACCCGTCAGGCGAGACCCGTTACGCTCTCGGAAGCGTGTTGAATCATGTCATCCTGCATCAAACCATAATCGGTTTAGAGGCGAAGAAGCAGATGGAGAAGGCCGGGGATTATCCTGATATAGTTATCGGATGCGCTGGAGGAGGCAGTAACTTTGCAGGGCTTGCATTCCCGTTTGTCCAGGACAAGATAAATGGTAAAAAGATAGAGATATATCCTGTTGAACCCGCGGCCTGTCCCACACTGACCAAGGGCCCGTTCGTTTATGACCACGGTGACGTTGCCGGCTACACACCGCTGCTTGCCATGCACAGCCTCGGCCACGCCTTTATTCCGCCGCCGATCCATGCAGGAGGCCTGAGATATCACGGCATGGCGCCTACTGTGTGCCAGCTTGTTGACGAAGGCATAATAGAGGCTAAATCCGTTAAACAGTCCGAAGCATTCAAGGCCGGCATTCTCTGGGCAAGGACCGAAGGCATCGTGCCTGCTCCTGAGACAAACCATGCATTAGCGCAGGTTGTGGCTGAAGCAAAGAAGGCGAAAGAAGAAGGCAAAGAGAAGGTCATACTCGCAAACTTCAGCGGCCACGGCATGCTCGATCTCAACGCCTATGAGAGATACTTCTCAAATAATCTTACCGACTTTGAACTCTCTGATAAGGAGATGGAAGAAGCTGAAAAGATATTTAAGGACTATCCGAAGCCGGAGCATCTGAAGAGCAGGTAGATATATTTCAATAAGAAAACTAAAAAGGCGCCCCGATATATCAGAGCGCCTTTTTAGTTTTGGCTATGTAATCTTTAGCTCAGGTGATTGCTGACCAGTTTGGTCATCTCGAACATTGAAACCTGTGCTTTGCCTTTGAATATCTTCTTGAGGGCGGCATCAGCATTGATATTCCTCTTGTTCTTGCTATCCTGAAGCTTGTTCTTCTTGATGTATTCCCAGAGCTTCTTGGTGACTTCTGTCCTGGGGATAGGCTTGCTGCCTACTACTGCGGCGAGATCATCGCTGATATTCATCGGCTTCATGAATGCAGCATTCGGTTTTCTCTTAGCAGTTTTTTTCTTGGCAACTTTCTTCTTGGCGGTCTTCTTCTTGGCTACCTTCTTTGCAGCAGTTTTCTTCTTGGCAACCTTCTTCTTAGCAGTCTTCTTTTTTGCCATGCGAACCCTCCTTAAATTTTGCGGCATTTACTAATGCCGTTGAACTCTGAATATAGTTACAAAAATCATACAAAAGTTTTAAACTCTTGTCAATGAAAAATACGCAATTATCGCAATATGAAAAAGGTAAATTCCCCTGTGGAAAAAACTGTTGGCCTTGAGACAGCCTTGAATGTGACTCTGAAAAATACGCGGGATCATTCTACTATGAACTTTACCTTCCCAAGGACAGTCTTATTGCTGTCCCTGATCACAACCATCCAGTCCCCTTTGAGGCCTGCCAGTTTCTTGCTGGAGTATGTCCGCCATCTTGCCCCTTCCCTCACAGGAAGCGAAATGTTTAAGACCTCTTTTTCACCATAATACCAGGCAAAGGTGATTACTGTGTCTCTGGTAATATTTCTCGCCTCGAGAAAACAGTAAACCTTCTCCAGGTCGGATGAGAAGACCTTTGTAGCTATGGCAGGCTCTCTGCCAAGCATACTCTCGGAGATGAAGAGGCGGGAGACCTCCAGATTGTGAGTGTGCTCTGAGTAAGCGATCGGAGCCGTAATTAAAAGCAAAATAGCTGTAACTGCTATTATCCAGGTTATGTTATTGTGTTTCTTCACCCGCTTCTTTTCCTTTGCTGCTTCACAGGGCTTAATATTAAAAATATACAATGGAATTGTCAATGATACTGCATATTATATGACATATGCAATTGAACGGGATATTTGATTTTATAACTCCATTATTTTTATACTTGGAAAAATGATCTCCATCGTAATCCCCACATATAACGCTTCAAGATTCATCCCAAATCTTCTGGGCTCCATATTCAAACAGGCTGTAGACGATATGGAAGTGATAATAATAGACGACTGCTCAACTGACAATACCGTTGAGCTTGTGAAGAAATATCCTGTCAGGCTGATAGAGATGGCGAGAAACGGCGGCCCCGCAAAGGCAAGGAATAAAGGCGTGAGGGAGGCAAAGGGAGATATAATATTCTTCCTTGATTCTGACGTGGTGGTTTTAGACGGTACAATACGGGCGGTCAAAGACTATTTTGAATACAATCCCTCTGCGAAATGCGTGATAGGTATATGCGACACAAATTCATTGAATAAGGGTTTTGTGCCGCATTACATGGCGATGTTCGAGTATATACATCTCATAGGAACGAAAGGCGGGGAGGTAAGCGTTTTTGCTCCGAGATGCGGAGCCATGAAGAAGGACTTCTTCCTTGAGATAGGCGGCTATAATGAGTCGTACAAAGGGGCTGATGTCGAGGATTTTGAGCTTGCAAGAAGGGTGAACAGGACTGACCCGATAATCCTTAACGATAAGATGCTTGTAAGGCACCAGTTCGCGAACTTCAAACAGGCGATGCGAAACTACTTTAAACGGACCGTCATGTGGGTACACCTCTTTTTTAAGGAGAAGAAGCTTGACAATGCGGGCCCTACCGCCCCGAGCAACGGCATAGCCGCCATGTGCGCGTTTGTCAGTTTTGTGCTTTTACTTCTTATGCCTGCTGTGCCTGTTTTAAAGAATGCTGTTATCTTTCTGTTAATAATCTTCTTTTTTGCTAATCTAAAATGGTGGAACTTCATGCGCAAAGAGGCCGGGCTCTTTTTCGCGGTCAGGGCTCTCTGCCTTAACTACATTCTGGGGATTGATATCATGATAGCCGCTGCCTATGGAGTAGTGAGTTATCCTTTCTCCAAAAAAGGACTGGCGGCAAACAATGAATAATATGGAAAAGAACTTGGTCGTACTCTCATATGCAAACGCAAGCCCGTTCCCTTACCACGCATGGACGCCCCTTGCTATCCTCTCTTTAGGCGCATATCTTGAAGAGCATGGCATTGAGGTCGAGTACTTTGACGAAAGGATACATAAGATGGAACGGTTTAAAGAGTTGGTGAGCAGGAAGCCGCTTATGATAGGCCTTTCCACAATGACCTGCTTCCAGATAAAAAATACCATCAGGCTGGCAAAGCTTGCCAGAAAGATGAGCCCTGATACACCCCTTGTCTGGGGCGGCACGCACCCGTCAATGATGGCTGAGCAGACGCTTGAGTCTGACATGGTTGACTTTGTTGTAAAGGGTGAGGGTGAGCAGACACTGCTTGAACTTGTGCACGGATTGCAGGAAGGCAAAAGAGATTTCAGTGATATTGACGGCCTCGGGTGGAAGGCAGGCAAGAAGATAACATTAAACAAAGACCGTGACTTTCTGGATATAGAAGGCCTACCCTTTCCTTACGAAGGCAAAGGCAAGGAGATACTGCTTGAATATATAAGAAGGTCGGGAGACACGCTTGAAAATATAGGATACGAGTCCTCAAGAGGATGCCCGCATAAATGCGGCTTTTGCTACAATGTATATTTCCATAAAAACGTATGCCGGGTAAAGAGCCTTGAAAAGATACGCTCTGAACTGCTTAAACTCAAAGATCTCGGCGTTAACAAGATGACCTTTTATGATGATACCTTCCTCGCCGGAAGGAAAGACGTAATGGCAAATATTGTCGATCTGCTCGGAGAACTCGATTTCAAATGGATAGCCAATGTGAGGATCAACACCTTTACCCCGGAACTTCTGGAGAAGTTTAAGAAAGGCGGATGTGTCTACCTCTTCTTCGGCGTCGAGTCACCGGATGATGATGTGCTTAAATTCATCAGAAAGGGGCAGAACAGGCGCATGATAGATGAAGGTATCAAGGTCATCTCACAGGGTAATATCCCCACTCTATACTCCCTTTTGATAGGACTGCCGGGCGAGACAGAGGAGCAGATGAACAGAACGCTCGACTTTGCAGATGAGATACGCAGGAGGCATCCGGGAGCTGAGGTTCCTATCCAGCCGTATGTGCCACTTCCGGGGACGTTGATGTATGAAGAGGCGCTAAAGTTAGGGTTTAAACCGCCTACGCATCTTGAGGGATGGAAGAACTTTACAAATGATGAGGTCAGGAATCCCTGGATCAAAAACCCGGGGTTGCTGCATGCCATTTATATCAATTCATTTCTTGCATTCCGTTATGACAGGTTCCTTAGAAATTTCTGGAGCAGGCTGGTCTTCGGGCCTTTGCATAAGCTCTCACTCTGGAGATGGAAACATCGCAATTACAAATTCTTTGTTGAGATCTATATGTATCTGACTTACAAGCGCCTCGGCAGGTTCTTTATCATTCTTGAGAAGATGATCAAAGGTTAAATTTTCCTTAGATGAATTAATGCTATGCCTAAAATCGCCCTTCTTCCTGACAGCCTCATCAACAAAATAGCAGCGGGCGAAGTTATAGAGCGTCCGGCATCGGTTGTAAGAGAGTTGCTGGATAATTCAATTGACGCCGGCGCCGCAAAGATAGATGTCGAGGTGCTGCACGGCGGGAAGAAGCTGATTAAGGTATCTGATAACGGCTGCGGCATGGACAGGGAAGATGTATCCTTATGTTTTCAAAGGCATGCCACGAGCAAGATATCATCTGAAGATGACCTCTTTAATATCTCCACCCTCGGCTTCAGGGGAGAGGCCCTGTCGTCTATAGCATCTGTCTCAAAGGTCACGCTGACTACTGCACCTGAAGGTGCGGGCGTTGGGACAAAACTTGAGATCGGGGCAAGGGGTGAGATTGATATAGCAGATGCCCCGCCTTTAAAAGGCACAGCCATTGAGATAAGGGATATCTTCTATAACACGCCGGCAAGAAGAAAATTTCTCAAGAGTACACCTACTGAACTTTCACATATAATCGAGGCCGTGATCCAGAAGGCGTTTGCCTATCCGGGAATATCCTTTTCACTTTCTCATAATGGCAGCGAGATATTGAATGTTCCATCTGCGCATAGCCTCAAAGAGAGGTTTGGCCAGCTTTATGGCGAAGAGCTTGCAGAAGAGTTTATCGAAATAAATAAGGAAGGTTCCGGTATTAAGGTCTATGGATTTGCCTCAGGAGAGAACTTTACAAGAGCCAGCAGAAGCCACCAGACGATATTTGTTAACAGGAGGCCGGTGAAGAACCTGACTGTAAATCATGCTCTCTATAACGCGTACAGCCACAGCATTCCAAGCGGCAGGCATCCGGCATACTTTATCTTCCTTGATATCGATACCAAAAAGGTTGATGTAAATGTCCATCCTGCAAAACGCGAGGTGCGGTTTGAAAAGCCTGATGAGATACATAAGATTGTCGGTGCTGCAATTTATGAGGCGCTGAATCCAGAAAGCAGTTCAGACGTTGTATATACCTCATCGCATAAAGCGTCTGAAGAACTGAAGGGTCAGGCTTTCAGCTACGGCAGGGACAGCGCAGGGTTCCGAGAATCCCTTGCCGGCCTTGTCAGAGAGTCCCAGACCGACTTCTTCGCATCCGGTATCACTTCTGATGTTCCTGCATACTTTCATATAGGCGAGTCTTTTATAGCACATGGCACAAACGACGGACTGCTTATCATTGACCAGCATGCTGCGCATGAGAGGATACTGTATGAGAAGTTCCTCAACAAGGCCTCAGTTGAAGCTGAATCGCTCTTCCTGCCCCTCAGGGTGGAACTTCCGGTAAAAGAGTTCGGCATAATTACGAAACATAAAGGCTTTCTTAAGGAACTCGGGCTTGAAGTAGAGGATTTCGGCGGGAATAACGTGATAGTCAAATCAATGCCTAAAGAGCTGAAGAAGGCTGACATAAAGTCACTGCTTCTTGATATCGCGTCAAACATACTTGAAGAAGAGACATCCGGCATAAAAGGCGATATAGATAAAGCATCCATGCTTGATAAGATAGCAGCCAGGCTGGCATGCCATACATCAGTGAGGGGAAGTGAGCCGCTTGGGAATGAAGAGATAGCAAGAATGATGGATGACCTTCAGAAATGCAAAGAGCCCGGCAAATGCCCGCACGGAAGGCCGACAAAGATATATTTATCCTTGGATGATCTTCAGAAGATGTTCAAGAGGAAGTAAAAAATATTTACTAATGACCTCTCCTTATAATAAACCCGTCATCATTCTCCTCGGCCCCACTTCCGTCGGCAAGACAGGTGTATCGATCCTTCTTGCAAAGGCGCTTGAGACAGAGATCATCAGCGCTGATTCAATGCAGATTTACAAACACATGGACATCGGCACTGCAAAGCCTTCTCCTGATGAGCTGAAAGAGGTGAAGCATCACCTCATAGATATTATTTCTCCCGGTGAATCGTTCAGCGCAGGGCTTTTCAGAGACAACGCTGTTAAGCTCATCGACGAACTTCATCAAAGAAATAAGATCCCTCTGATCGTAGGCGGAACAGGGTTATATATCAGAACACTGACAGCCGGATTATTTGAGGGGCCTGCGGCAGACTGGAAACTGAGGGATGAATTGCTGGAAACTGAACATCTCAAAGGAGACGGATATCTTCATTCTTACCTGGAAAGGCTTGACCCTGAGGCAGCGAAAAAGATAGAACCGAATGATGTGAGAAGGACCATCAGGGCGCTTGAGGTATCGCTTAATGATAACATGATATCGGAAAAGCAGAAGAGCCATACAAAACCTGAACCGTATACCTTTATCAAAATCGGTCTTACACGCGACAGAAAAGAGCTTTACAGCCTGATAGATAAGCGGGTTAACAAGATGATGCTGGACGGCCTGCTGGAAGAGGTTCTGCGGCTCGTTACGCTAAAGCCGGACAGGACAGCCATGCAGGCCCTCGGTTATAAAGAGATGAGCCTATATCTTGCCGGAGAAGTGCCGCTTGAAGAAGCGGTTGAACTCATCAAGAAGCGGACGAGGAATTACGCAAAGAGGCAGATGACATGGTTCAGAAAAGAGCCTGATATAAATTGGGTGGATCTGACCGGAGTATATGATTCAAACGCTGTGTTTAAAAAAATATTAAATGATATAGAAGTGATTAAAAGAATTATCAATAAAGATCATTAACTTTTTTTTGCCTCAATATCATAATCCCGGATAAGATTATCAGGCCGCCGCCAAGCAGCGCCACGGGCTCAGGCACCTCCTGCAAAAAGATGAACGCAAGGATTATCGCGCCGACCGGTTCGAAGTAACCCAATATCGCAGCTTCATTTGCCTTAACTCTCCTGATGCCGTCTACATATAATATTGGCGCGATAGTCGAATGGAGAAAACCCATCGTTATAAGGTAAGGAAGAGCCTGAAAAGTCATCTCCGAGCCTGCTATAAAGGGGAGAAGCGCAAACACAGCCACTAAGTTCTGCACAAAAACGATAAAGAGCGATGAAAACCTTGAAGCTATCCCTTTCACAGTCAAAATTATAAATGCGTAAGCAACGCCTGAAAAGGCGCCGGCAATGATCCCCCTGGTATTTCCATTGTTCACAGAAAGCATTTCAGTGAAGTCAGGCCTCCCCAACATAACCCATAAACCCATAGATGAAAGCATGATAGCGATCCATGTTGTCCTGAATATCTTCTCCTTAAGAAAGACGGGCGCAAGCATTGCTACAAATATCGGGGCTGTATAATGCGTGAGCACCGAGTTTGCTATTGTCGTGTGTTTGAAAGCAAAGAAAAAGAGAAGCGTGTTAGCAAGAAAAAGGAAGGGGATAAAGGATAAGATCAATAAATGATTTACAGAGCCGGCATTCTTTAAAGAGCCTTTTATCTGCCCTTTTGCTGCAAGCATAAGGAACTGAAGAACAAGAGCTATCACAGCCGGATAAAAAACCGTATTTAGCGTAGGAAGCCCGGCGTTCCTTACGAATATCCCGAGGGAACTCCAGATAAGAATAGCCGCTATGATCTTAAGATAGCCCATGTTGTTTGGTTTTATAAAAGAAATGAAAACGGCATATAAGTTCAGTGCTTTTTGCTTTGTGCCTTACGCCTTTTGTTTCCTGAACTTGTCTTTTAACGCCTTTTCGACAGCCTTTGGCACAAGCCCTTTCAGCGAGCCTCCAAAAAAAGCTATCTCCTTTACAAGGGTGGATGAGAGGAAGATATATTCACCGCTGGGGGTCATAAAAACCGTCTCTATATTTGCATTAAGCCGCCTGTTCATCAGTGCCATCTGCAGCTCAAAATCAAAATCAGATACAGCCCTCAAGCCCCTTACAAGCGCGATGCTTTTTCTGCTGTCCGCGTAATCAACAAGAAGGTTGTCAAAAGACTCTACTCTTGCGCCATTAAGCCCTTTCATGGATGACTTTATCAATTCTATTCTTTCCTCAGTAGTAAAGCACGGCTGCTTCTTCCGGCTCGGAGCAACAGCGACAATGACGCTGTCAAATATCTTTAACGTCCTTTTGATCAGGTCTATGTGGCCGTTTGTAATAGGGTCGAATGTTCCGGGATATATGGCGGTCTTCTTCAAAACATGCCTCCTCTGCCGATTCCATTATACTTTAACATCTTCAGATATCTTGTAAAAACTCAAGACCGTATCTCCGTAATGATAATCTTTTGTTTTCTCAAGCCGTTCAAACATCTGAGGCAGCTCCATTTTAACAAAGTGTTCAGCAATTACAATCCCGTCTTCTTTTAAAATGCCTGACTTACCGATGGCAGACATAGCCTTGTTGATCTCATCTGTATGATAAGGAGGATCAATGAATATAATGTCAAAGCTCAACCCTTCTTCTTCCGCCCATTCAATAAATGACGACACTTTTCTTGATATAACCTTTGTTTGCCCGCCAAGCTCTTTTTTCTCAATAGCCTTGTTGATCTCTACAATATTCTTCTTGGCGACCTCAACAAAAAAGACCTCTGACGCACCTTCTTTAAGAGCAGCAAAACCTACCGCTCCAGTGCCTGCATAAAGGTCAAGGAACCGCGCATTTTCCACCCTGCTTCTAATAATGTCAAAGAGGGCTTCCCTGACCCTGTTTGATGTGGGCCTTAAAGACTTGCCTTTATCATTGTTTCGTTCTTTCATAAATAAATGACCCTAAATGAGGAGATAAATTCACAGATCGTCCCGTGTCAATAGGCTGCCATTACCCTGGTTTTTCAGATATATGTTCTCACACCATACATGGTTGTACGAACCTAAAGACTTCAATGTTCCAAGTCCCTTACTTTTAAGCTTATTCTTTATCTCAAGAAAGAGCTTTGCCTCAGAATCAGCATCTGTGCCTGCACGATGAGGGCATTCATTAACGATCTGATACCTCTCAAGCAAATAATCAAGCCGATGATAAGGATAATCCGGATGAAGCTGTCTTGATAACTTTAATGTGCAAATAGCATTATGAGAAAGGTCAGTATCCAAACGCTGAAGCTCATATCGAATAAACCTCATATCAAACGGGGCGTTATGTGCAACCAAAACAGTATTATGAATAAATCCTGATATCTTCCCGGCAACATCAATAAATAGAGGCGCATCTTCAACCATCCAGTCCTGTATGCCGTGATAAATGGTGTTTGTTATATTGACACAGGGGTTTATAAGTGTCTCTAATTTATCAACAATTTCACCATTAATAATCTTTGTAAGCCCGATTTCACAAATCCGGTCAAATGTCGAAGTTCCTGTCGTCTCAACATCAACAACAACAAATGTGTGTTCATCTAAAGGTCTATCCATAGAAATCAATGAACCATCAAAAGATTATGAACAAGTTTAACCGTTTATCTCTGATATCGTCAATAATAGAGATCTCACAATAATCTTAAAATAAAACATGCAGGTTACATATATTCATACTTTTAAATTACATTATTCCACTTTCTGTAATAACCTTCTTTAAAGAAATATGTATAACATATATATAGATAGGGCTTTACTTTTTTTTTACATTATATTATATTGGTATTGCTCAATAAGAAATTATATAAACATAAACTTTACTTATAGATTTAATTCGGGTTCTCCTTATCCGGAACCAATGAACTAAACTTTTTAAAAGTAGCTTAAGCAAAGGATTATGGCACAAGAGGCAGAACTAAATACAGAATTTAACAACATCAGGCAGTTGAAGCTAAGGGCTGAAGCTGATAATCTTCACAAGATATCTCAGCTGTTTCACTTATCTAACCTGGAAAAACAGCTTGAGGGCGACCCGGAGAAATGGTGGAAGGTTGTAAGTAAAAAACACCTTATAAACGCACTTAACTTCATAAATTTCCAGGACAGCAGCATCCTAATAAACCTGAGACACAAAAAGTACGATAATACTCTCTCTCTCTCTGCTACACCTCAGCCTTGTATAGATGATACATTGAATTGTTTATGGAAGGATTCTTCTTTGGAAAATCAGAATCTTAACTCATATGAATTCACTAACTTCCTGCTCTCTGACGGACAAGAGCTTATTCTGACCAAAGCTGAACTGATAAGCATTGATGAAAACGGGATAAGATTAACTCTGCCAGAAAAATCTTACGAGGTAAGCTCCAGAAAGATCAGGAGAAATTCATGCGAAGGAATTCATGTTCAGTTCATGCAGAACGGGGTTATCTTTAACGGCTCACTCGTTGATTTCAGCGCCATATCCTTTTGTGTTGAACTTTCCTCAGACAAGTCCCAGTCGTTTCATTGGATAAATCCGGACCTGCAGGTCTATATTATCCTGAAGAATGGCGAAGAAACACTGTATTCAGGTATCTGCGAAATAATAAGGCAATCTTCCGGTCAAAAGACCAAAACATTTATCCTGAAACCTCAAAGCAACCAGATCACAAGGGTTAAAGCAAAGGAGTTCAGGAGTCTCAGACAGAAACTTTCACCAACACCAAACATTATATTCACCCATCCTTTTACAAATAAGAGAACGATACTGAAGGTCTTTGACCTCTCCGGTTCCGGCATTTCTGTAGAAGAGGCACAGGATAATTCAGTTCTAATGCCGGGAATGATCTTCACAAAACTCGGCATTGAATTCATGAACAGCTTTGTTATAAATTGCAAAGCGCAGGTCATATACAGAAAGAAAACAGACAAAGGAACCGTATTATGCGGCCTTGCTATATTAGACATGGCGCCTCAGGATCAGGTAAGACTTTCAGCTCTCCTGCATCAGATAAAAGACAGCAATTCATATGTGTGCACCACCAACGTTGACCTGGATGAACTATGGAATTTCTTCTTTGAGACCGGGTTTGTCTATCCGAAAAAATATGCATTTATCCAGAGCCAGAAAAAGAAATTCAAAGAGACATATGAGAAGCTCTATACTCAAAACCCCGATATTGCAAAACACATAATCTACCAGGACAAGGGAAAGATCTACGGACATGTCTCCATGTTCCGTTATTATGACAAAACCTGGATACTCCATCACCATGCGGCAAAGATGTCCCAGCATCATAAAAAAGCCGGCCTCATTGTCGCCGAGCAGCTCGGGCACTATGTTAATGAATTTCACCGTATGTATTCTTCGCATATGCACTTCCTTGCCTGTTATTTCAGGCCGGAGAACAGATTCCCGAGCCGTGTTTACGGCGGAGTTGCCCAAGAATTAAATAATCCTAAAAAGTGCTCAATTGACAAGATGGCTTATTTCCTCGGCAAAAAAAACCTTGATGCAGGAGACCTTCCTGAGGGTTGGGTGCTGGGGCAAACCGCAGCGGAAGACCTTAACGAATTAGATAATTTCTATGAACATACTTCCGGCGGGCTTATGATCCATGCCCTTGACCTTGATTCGTCGATGGCCGATTCGGTAAACATCGACGATGAGTATAAGAGGCTGGGCTTTAAGCGTGAAAGACGCCTCTTCTCATTAAAGAATAACCATGCCCTTAAAGCGATATTCATGGTGAATATATCAGACATCGGCCTGAATATGTCTGACCTCACCAACTGCATTCATGTATTGGCGCTTGATTCGGAAGGGTTCAGCTGCGACATCCTCAACATTGCACTCGCAAAGCTATCAACATACTATGAGCATGACGAAATGCCGGTACTGCTTTTCCCCCATTCTTTTGCCGAAGAACAATCAATTCCTTATGATAAGACTTATAATCTGCTTGTATTAGGCATTGACCATTTCGATCATTACTTCAAACAGCTTGAGAAATTACTGCGTATTATAAAATAAGGTTTTTTATTCCTTAGCTTTTTTTACTTTCCGATATAATTGGATAATCTGAGATTCTCAAATGAAACGAAAAGAAAACTTACTCTTATATAACAGCAAAATCATAAATACTTATTTAAAATTTATAAGGCGCAACTATGATTACATAAATATCAAAGAACTCCTGCACTGCGCAAAGATGGAATCCTACCAGGTTGAGGATCCGGGGCATTGGTTTTCTCAGGAACAGATAAACAGGTTCCATGAAAAGCTGAAGAAGCTTACCGGCAACAGGGAGATCGCCAGAGATGCCGGCAGATACTCTGCATCTCCTGATGTTATAGGCGTAATGAAACAGTATGTTCTCGGTCTTGTCGGACCAAGTAAGGCCTATACACGGTTAGGCAAGGCTGCTTCAAACTTCACAAAAGCATCTACATTTAACACGAGAGATTTAGGCCCAAATAAGATTGAGTTAGTTGTCACTCTTAATGATGGTGTCCGGGAAGAAGCATTTCAATGCGAAAACAGACTTGGTTATATAGAAGCTGTATCTAAGGTATTCAACTATAAATTACCGGCAATAGAACATCCGGAATGTATCTTTAAAGGAGGGGCGAAATGCAGATATATTGTCTCTTGGCAAGAATCGCCGGTTACTTTCTGGAAGAAGGTAAGAAACTATACGGCATTGGCCTTTGCTGTTATTTTATTAGCTTTAAGTTTGATCTCGCCTTTCTTTACTCTGACAACCATGACCCCCTTGTTTTTAGGAAGCTTAATCCTGCTAAGTTGGTATGCTGTAACCACAGAAATTAAAACCTTGAATTCTGCGGTCAATACTTTAAAAGATACTTCAGAGAAGCTTGCTGAACAAGGCAAAATTAATTTTAATTATACCCTGATGATAAATGAAATCGGGGAGACACTTAGCAGGTTTTCAGATATGGACAGTCTTGTAAATAGGGTTATTGAGATATTGGAGAAACGCCTCGACTTTGACAGAGGTATGATCCTTCTGGCAAACCGGTACAAGACCAGGCTTGTCTTTCATTCAGCATTCGGATATTCCGGGGAAGAGATAAAGTTTTTAATGGAGACCGTCTTTCATCTTAATGACCCTGATTCAAAAGGGATCTTTGTAGTCTCTTTTAAAAAACAAACCCCCTTCCTGATAAATGATATTCACGAAATAGAAGGCTATCTCTCTCCCTGGAGCCTTGATTGTTTAAAGAAACTGGGAACAAAATCTTTTATCTGCTGTCCTATAATTTACGGGAAAGAATCATTAGGTATTCTTGCCGTTGACAATATTAAAACAAAGAGGCCGCTTGTTCAAAGCGATATCAATCTACTAATGGGTATTGCTCCCCAAATAGGAATAAGCATGCAGAATGCGATGCTTAGGGATGCAAAAGCTAAACAGTATAAGGCTATTTTGCAGATTCTGACAGCAAATATGGAAGCCCATGAGATAAGTACCCTGCTACCCAACAAAGATTCTCACCATTTGAAAGAATCGAATAAAAAAAACTGGAACTAAGAAAATGAAATCAATGTTTAGTTATAATAGTTAAACAGTTAATTGTCCAACCTATTATTTCAGTATATAGATATAATGAAAAAAGAAAAAGACATCCCTTTATATAATAGTAGAATAATAAATACGTATATAAAATTCATCAAACGTAATTATAGTTATGTCGATGTGAACGATTTGTTGCATTACGCAAAGATGGAGTCCTACCAGGTTGAAGATGTCGGCCACTGGTTTACGCAAACACAGATAAACCGCTTCCATGAAAAGCTGAAAACCCTCACCGGAAATATTGAGATCGCAAGGGAAGCTGGCCGATATTTAGCCTCACCTGAAGCTACCGGATTATTAAGACAATATATTTTAGGTCTTGTCAGCTTACCTAAGGTTTACGAGATAGCTGGGAAAGCCGCTAGTAAATTTACCAGATCCTCTTCTTATTCATCAAAGAAAATTGGTTCCAATCAAATCGAACTCTCTGTCTCGCCTAATACCGGAGTAAAAGAAGAGCCATTCCAGTGTGAAAACAGACTCGGTTATATTGAAGCACTTGCAAAAATATTTAATTATAAATCAAAGAAAATTGAACATCCTGAATGCGTTTTCAAGGGAGGAACATCTTGTCGTTACATTATATCCTGGAATGAATCCCCTGCTACTATCTTAAAAACAATAAGGGCATATGCAACCTTGCTCTTTTCAACTTTCTGTCTGATATCTGCTTTTTTTGCCCCGCATCTTACATTAATTACTTTCCTGCCGGCGTCAGCAATTATCCTGTTACTTATGAGCTGGTATGCAGGCAACTCGGAAATCCGCGAATTGAAGGCCGCTGTAACCAGTCTTGAAGGGTCATCGGAAAAACTTATTGATCAGATAGATATAAACTACAACAATGCCCTAATGATAAATGAGATAGGGGAAGCCTTAAGTAAACAGGCAAACATTGATGGCATATTAGCAAAGGTAATTCAGATCCTTGAAAAACGTCTTGACTATGACAGAGGTATGATCCTGCTTGCAAATCAGGATAGGACGCAATTGATCTTCCGAACAGGTTATGGATATCTTAAGAACCAAGTAAGGTTCCTAAAAAAAGCTGTTTTTCATCTTGATAAACCTGATTCAAAAGGAATATTTGTTGTTTCGTTTAAGAAGCAGGAGCCTTTTTTAATAAATGACATTGATGAGATCGAGGGCCTAATGACTGCCCACAGTCTGGAATTTGCCAAAGCAATGGGCGTGAAATCATTTATCTGCTGCCCGATAGTATATGAAAAAGAAACATTAGGCATACTTGCGGTTGATAATATAAAAAGCAAAAAACCTCTGGTTCAAAGTGATATCAATTTACTGATGGGAATCGCTCCGCAGATAGGAATAAGCATGTACAATGCCTCGCTCCGGGATGCGGAAGCAGAGCAGTTTAAATCAATTCTTCATGTGCTTGCTGCGAGCATTGATGCCCGTGATCCTCTTACGGCAGGCCATTCTGAGAAAGTCACAGAGTACGCTCTTGGAATATGCCATGAAATGAAATTGTCTCACGATTACTGTGAGATGGTCAGGGTAGCTTCCTTACTGCATGATTACGGGAAGATAGGCATTGAAGACGCTATCTTGAAGAAGCAAGGCCCTCTTGAACCGGATGAATATGAAAAAATAAAGACCCACGCTACAAAAACAAACAAGATTCTGCACCAGATAAACTTTCAGGGAATTTATAAGCAGGTTCCGGAAATCGCCGGTTTTCATCATGAAAAAATTAATGGCAGCGGCTACCCTAACGGGCTTAAAGGTGAAGAAATACCATTGGGCTCTCAAATTATAGCTGTTGCAGATTTTTTTGAAGCTATTACATCAAAGCGTCACTACAGAGACCCTATGCACCTCGATATAGCATTTGATCTTTTGGAAAACAAAATTGATATTTTCTTTAAAAGAGAAATCGTAGAAGCGCTTATAAGCTACTATAAGAGGGAATACAAAGATAAACAGCCTGTACAACTTGAGTTATAAATACCTTTAAACTGGTTTCTCCCCTCTGCATAAAATTATCGGGGTATATGTAAATCTTCTGGGGTGAGAAAAAAAACTTTTACACTCCTGTAAAAATTCTTCGTGTCCTCCATCAAACTCTTTAAAATCATAGTTTATTTTTTTTGGAACCACTTCCAGTTTTTTTATCCAGTTATAAGCATCAATATCTTTTAACTCACCAAAAATTACATGGTGAGCAGCAACATCAACGTTGATATTTTTATAACCAAGGTCATATATATAAGAATAAAGTTTTCTTCCTGCATAAGGATCAAAGTTCATTTTTTCCTCAAGAATTTTCATTATTGATGCAATAGTTCTTTCAACGCGTTTTGAATATCCATAATGGTTTAAAGGATTATGATCAAGATCAACTAAGCAGAGTATGCCCCCTGGTTTTAATATCCTATCCGCATTCTGCACTATATCAATGCTATCAGCACGGTAATATTCAAGAACAAATCTTGTCCAGACAAAATCAAACTTCCCTATTACATCCATTGATTCTTTAATATCAAGGCACTTAAACTCAATTCCTTCGCCTTTATAATGCTTTTCTGCATATTCTATTCTATCCTTGGCAAAGTCTATTCCAACTACTTCTCCACCTGGTTGAACAAGTTTATGTAAAACTGAGGTAGTCTTGCCCGAACCGCATCCAAGGTCGGCAACCCTCATTCCAGGCTTAATACCTGCCCAAAGAGCCTGCTTCTCCACTATGCTGGCATCAGTCTTTAAGTCAAGTCGCGTGGTCTCTTCCGCGCTTTCCATTAAATATTTACTGTTAGGCACTGATTAAACTCCTTTTAATTAATTTCATATAGATCATCAAATATCTTACTGTATATCATGGCATATTATAATAATGCGAATTTTCCCAGCCCTTTTTAAAGGCTTTATTTAAATGATATATGGCAATAAATGAATGAAATCTCTTTAGTGAAAAAAGAGATTTGATCATCCTGAAGAGGAAAATATAAGGCGAGTATATTCTACTTTTTATATAATTATTTCCGTTATATATTTCTTTTTCGTTAATTCCTTTAGGTTCATGAACAAGATGAGAAAACCTGAACTTTACCCAATCATCAGGAAAATTAGTGTGCTTCAATCTGCCCTCTGATTGCAAGCGATCGAATAAGCTGGTTCCCGGAAGCGGCGTTAAAATCGTTATCTGTGCAACATCAACTCCAGCCCTGACTATGAAGTCGCTCAGGTCTTCAAAGTACTTCATGTTTTCATAATCATTACCTATGATAAAAGCTCCAAGCACTCCTATGCCATATTTATGAAACCTGCCAATTATATTTTTAAAATTATCTATCCCAATCTTCAAGTTAATTCCCTTTTTCATATCTTTAAGGCTTTCTTTGCTGATGGTTTCAATTCCGACAAGGGCATAGATACAGCCGCTCTTAGCAGCATACTTAAGAACCTCCTCGTTCTCCCCTGTATTAATTGAGGTCTGCATACACCATTTTTTCTTTATGTTTCGCTTCTGCATTCCCTTAAATAACCTTATGGCATTTTCTTCAGAACTCTTGCCATAACCCACAAGATTATCATCAAGAAAGATAATATATTCGTTCTCTATTTTCTCTAATTCATCTAAAATATCCTCTGTTTTCTTTTGTCTGTAATCTTTACCAAGATATCTGGAAACCGAGCAAAAATCACAGCCAAAAGGGCAACCACGAGATGTCTGTATGGTTCCCCAGAAATATTTATTACTTAATAAATCTCTCCTGGGTAAAATATGGTAATCTCTTAATGGCACCGCAGGCCCATTATATTTTTGCTTTAAAACGTTATTCTCAAAATCTTCAATAACCTTCTTCCAGATGAGTTCAGCTTCACCAACAACAACTGCGTCAACATAATTTACTGCTTCATCAGGAAGCACAGAGGCATGAATGCCCCCTAAAACAACTTTGATTCCCTTATTACGATAAATAGCCGCAATCTCATATGCTCTGTTAATATTGGCAGTAAATGATGTGATTCCTACAAAGTCTGCGTCCTTATAACTGAACTCTGCAATATTCTCATCTATGATTTCTATATCCCAGTGGTCAGGGGTCAATGCCGCTACATAGGCAAGGCTTAAGGGTGGATAAGCAGAAAATTTACTAAGTAGCAGGCCGCTTTTCTGCCCAACAGGATTTATAAGAATTAATTTTCTTTTCATTTTTATTTCTCTTTATAAATAAATTAAAACTGTTTATAATAACGTCAAACTTGATATAAGTCAAAAAAACAATTTTGTAATATTATCTGTTAGCTTTTAAGCCTTTTGTTTTTAAACATTATTGTTTGACAAGAATAATTATTATATGGTTTTATAACAAAATATTGGGTCGTTATTTTTTTGTTTTCAGATCACAATAACCGTTCATCATCTCAAATATCTTTAACAAAAAAGGAGGGGTTCAATGAAAAAAACAACACTGTTAAAAGTCATGTCATTCCTTATGCTTTCGTTGTTGATTTTCTGTCCTGCACAAGATGTTCACAGTTCGGGTTTTGCCATATATACACAGGGGGCTGATTCCCTGGGGCAAGGCAATTCCGTTACCGCACATCTTAAAGCCCCGTCAGCCATATTCATCAACCCGGCTCTTATTAACCAACTGGATGGCACACAGTTAGAATTGGGAACGACTTTTATCTCCCCCTCACGTGAATTCACGAGTGACACAGGCGCAACCTTTAAGGCTGAACACAATATCTTTTTGCCAAGCACCCTCTTTGTTACTCGCAAATTCAATGACAAGCTGAGCTTCGGGCTTGGTGTATTCAGTCCATTCGGCCTTGGAAGTGAGTGGAGTCCGACTTGGGAAGGACGATACATTGCTACCAGGTCAGAATTAACTACTATTAACATAAACCCTGTTATTTCATATAGGGTATTACCAAATCTTGCAGTTGCAGCAGGTTTCGATTATGTTTTCCTTGACGCATCATTGGAGAATAAGATAAATTTTTCAGCTTTTTCTCTTGCGGACGGAAACAAAAGATTTGAAGGAGATGGGGGCGGATATGGTTACAATCTCGGCCTCCTTTATAATTTAACTGATGATATCGCAATAGGCGCCTCCTACCGCAGCACAGTTGAGATCGAGGCTGAAGGAACTGCCTCCTTCGACCTGCCTGCAGGTCTTCCAATAGCACCCTTGTTCCCTGATACAAACGGTACGGTTACCATAACACTTCCTCAGCAGATTCATGCCGGAGTTGCTTTCAAAGGGATTGATAAGCTTACCCTGGAAGCAGGCATCAGATGGGAAGGATGGTCTTCTTATGACCAATTTAAAGTTGACCTTGAGAAGGCAGTTGCCGGCAGCAAAGTATCCATTGTACCCAAAAACTGGGACGATACAACATCCGTGCTCTTTGGAGGAGAATACCAGCTGAATGATATGATCGCGCTGCGTGCCGGATATCTTAAAGCAGGCAATCCTGTTCCTGATGAAACATTTGAACCGGCAATCCCTGATGCTGATACAGATATATACACTATCGGAGCGGGCATAAAACGCAACAACTTAAAAGTTGACCTTGCCTATGGTTTTCAGAAAGTTCACGAGCGGCAGAAAAATAACACTATAGATGACAATACAGCTACTCCCTTAAACAGCGCCTTAAGCGCTAATGGAAAGTATAGAACAGCGATTCATATGCTGGGTGCAAACGTATCTTACCGTTTCTAACCAAGCTTAACTCTATCTAAAAAAGGGTTGTGCCTTAATCAGCACAACCCTTTTTTATCGTGTTAAACTTGCCCGACAGAGTGAATTTATTTTTTTTATTCAACTAAAAGCAGCCATTATACCTATTGACACTAACTTAGTTATTGGGTATAAATATCCATCATGCATGTTAACGCTGAAAAAGCAAAAAAAATCGCTGCAATCCTAAGCTGCCTCTTGCAGGAAAACAACATATACTGCAATAACTGTGAAGATGCTAATACATGCAGTTTACTCGGAGAAGCGTTAGTAAGCGCAACAACCAACTAAACTGATTAATGCCTTGGGCTTCTTCTTAATAGTCTGACCTACACCGCACCATTTTCTATTCATCCAAGCCGTATCTCTTCATCATTTCATCAAAATACTGTAATATTAATAAACAAAGGGGCGTTTTCTCATGAAGGACAAAATAAGAACTCCCGAAGAACCTGTTAAAGACCTGCTGAAGCTTCGCCGAAAAGTGGCGATGCTGGAAGCACTGATTGAGGAAAAATCTTTGTCTGAAGAGCGGTACCGTTCACTGGTGGAGTCAACTGAAGACTCCATATACCTGGTTGACCGCGATTACAGGTATCTCTTTATTAACAAAAAACACCTTTCAAGGTTAGGGCTTTTAAAGAACAACTTTCATGGAAGAACATTTGACGAATTTCATTCGGAAGAAGACACAAGAGACTTCACTGAAAAAGTAGACAAAGTATTTAAGACCGGCCGTTCCATTCAGTACGAACACAAAAGCAGAATGGATGATAAATACTTTTTGCTGACACTCAGCCCTGTAAGGGGAAAACACAAGAATATCATATCCGTAACCGTAGTATCAAAAGATATAACCAGACTAAAAGATTTAGAGGAAAACCTTCGCACCCTGTCATTGACCGATGACCTGACCGATCTTTACAACAGGCGCGGATTCTTCGCCCTTGCCGAGCATCAGCTGAAAGTGGCAGACCGTCAGAAAAAAGGCCTTTTTCTCCTTTATGCCGACTTTGATAATTTAAAAAAAATAAATGATAAATTCGGTCATAATGAAGGCAGCAGGGCGCTGGTTGAGACCGCAAAGATCCTCAAAAAACATTTTAGGAAATCAGATATAATGGCGCGTATGGGGGGAGACGAATTTGCAATTATCCCGGTAGTAAGCACCGGGGAGCGTCCTGACAAGATTGCTGACCGTTTAAAGAAATATCTGGAATTATATTATTCAAAGAAAAATTTCGGCTACAAGTTATCAATAAGCATCGGAATAGCATACTACGACCCTGATAAACCCTGCTCAATCCATGAACTTCTTTCAAGAGCTGATAAATTGATGTATGAACAGAAAAAATTAAAGTCAAAGTGACAGCTTCAATCGCTTATCAAGCAGCATGACTTGACAGGCCGGGTTTATTATTAAAATGAAAAGGCCAAAGCAAATCGACGCATTATCTCCGCTCAACAAACAGGACTGGACCGGCATCTTCAATACAATAACCGACATGATCACCATCCACGATAAAGACTTCAATATCATACATGCAAACGATGCAGCAAAGAACAATCTGTACCTGCCGCTTCCGGGCGAAAAAGATGCAAAATGCTTCAAATATTACCACGGAACTCTCTGCCCTCCAACCGGATGTCCGAGTTGTGAATGTGTCAAAACCGGAATACCTTCCTCTTTTGAGCTTTTTGAGCCACATTTAAACAGGAATATTGAGATACGGGCAATCCCACGATTTGACAATGAGAATAACCTCATAGGCGTGATACATATCGTCAGAGATATCTCAAAACGTATCCGCGATGAAGAAGAGATCAGAAAGACAAGCGAAGAACTTCGCAAGCTTACTTCCCACCTGCAGTCAGTGCGTGAAGAAGAGAGAAAACATATTGCCCGTGAGATACATGATGAATTAGCTCAATTACTGACAGCATTGAACATGGACATCTTCTGGCTTCACGGAAAATTACCGAAAGAGCAAAAAACAATTCATGAAAAAACAGCTTCAATGTTGAAGCTCATCGACAAGATACTGCAAACCGTATCAAAAATATCTTCAGAGCTTAGGCCCGGGCTTCTTGATGATCTCGGCCTTCAGGAAGCTATGGAATGGCAGACAGATGAATTCCAGAAACGGACAGGCATCAAGTGTAACGTCGCCTTCAGCACCCATAATATCATTGATCAGGAACGCGCCACTACAGTATTCCGCATATTCCAGGAGACACTGACAAATGTTGTACGCCATGCAAAAGCGACAAGAGTAGCGGTAGCTCTTAAAGAAAAAGACCATGAGCTTACACTGGAAGTGAAAGATAACGGAAGAGGAATAACAGAAACTGAGATAACCAATCCTGATGCTTTCGGGCTGATAGGTATCCGTGAACGCGCGTATTATTGGAAAGGGAAGGTCAAAATATCAGGAAAACCTGATAAGGGCACTACCGTAACTGTCCGTATTCCCCTGAATAATAAAGAGGAACAAAAAATATGATTAAGATACTGATCGTTGATGACCACGCAATTGTCCGTGAAGGACTGAAACAAATACTCTCGGAAACTTCCGACATAGTTGTAACCGGTGAAGCGAATAATGGACAGGAGGCCCTGGAAAAAGTATGGCATAACAAATATGATGTTGTCCTTTTGGATATCTCGATGCCGGGCAGAAACGGGCTTGAGATACTTAAACAGATAAAGCACGACAATCCTGCGCTTCAGGTTCTTATATTAAGCGTATCTCCGGAAGAACAATATGCTGTCAGGGCCTTAAAGGCCGGCGCTTCAGGTTATCTGACAAAAGAGAGCACTCCCAACGAACTGATAGCCGCTATCAGAAAAGTCTCAAGCGGGAAAAAATATGTAAGTTCTTCACTTGCAGAACGATTGGCCTGCCATCTGGAGGCCAAATCAGAGGATTCTCTCCACGAGTCGCTCTCTGACCGTGAATATGAGGTGATGTGTATGATCGCATCCGGCAAGGCAGTCAAGGAGATCGCGGAGAGCCTTTGTCTCAGCGTGAAAACAATCAGCACATACAGATCACGCATCCTGGAAAAGATGGAAATGAAGAACAATGCGCAGTTGACCCATTACGCAATAAGCAACCGGCTTGTAACTGACTAACGCGGTCTTCTAAGTATTAAAAATCCCTTCGCCAATTTTTCTTCTCATAGGACAAATACCTACAAAAAAATCAGACTGCCACTTATATTTGATCCCATAAAAAGGTGTTAGATTTTATAGAAGAAAGGCGGAAGTTATGTTACTTAATAATCCGATAACAAAAAAAGAGGCGGTGCCAGTTAAAAAGGCCGTCAATTACAAAGCTGAATTTGCTTATGACAATATGCATTATCCCGGGGTCATAGTAAATCTGTCTGAAAACAGCCTTTATATGATCTCCTTTCCTACAAACAGTCCCATAAGATTAGCTCCCGGAACAAGGTTGCAGGTAAAACTGGATCCGCCCTATCAAGAGCCAATTTGTCTGCAATGTCAGGTAATATGGTCATATAAAACTCCGCCTCACGGGCTGACACATAGCATCGGCATGGAGATAGTCAATGCATTCCCTAACTATCAAAATTTCCTGAAAGACCTTTCCTGAAAAATCCCCTGCGGTTATTCTTTAACCGGGTTTCCCAAACCCCGTTAATCCCTTCTTCTTTGACTTTTTACTTTATTTTGTTATACTTGGCTTTAAATAACTCTTATGACCGACGATTCAAAAAGACGTTCTAAAAGAAAAACATTCAGATTAAAAGCTGAAATCACACTGGGCGATAGAACTTATAGAGGTTTTATAGAGAACCTCTCCGGGGAAGGGCTCTTCGGTGTGATCATACGTGATGAAGCATTAGAAGACCTTAAAGTTCATATGCTTGTGAATGTAAAATTCGAGTTTCCCACAGGAGAAGTTTTTAATCTTTTCTGTGAGATCAAGAGATTGCAGGAAAATATGGACGCCCTTGTCGGACGAGTATATAATTTCGGCATGGAGATAATCGATCAGTCCCCAGAGTATAAGAAATTTATCTTGACGCTATAGCAAGGTGAATATATTTTTCACCCGATCAACTTCTTCTATTCTTCTGTAACTCTCCATCTTTAAGCAAAACATCTCTGGTTCCGTCTTTATGTATCAATGTCACAGTTGGTCTGAAGAATATAAAATCCTGGTGAAAAGGCGTTGAGATTCTGCCGCCGAATGAACTATTATCACCTAAGGCCATATGAACCGTGCCGAATATCTTCTCTGATTCCAGGATATTATCGAGCCTTACAGCTCTGTCATTTGTGCCAATCCCAAGTTCTGCCAGATTTCTATTCTCTTTTCTTTCAGACAGCTTCTTCTTTAACTCGTTAATATAATTTTCCTTTCCTTCTACCCTTTCAACATTTCCCTTTTTAATATGGAGCGTTACAGGGCTCTTTAATTTGCGGGTAGGAGCCCAATCAAGCACAAGCCTTCCATTAGCCGTACCCTCAAGCGGTGCCAGAAATACTTCACCTGCAGGCAGGTTGCTGAATTTTCCGGATGTTGTGATCATTCCTGTATCTGCTTTTGCCATCCTGTTTTTCTTGGAAAATATTATAGATGTGCCATTTGGCGTAGCTACTTCTATAATTTCTGCTCTTTGAACCCTGTCTGCCATGCGATCTGTCCTTTTCTCCATCTTTTTCCAATCAACACTCATCGCTGTCTTAAACATGGATCCCTCAAAGGTCGGCATGCTTGCATAACGGGTTCCACATATTCTCGTAAGAAAATCTCTGAACCTGGTGTGACTGGTGGAATAATATGAAAGCGCAACAACAGCGTTAACAGCTTCTTCTTTATATCTTTTTACTATACGCTCTGCTTCGTTAAGTTTTACAGGTAATATCCTCTTATTAATAATAGAGTTCAGTATTTTTTTATTAATGAGTTCAGTAACTATGTTATTGCCAAAAGCTTCTCTCCAAAGTTCTTCAGGCGGTTCTGCCCCATGGCTTTCTGTGCTGTTATATTGTAAGTAACCGGCTCTATTACAGAATGTGTTGCCTATATCTGAAACCTTCTTCGAAATAGTTATCAGTTTCCTGCTTTTATTATCAGTAAAGACAAGCAGTTTCTCTTTCTTACGAATTCTGAGATTAATTTTAAAAATATTTTCTATTATTTTATCTTCTTTTGTTTTCATATCAGCAGAATATTAAGAAGCTTATTGTTATTATCTTTATATATTTAATAATAATAGTAATAACATTGTTTATAGTGTTGACTAATATTTAAACACATTGAATTTACAAACAAATAAGACGTTCATTAACAGGTAGAAAAGCCGTCTCTTTTCTTGACATCTTGGTATATAAGATGATACGATTTGAAGCTGGCAGCTTTCATTATAACACTTCACTATACTGATAGTATTATTTGTCCGGCTGAAATTAAAAGGACCAAGAGCCTGAATTCCTTTGATAATGTTCTTGTCTAAGGAATTTAATATGTTTAAAGAAAACTGGCATTAAATAACATAATATAGTTTATTGAAAGAATAAGTTAATAACATATAGAAAAGTCATACTCACCATTACTCCACAGTTTAACAAGAAGGATATTATGTCACGTATATACAATTTTAGTGCAGGGCCTGCGGTACTGCCTCTTGAGGTGATCGAGCGCGCAGCCTCTGAAATGGCAGACTGGCGTGGAAGCGGTATGTCGGTAATGGAGATGAGCCACAGGGGTAAAGAGTTTATGTCCATTGCCGCAAAGGCAGAGGCAGATCTTAGAGTAATAATGGCCATTCCGGACAATTACAAGGTATTGTTCCTGCAAGGTGGCGCTTCAAGCCAGTTCGCCATGATACCGATGAACCTTTTAAGGGGTAAGCCGTCGGCTGATTATATCAATACCGGCGCCTGGTCAAAAAAGGCGATATCCGAGGCAAAGCGTTACAGTAATGTGAATGTAGCAGCAACGAGCGAGGCGAGTAATTTTTCAACCATACCGTCATATAATGAGTGGAAACCCGATCCGGACGCAGCATACCTGCATTATACGCCTAATGAAACGATTGGCGGAGTTGAATTTCATTCAATACCTGATGCCGGCAATGTACCGCTTGTTGCTGACATGTCTTCAACGATCCTTTCAAGGCCGATAGATGTTTCAAAATACGGAGTTATCTACGCAGGCGCACAGAAGAACATAGGGCCTGCCGGCCTTACTATTGTGATCATAAGGGAAGACCTCATAGGTAATGTATTGCCGGGAACTCCAACAATGCTTAATTATGAAACACACTCCAAGTCGGACTCGATGTACAATACACCGCCGACATACAGCTGGTATATAGCAGGCCTTGTCTTTGAATGGCTCAGGGAAAAAGGCGGGCTTGAGGCTATGGCAAAGATAAATAAACGCAAGGCTGATAAACTTTATACCGCGATAGATAACTCGGATTTTTATAGTAATCCCGTGGATAAAAACTGCAGGTCATGGATGAACATCCCGTTCATACTTGCTAAACCGGATCTGGATAAAAAGTTCATTCAGGAGGCCGGGGAGGCCGGACTGGTAGCGCTCAAAGGCCATCGCTCGGTCGGCGGCATGAGAGCGAGCATCTATAACGCCATGCCTGAAGAAGGTGTTGACGCGCTGACAACCTTTATGGCGGAATTTGAGAAAAGAAACAGTTAAAGGAAAAGGAAATAGATCATGAAAGTACTTGTAAGCGACAATATATCAGCAAAGGGCGTGGATATCCTTAAAAACGCAGGCCTTGAGGTAGATGTCAAGACCGGCCTAAAGCCTGAAGAGCTGCAAAAGATAATCGGGGAGTATGACGCACTTGTTATACGCAGCGCCACAAAGGTAACAGCCGAGATAATCGCAGCAGCTGAAAAGCTCAAGGTAATAGGAAGGGCTGGTTCAGGGCTGGATAATGTTGACAGGAACGCGGCTACCATGCGGGGCATAGTTGTCATGAACACCCCGGGCGGAAATACCATAACCACGGCTGAGCACACGGTCGCTCTCATGTTCTCTATGGCGAGGCAGATCCCCCAGGCAACAGCTTCGATAAAGGCTGGAAAGTGGGAAAAGAAGAAATTTAACGGTGTTGAGCTGTACAACAAGACGCTCGGCGTAATGGGGCTCGGCAACATAGGCGCCCATGTTTCCAAGATCGCAAAAGGCGTAGGCATGAATGTTATCGCCTATGACCCGTTCCTCAGCGAAGAGAAGGCGAAAGCGCTCGGCATAATCGGGGTCACATTTGATGAACTGATCGAAAAGTCGGACTTTATCACAGTACATACACCGTTGACCAAAGAGACAAAGGGCTGCATCAATGCAAAGACCATCTCCAGAATGAAGGACGGAGTAAGGATAATCAATGCAGCAAGAGGCGGCATTATAAATGAGAAAGACCTTTATGACGCGCTCAAATCCGGTAAAGTGGCAGCTGCGGCATGTGACGTATTTGAGGTCGAGCCGCCTGCAGGCAATCCGCTGTTGGAGCTTGACAATGTGATCGCAACCCCGCATCTTG
The DNA here is from genome assembly GCA_016207885.1 of Nitrospirota bacterium. NCBI lineage: Bacteria > Pseudomonadati > Nitrospirota > Nitrospirota bacterium. The sequence goes on along the minus strand of JACQZE010000005.1, from coordinate 72,600 downwards.
GCGCATCGACAGATGAGGCGCAGGACAATGTCGCTGTGGCTGTTTCCGAACAGATAGCTGACTATCTTGTGCACGGGACGATAAGGAATGCGGTCAACATCCCTTCAGTGCCTGCAGATGTTCTGCCTAAGCTCCAGCCGTATCTCGGCCTTGCTGAAAAGCTCGGCAGCTTTCTCTCCCAGACCATTGAAGGCGGCATCAATGAAGTTACAGTTGAGTACAGAGGTGAGGTGGCCGGGCTTGTGCTTGAGCCTATAAAGATCGCTGTGCTCAAGGGGCTGCTCGAGCCTGTGCTTGAGGAGACCGTGAATTATGTAAACGCGCCTTTTATAGCGAAGCAGAGATGCATTGAGGTCAAGGAGATAACCACAGATGATGCCGGAGACTATCACAGCATGCTGGTCATCAGGGTAAAGGCCGGCGCAAAAGAGAGTGTCATATCCGGAGTGCTTCACGGCAAGAAGGATCCGAGAATAATAACAATAGACGGCCACGTGATCGAGGTCAGGCCGATGGGGCATATGCTCTTCCTTACAAACAATGACAAGCCAGGCGTGATCGGAGATGTCGGGACCATGCTCGGCAAGAACAAGATAAATATCGCAAGAATGCAGTTCGGCCGTGAAGGCGAAGGCGGCATAGCCATTTCAGTTGTGAGCATAGACTCTCCGGTTTCACAGGAGATACTTTCAGAGATAAAGAAGCTTCCAAACGTCCTTTCAGCAAAACAGATCTACATACCGAAATAAAACTTAATCCATAACGGATGAACTGATAATGACTAATCAGGTAAAGACTTGCCGCGTATAAATGTCAGTGATCAAAGGAGAACAAAATGTCTAACATAGTTATTGCTGGCGCACAGTGGGGAGATGAAGGCAAAGGAAAGATAGTCGACCTTCTCACCGAGAGCGCTGATGCAGTTGCGAGGTACCAGGGCGGGCATAACGCCGGGCATACCGTAATTATAAAAGATAAAAAGTTTGTCCTGCACCTCATCCCGTCAGGCATCCTGCATAAAGGCAAGACCTGCATCATCGGAAACGGCGTTGTCATAGACCCCAAAGCGCTTATAAAAGAGATTAAGGAGCTTAAGAAGGAGAAACTGTCTGTTGATAACCTCTTCATAAGCGAGAGCGCACACGTTATCATGCCGTATCACACGGCGCTTGAGGGCGCATGCGAGGATTCAAAAGGCAAGAAGATGATAGGAACCACCAGAAGAGGCATCGGCCCGGCATATGTAGACAAGATGTCAAGGTCAGGCATCAGGATGATGGACCTTCTGGACAAAGATATCTTTAAAGAGAAGCTGGATGCAAACCTGCAGATGGTAAACCATATCCTCAGGACTAAATATAAGAGCAAGGGACTTACGGCAAAAAAGATATATAAAGAGTACATGGCATATGCGAAATATCTTGCGCCGATGATCGTAAATACATCTTTACTTGTTAACAAACTGATTGATCAGGGCAAGAATATCCTGTTCGAGGGCGCGCAAGGCACGCTTCTGGACATAGACCACGGGACATATCCATATGTCACATCTTCAAGCGCATCAGTGGGCGGAGCATGCACAGGCCTCGGGGTCAGCCCGATGAAGATCAACGGCGCGCTTGGGATAGTCAAGGCGTACACAACCCGTGTCGGCGAGGGTCCATTTCCTACAGAGCTTCACTGTGAAACAGGCAAGATGCTCCACATAACAGGCAATGAGTTCGGCGCGACAACAGGCAGGCCGAGAAGGTGCGGATGGCTTGATGCCGTGGCTCTGGAACATTCAATAAGGATAAACGGCTTTACTGGGCTTGCGATCACAAAGCTTGATATACTGGACAGCCTTGATGAGATAAAGATCTGCACATCTTATAAATATCGTGATGGAAAAAGTTCAAAATATCTCAGCACAAAGGTTATGCCGCAGAGTAATGAGATGCTCAAGAAGTGTGAGCCTGTATACAAAACTTTTCCCGGCTGGAAGCAGAGCACAAAGGGGCTTACACAATACAAAGACCTTCCAAAGAACGCAAAGGCATATATAAAGAAGATAGAAGAGCTCCTCGGCGTAAGGGCGGACATCATCTCAACCGGGCAGAAGAGAGATGAGGTCATAATCATAAGGAATCCGCTGGTTAAGAAAGGCAAGTAAGTTCACAGGAACAGAGAGCAAAGCGTTGAGGCTTTTTGCAGGTTCCTGATTTTTATATTAAGATTTTGTTAAACTAAATACCGTTTTTTGTAAGTGGGCCGCTAGCTCAGCTGGTAGAGCACCGCCCTTTTAAGGCGATGGTCGTTGGTTCGATCCCAACGCGGCTCACCACTTTAAAGACAGGTTAAGCAGTCCCCATCGTCTAGTCTGGCCCAGGACACCGCCCTTTCACGGCGGCGACAGGGGTTCAAATCCCCTTGGGGACGCCAGCACTTCTTTCAGGGAGGCCATAACGGCCTCCCTCTTTTATTTTAAAAAGAAGAATGTATTGGTTATTGATGGGCAAAAGAGAACATTATCACTTCCCGAAGAGATTCGGCAGGATGAACGTATCATACTTTGTGACGAGGCTTTTGATGTTCAGGTATTTTAGATCGTTGACCCTTGTTGCGCTGAAGCCGAGTTTTTTGAAATCAAGGATGCTGTTTTCAGAGTGGCACTCATTGCATGCGACGCTCACTTCCAGCTTTACAATATCTTTATGAAAATGATCCAGTTCTTTTCTCTTTTTCTCAGGACTGAATGCTTTTTCATTTTTGATAAAGAGCTTTGCTTTCGCAATGTCTGCCTTGTTGAATAATATGCGGCCCTCCCCATTTTCTTCGTGATAAACCGCTATCCTTGATATGAACCCGCTATTTTCCTCTGTACGGCCGGTATCTTTGTTATAGTATGTGCCGTACGGCTGGCCATGGAATACAGCGCCTTCAGGGTTCATCCATTCATAAGTGAGGTTCTGCAGCTTCTCTTTCTTCAGATGGCATACCTCGCAGACTGCATACCCTGTATGCATGTTGAGAAATGCCCTGATCTTTTTGTTTTTGCTGTGCGGATATAATTTATGACATACGGTGCAGGATGACTCGCTCTTTATGTTTGTTATCAGATGCTTTTCTCCTTTATGAAAACCGTTTAAAGAAGAGACCATGCCCTGAATCTTTTCCTTTTCATTCAGATGGCATTTAGTGATGCAGTCAATGCTGCTTATGTTGGTATGAGGTATCTCTTTTATGCCGGTATGGCAATCTTTGCAATCGACCTTGCCGTGCGGAGAGGACGCGTATTTTGCCTCGTCAATATGAAGGAGCTTGAAGTTGTCACCGGCCTCCTGCCTTACGAGGCCGGGGTATTGGTGGCAAGTGAGGCATCCGTCTTTGTCAAAACTCATGGAGATGCCGGGCACGCATAAAAAAATCATCCGGATAATTATGAGGAGGATATGCTTTTTCATTCCAAATTCCTTACAAGATTTGAAAACGTTTAAGAAGGCCTTATAACACCTTTCTTCAGCATCATATCTCTTATCCTGGTGACATGCTCTTTCTCAGCGGCAAGCACCCTGTTGAAATCTGTACTTGAAGATATCTTATTCTCAGACATCATTCCGCTTATAAGGTTGTTAATAAATATCTCAACCATTGTCTCTTCAAGCTCTAACGCTATTTTTAAGGCCTCCTCAAGCGAGACACGGCTCATCCTGATCCTGAAGTTAATATTATTGGCAAACTCCAGCGTCTTCACCACAAAAGGCAGTGCAGGCGGGTGCATATCCGGCGGGAGTTTGGCGCCGTCAAAAAGGTTCAATGTATCTATCAGAAAAATAGAATGCTCAACCTCATCATTATGCAGCGCTTCCCAGAAGCCTCTCTCTTCAGGGAACATCTTCATGAAAGAACCATATATTGATGCGACCGCATGCTCCACGGCGATGCATCCGTTTATCCTGTCTTTTTGCTCGAAATTCATAATCAAAGTATATATCAAAAGCGGCGCATAAGCCAGAGGCCTATTTTATCTTCTCATGAAATTTGGCAAGCATATCCTTCTTCTTTACCCTGCCGTTAAGCGTGGAACCGTCTTCAAACTCAAATACCGGGATGTCAAACCTGTAGAGTTCGTAAAGCTCATCACTTGATTCAATGTTGACCTTATTGATGATGATGTCGTGCCTCTCCTTAAGGCCGTTCAGCATCTCTTCGGCAGCATCACAGAGCCAGCATCCCTCTTTGTAGTAGAAGGTCAGTTTGGCCATCGCTACTCCCTCCACCGCACAGTCAATATTATTGAATCCTCTTTTGTCTCCCACCAGTGCTCCACATCCTCTTTCCACATGATATATTCGCCTTCTTCTTTGAGTTCATGCGTAAAAGATTCAGAATGGTCTTGTGGGTTGCGGAATTTGAAGATGATGTCGCCTCTTATCAGGAAGCTTACAGCCCTGCTGTCTGAACATCCTGCCCAGCCGCCAACTCTTGTCTCGCCTTTTTTATGATCGCCGAGGCGGAATTCGATCCCTTTGGTATCCCTGAGCTTATACTTCTCAGGTACAAATGGAACGCCTTTGTCCTCACACCATTTTTTTATGTCGCCGATGAACCAGTGGCGGAACTCTTTTGCATCCTCATGCGAGTTTCCTGTTGTTATGTCTTTTATCATACACCCTCTCTCTATTGATAATACTATGTCACTAATTTAAACTACTCTTTATAAGTTATCAATAAAAATCAGGGAGGATATAAAATGGCTGCAGAACATACCTTTGATATAGTGAGCAAAGTAAACCTTCAGGAGGTCTTGAATGCGGTTGACCAGTCGATGAAGGAGATACTTCAGAGGTTCGACTTTAAGAACAGCAAGAGCGAGATAGAGCTTGACCAGGACAAGAATGAGCTCACCCTTACTTCTGATGATGAATACAAGCTGAAGAGCGTTATTGATGTGCTGGAGAGCAAGCTTGTTAAGAGGAAGGTCTCATTAAAGGCGCTTGAATACGGGAAGATAGAGCCGGCTGCGTTAAATACCGTAAGGCAGGTCGTAAAGCTCCAGCAGGGAGTCCCGATCGAGAAGTCAAAAGAGATAGTCAAGATGATAAAGAGCGCAAAGATGAAGGTTCAGGCAGAGATACAGAGCGACCAGGTTCGCGTAAAGGGAAAGAAGATAGATGACCTTCAGGAAGTCATGGCGCTGATAAAAGCGAAAGACCTCGGGATCCATCTCGAGTTTGTGAATTTCAGATAACCATTATATAAACGAACCTGAATTGCCATCTTCAGGTTCCTACTTATGCTATAATTCCATTCATGAAACCGAGTGAAAACATATTAACACTTATAGGCAATACGCCGATTGTGAGGCTTAACCACATCCCCGGCGCTGATGATGCGGAGGTCTGGGCAAAGCTTGAAGGCTTTAACCCCGGAGGCTCGGTAAAGGACAGGATAGCCCTCTCCATGATAGAGACCGCTGAGGCGGAAGGAAGGCTGAAGCCGGGCGGAACGATCATTGAACCGACGAGTGGCAATACAGGAATCGGGCTCGCGATGGTCGCTTCAGTAAAGGGATACAGGCTGATACTGACCATGTCAGAGGCCATGTCTCTTGAGAGGAGGCAGACATTTCAGGCGTTTGGCGCGGAGGTCGTGCTGTCGCCTGCTCCTAAAGGGATGCTTGGCGCGGTTGTAGAGGCTGAGACCATCTATAAAAATAATCCGGATTACTATATGCCGATGCAGTTTGAGAACCCCGCGAATCCTGCTATCCACAGAAAGACAACGGCCGTTGAGATAATCGATGCCCTTGGTATTAATATTGACGGGTTTGTATCAGGAGTGGGAACAGGCGGCACAATAACCGGCGTGGGTGAAGTTTTAAGGGAGAAGAAGCCTGATGTATGGATCGCCGCTGTTGAGCCTGCGGGTTCTCCGGTGCTCTCAGGTGGAAATCCCGGCCCGCATAAACTGGCAGGCCTTGGCGCTGGTTTTTATCCCGGCGTACTCAATACGAAAATTTATGATGAAGTCATAACCGTCACTGATGATGATGCAAAGGCCATGTCGCAGCGCCTTGCGAAAGAAGAAGGAATATTCTGCGGCATATCTTCAGGCGCAGCACTGTGCGCAGCGCTTAGGGTGGCGAAGAAGCTTGGCAAAGGCAAAAAGGTTGTCACTGTCTTCCCGGACAGAGGCGACAGGTATTTGAGCACAGGTTTGTTCGGGCCTCAGGTTTAACAAAGCAGTTGAGCCGCCTCAATGTGTTAAAATACCTTAATGAAATCCTACATCGTTGCAATTTCAGGTGCGAGCGGTTCGATATTCGGGCTGAGGCTTGCTGAAGAACTTCTTAAATCCAAAAACAGGGTCTATCTTCTTATCTCCAATACCGCGTTCTTCATTATCAAAACTGAGACAGGTATCAACCTTGCCGGAAAGAATGAATCAGAGATCAACAAAAAGGTGCAGAAGCATTTTGCTTCAAAGAATATTACCTTTTTTTCTGAATCCAACCTTGCGGCGCCTGTCTCAAGCGGCTCTTTTATCACAGACGGGATGTTTGTAGTGCCCTGCTCCATGAAGACGCTCTCGGGAATTGCCAATGGCTATGCCAATACATTAATAGAGAGGGCGGCTGATGTTGTCTTAAAGGAAGGCAGGCGGCTCATCATCTCCCCCCGCGAGACACCTTTCAGCGCAATCCATCTTGAGAATATGCTGAAGCTCTCAAGGATCGGTGTGGGAATAGTCCCGCCGATACCTGCTTTTTACCATAACCCGAAAGATTTGAATGAAATTATAGACTTTATCGTAGGCAAGATACTTGACCGGGCCGGCGCGGAAAATAACCTTTTTAACAGATGGCAGTGAGCTGTAAGATTGTGAGTATCAATATAAATATGGTATAACATTTACTCTATACACATTAAAAAGGAAAGCAGATGACATATAAAATTACATTAATTCCCGGAGACGGCGTAGGCCCTGAAATAGCAGAGGCGACGGTCAGGGTACTTGAGGCAACCGGCATCTCTTTTGAATGGGAAGTGCAGAACGCAGGCGGCGAGGTATATGAAAAAGAGGGCAACCCGCTTCCTGACAGGGTCATTGAGTCAATAAAGAAGAACAGGACCGCGTTAAAAGGACCGATAACAACACCGGTCGGCACAGGATTCAGGAGCGTCAATGTCAGCCTCAGGCAGACGCTTGACCTCTATAGTTGTGTCAGGCCGTGCAAGAGCTATGCCGGCGCAAGGACGAGATATGACAACATTGATATTGTAATAGTCAGGGAGAATACCGAAGACCTTTACGCAGGCATAGAATATGAAAAAGGTTCTGAAGGCGCAAAGGCGACCATCGAACTTGCTGATAAACTCTCCGGTAAAAAAATACGGGAAGATTCGGGCATAAGCATAAAACCTATCTCTGTCTTCGGCACCGAGAGGATAGTCCGTTATGCCTTTGAATACGCCAGAAAGAATAAACGCCGCAAGGTGACCGCAGTCCATAAGGCAAATATAATGAAGTTTTCCGACGGCCTCTTTCTTGAAGTCGCAAGAGAGGTCGCGGCAAAGTATCCTGATATCGAATTCGAGGATAGGATCATAGATAATATGTGTATGCAGCTTGTGCAGAAGCCTGAACTTTACGATGTTCTTGTCCTGCCGAACCTTTACGGAGATATTATTTCCGACCTCGGCGCAGGGCTGATAGGAGGGCTGGGGCTTGCACCCGGCGCGAATATCGGGGACGGATACGCTGTCTTTGAAGCGACACACGGAAGCGCGCCTAAATACAAAGGGCTTAATAAGGCAAACCCGATGGCTGTGATGTTAAGCGGCGTTATGATGCTGAGGTATCTTGGCGAGACAGAGGCTGCGGAGCGGCTTGACAGTGCCATCGCCTCGGTTATTAAGGAAGGAAGGAATGTCACCTATGACATGAAGCCCACCCCTGATGACCCCACAGCCGCGACCACATCCGGGGTTGCAGACGCTGTGATCGCAAAGATGAATTAATAATCTATGGGCCTTGATATCATCATTATTGTTATCTGTCTTGTAGCTATCGCAATACTCTCCAGCTCTGAAGTTGCATTCATCGCAGCAAACAGGATAAAGCTCAAGCATCTGGCAGAGCAGGGAAATAAAAAGGCAGGAACCGTGCTCAAGATACGTGAGGAGCATGACCGCCTCTTCAGCGCAGTGATACTCTCCGGCAACTTATTCACCGTACTCGCGACCTCAGTCGGCACTGTGCTTGCGCTTGAAATTTTCGGCCCGGACCACGCGGATGCAGGAATTGTTGTTTCGACCGGGATGATGACACTGCTTACCGTTGTCTTTGGCGAGCTTGCCCCAAAGACCTTTGCCGTAAATCATGCTGAACGGATCGCGCTCATGATGGCAAGGCCGATCAAGCTCTACATCAAGATAATATCTCCCCTTGTCTTTATATTTAACCATCTCTCCAATATGCTGATCAGGCTTACCGGCGGCAAGGTCGGCTCCACTCCGCAGTTCCTTACTGAAGAGGAGATGAAGTCTATGATAAGCATAGGCGAGGAAGAAGGGGCGATCGAGAAGGAAGAGAAGAAGATGCTCCATAATGTCTTTGAGTTCGGGGACAAGAGCGTTTCCGAGGCCATGGTGCCGAGGACAGAGGTTGTGGCGATCCCTGAAGACGCGGTAGTGGCTGATGTGCTTGACCTTGTAAATGAGAAGGGTTATTCAAGGTATCCGGTCATAAGGGAGAACGTGGACAATATCATAGGGATGCTCTATGTAAAGGATATCCTGAGAAAGATGGCAAAGGAAGAGGTCACTCCGCAGACGAATATCACGGGGCTTGTCAGGGATGCTTATTACATACCTGAGAGCAAGATGGTCACCTCGCTTCTTGATGATATGCAGAAGAACAAGTTCCAGATAGCTGTGGTCATTGATGAGTACGGCGGGACTGCGGGCATCATCACTCTTGAGGACATGATAGAGGAGATAGTCGGCGGGCTTCAGGATGAGTTTGAGGCGATAGAGGCTGAGAAAGAGGTTGAGATAGTTGATGAGAGCACCTTTGTGGTTTCAGGCTCAACGAGTATTGATGAGATTAACAGCCTTGTCGGGCTTCAGCTTGACAGCGAGGAGTTCAACACCATAGGCGGCTTTCTCTTCGGGCTCTTCGGCCATCTTCCAAAGGTCGGGGAACAGGTCAAGTTCAGAAATGTCAGGCTCCTCATACTTGAGATGGACGGCAAGAAGATAGAGAAGATAAAGATCACCAAGATATAATATTTCGGCAGCTCCCCCTCATTTTTCATTATATTTATACGGAAAAACCGTAATCTATGCATATGAATAATAAATTTTTTGAGAAACCAATCCTAAACTCTCCGTATGAATACCCCAAGCGTCACTGGGAACTTGATGTAGACGGCCAACCAACGCAAAAAATCATCGAGACTCGCCGCCGGGCAGAGTTCATTACACCGATACCAAAACCCAGAAAGCGCAAAGACAAAGCAAAACAAGAACAGATGGTTTTTGACGAGGGTAAAGGGCTTTCAACAAAAGCACAGCAGTATGATCCTACGTCGATCATTAATCAGCTGCGCCAACACGTAGACCAATGGCGTGCCTTGACCAATCCTAACCACTGGCAGGTCACCCCCGAAACAGCACGTCTATTGCAACACTGGCGGCATCATTTGTTTAGCGGAATCCGGCCATTTTTTTGTCAGATTGAAGCTGTTGAAACTGCTATTTGGTTGACCGAGGTGGCTCCAAATGATAAGGCGGGAAAAGGTATTCTCGACCACCTTGCCAACGCCAACAATGACTCAAATCCTGACCTTATGAGACTGGCTCTGAAATTGGCAACCGGCGCAGGAAAAACCACCGTCATGGCCATGCTGATTGCCTGGCAGACCATTAATGCGGTCCGCCGTCCCAATAGCAAGAAGTTCACGAGAGGATTTTTGGTTGTTACTCCCGGGTTGACCATTCGCGACCGGCTGCGTGTGCTTCAGCCGAATGATCCTGACAGCTATTATCAGAGTCGGGAACTTGTTCCCAGCGATATGCTTGCTGATCTTGTTCGGGCCAAGATCGTCATTACCAACTTTCATGCCTTCAAACTGCGTGAACGTTTGGAGTTATCGAAAGGTGGACGTTCTCTTCTCCAGGGACGCGGCGAAGATCTTCACACTCTGGAAACTGAGGGGCAGATGCTACAGCGGGTAATGCCGGAACTGATGGGCATGAAGAGCATCATGGTCCTCAATGACGAAGCGCACCACTGTTACCGTGAAAAGCCCACCCACAGTGACGAGGATGAAGAACTGAAAGGCGACGAAAAGAAAGAAGCTGAGAAGAACAATGAGGCCGCCCGACTCTGGATATCCGGACTTGAAATTGTCAAACGCAAGCTCGGTATCAATCACGTTATAGACCTGTCAGCAACACCTTTTTTCCTGAGTGGCTCCGGCTATGCCGAAGGAACACTGTTCCCCTGGACGATGAGCGACTTCTCTCTTATGGATGCTATCGAATGCGGAATCGTTAAGCTGCCCCGCGTACCGGTAGCCGATAATATCCCCGGCAATGAAATGCCGATGTTTCGCAACCTCTGGGAACACATCCGTACAAAGATGCCGAAAAAGGGGCGGGGCAAAGCCGATGCATTGAACCCGCTTGACCTGCCGCCTCAGTTACAAACAGCACTGGAAGCGCTCTACGGGCATTACGAAAAAACATACAACCTCTGGCAGCAGAGCGGAATTAAGGTGCCGCCTTGTTTCATAATTGTCTGCAATAACACCTCTACCTCCAAGCTGGTGTATGATTATATATCCGGTTTTCAACGGCAGAACAAGGACGGCACAAGCCAGCTCGAATTTGGTCGTCTGCCGCTGTTCCGCAATACCGATGAACACGGCAACCCGCTTGCCCGTCCTCACACACTGCTCATTGACAGCGAGCAGCTCGAATCCGGCGAAGCGCTCGACGATAACTTCCGCAGCATGGCCGCTGATGAGATTGAACGCTTCCGCCGCGAGATCGTAGAACGCGGGGGAAAGCTTGCCGATGAAATTCAACAAGGCAAGCAACTCGATGATGTGACTCTTCTCCGCGAGGTCATGAATACAGTGGGCAAGCCCGGCCAGTTGGGCGGAGAGATCCGCTGTGTGGTCTCTGTCTCTATGCTCACCGAGGGTTGGGATGCCAACACCGTAACTCATGTTCTCGGCGTGCGCGCCTTTGGCACTCAGCTTCTTTGCGAGCAGGTCATTGGCCGTGCCCTGCGCCGTCAGTCCTATGATCTCAATGAGGATGGATTATTCAATGTCGAATATGCCGATGTTCTCGGTATTCCCTTCGACTTCACAGCGAAGCCGGTGATAGCGCCGCCTCAGCCTCCACGCGAGACCATTCAGGTCAAGGCTGTTCGTCCTGATCGTGATTCTCTGGAAATCCGCTTTCCCCGTGTTGCCGGTTACCGGGTTGAGCTTCCACAGGAGCGGCTGAGCGCCAAATTCAATGATGACTCTGTGATGGAGTTGACCCCCGATCTGGTTGGTGCAACGGAAACCAGAAATTCCGGGATCATTGGTGCATCAGTTGATCTTAACCTCATTCATACAGGTGATATAAGACCCTCACAAGTCGTCTATGAATTAACGTCACACCTGCTTTTGACAAGGTGGCGCGATGCTGACGGAGAACCCCAGCTGCATCTGTTCGGACAGTTAAAGCGCATAGCCCGGCTATGGCTTGATAACTACCTTGTTTGCACGGGGAAGACATATCCGGCCCAGCTTAAATACAAGATGCTTGCCGACATGGCCTGCGAGCGTATAATGGCGGGGATTAATCGTGAGCATATCGGCGGAAGCCCCATTAAGGCGGTACTCGATTCCTATAACCCCGTTGGTTCTACGCGCCATGTAAATTTTAATACATCAAAAACCGACCGTTGGCAGACGGATGCCCGTCGCTGTCACATCAACTGGATTATTCTCGACAGTGACTGGGAGTCTGAGTTCTGTCGCGTGGCAGAGTCGCATCCAAAAGTAAAGTGTTACGTCAAGAACCACAACCTCGGTCTGGAAGTGCCGTACCGTTATGGCTCAGAGACACGCAGATATATCCCTGACTTTATTGTACTGGTAAATGATGGTCATGGTGATGAAGACCTGCTGCATCTGATCGTTGAGATCAAAGGCTATCGGCGTGAAGATGCGAAAGAGAAAAAGTCTACTATGGACACCTACTGGGGCCCCGGCGTGAACAACCTCGGCAGTTATGGCCGCTGGGCCTTTTCCGAGTTTACCGAGGTTTATCAGATCGAGGCTGATTTTGCCAAAAAGGTTGAAGACGAGTTTAATAAGATGATTGAGAAAACAGTGAACAATGAAAATTAGAGTATTCATCAGCAGTGTGCAGAAGGAGTTAGCCGATGAACGCCGCGCCGTAGCGGATTTCATTCGTAACGACCCGCTGTTGCGCCGTTTCTTCACCGTATTTCTTTTTGAGGAGCTGCCTGCAAGTGATCGCCAGGCAGATTCAGTCTATCTCTCCGAGGTAGAGCGTGCCACCGTTTATGTAGGTCTGTTCGGAAATGAATATGGAAAGGAAGATAAAAAGGGACTTTCCCCTACAGAGCGCGAGTTCGATCAAGCAACCACCCATGGTAAGGTGCGGCTTATTTTCGTTAAGGGCGCGGATGATACCATGCGGCATCCAAAGATGAAAGCGCTGATTGCAAAGGCGGGAGACCAATTGATCCGCCGCCGCTTCACTGCAGTGCCGGAACTCATCGCTGACCTTTATGCCAGCCTTGTTGATTATCTGGAGCAAAGCGGGAGGCTGCGCACACGCCCATTTGATGCAGCAGCTTGTGCAGGCGCTGCGTTGACAGATATATCCCGCACAAAGCTTGCCGACTTTCTCGCCCGGGCCAAAGCCGAGCGTGGTTATCCGATTGGTCCCAAAACTTCGATCATTAAGGCGTTAACTCATTTGAATCTCCTCGACAGCGACCGTCCCAGCCATGCTGCCATCCTTCTGTTTGGCAAACAGCCGCAGCGCTTCTTGTTGTCTTCTGAGGTCAAGTGTATGCACTTTCACGGGACGGAAATCCGCAAACCAATTCCGTCATACCATATTTACAAGGGGACAGTATTTGAGCTTGTAAATCAGGCGCTGGACTTTGTGATGTCCAAGATTAACCGGACTGTCGGCACTCGCGCACTCGGCCCCCAGGCGCCGGTGGAATACGAGCTGCCGCGCGAGGCTGTAGCCGAGGCCATTGTTAACGCAGTAGCACACCGCGATTATACCTCTAATGCCAGTGTGCAGGTGATGCTTTTCGCCGACCGTCTGGAAGTCTGGAACCCCGGCGAGCTTCATCCTCCTTTGACGCTGGAAAGCCTCTCACAGCCTCACCCGTCCATACCTGCAAACCCACTCATTGCCGAGTCGCTTTATTTGACAAAGTACATCGAAAAGGCAGGCTCCGGCACACTGGATATGATCGCGCTATGCAAAGAGGCGGGACTACAGGAACCACGATTTAGCCAGAACGGCGGGCAGTTTATCCAGGTACTGGAACGAGTCAGCGCAAGGTCACAGCCAGAGTCACAGCCAGAGTCAGGGGTAGAGTCAGGGGTAGAGTCAGGGATAGAGTCAGGGATAGAGTCAGGGATAGAGTCAGGGATAGAGTCACGAGTCATTGCTGCTTTGCAGGTAACTCCCTCTCTTGGGATGAAGGATTTATCTATGGCAATCGGTTGGAGCAAGCCAAACCGTTATCTTCATCAGGCTATTCGATTGCTCATGGAGAAGGCCCTTATCGAAAGGACCATCCCCGACAAGCCCAACAGCCGCCTCCAGAAATATCGCTTGACAGCCAAAGGCAGAAAACTATTGGAGAGTAAAAAATAATGGCAAAAAAGAAAACAAACAAACTGACTGTCGAAACTCTCAAGCACGAAGAGGCGAGCCGTAAGAACATCCCATCAGCAGAACATCAGTCGATCATGTACGATGCGGAGAAAAATCCTATCCGTGTGGCTTATGAGCGGCGTAACCGCGACCTTGACCCACAGTTAGTCTGGCGCGGCAAGGATGAGCAGGACTGGTCTGATCTGGTGGTCCATGCTCCTCCGCTTTATATTCAGGAGAAGGTACAGCCGAAGGTACTGATAGATGATCTGATAAAGCGCAGTAAGTCGGACGCAAAGTCCGCCGAGCCTCAGATTGATCTCTTCGCTGACTTCAACGGTCTCCCAAGTGAGAGCGCAAAGACAGAGTTTTATCAGCACGATGCGCACTGGGCCAATCGGATGATACTTGGCGATAGCCTACAGGTCATGGCGTCACTGGCTGAGCGTGAAGGACTGCGCGGCAAGGTGCAGATGATTTATTTTGATCCGCCTTATGGGATTAAGTTTAATTCCAATTTTCAGTGGTCAACCACCAGCCGGGATGTGAAGGACGGGAACGTTGATCATATAACCCGTGAACCGGAGCAGGTAAAGGCTTTTCGTGATACGTGGCGGGATGGGATTCATTCGTATCTGACTTATTTGCGTGATAGGTTGACCGTGGCGCGGGATTTGTTGACTGACTCGGGGTCGATCTTTGTGCAGATTGGGGATGAGAATGTTCATCGGGTGAGGGCGGTGATGGATGAGGTGTTTGGGGAGGAGAATTTTGTGTCACAGATTTCAATTCAGAAGACGGGCGGATTTTCTCAATCTAAGATCGGCAATATCCTGGACCATGTGCTATGGTATGCGCGCTCTGTGTCGTCACTGAAGTATCGACCTATCAACATGCTTATTCCGGAACCGCCAATCGATGATCCAAACTACGTTCTATTGGAATTTCCTGACGGCAGCTTTCGGAGAATGACTCCCGGCGAGCGGACGAGACAACATCCGTTGCCTGAAAATGTGCGAGTGTTTCGATACGGACCGCTTCAGTCAGACGGCGCAAGTAAAACAGATCAGAAAGTTGTATTTGAAGGGGACGCGTTCTTTCCCAGTGCAAACTCACATTGGAAGAGTAATGTCGAAGGGATGCACCGTGTCGGACGGTCCGGAAAACTTCTGAATGTTGGCAAGACGATATATCACCGGCTTTACTGGGATTCATTTTCAGCCAAGACCCTCGACAACATTTGGCTGGACACGCAGTCCGGCGGGTTCAATGATCCGAAAGTGTACGTTGTCCAAACAACCACTAAAGTCGTTCAACGTTGCCTTCTCATGGCCACCGACCCCGGCGATCTCGTGCTCGACCCTACCTGTGGCTCTGGAACCACCAGCTATGTTGCCGAACAATGGGGCCGACGCTGGATAACCATTGATACATCTCGCGTTTCTCTTGCGCTTGCCCGTGCCCGTATCATGGGCGCTCGCTATCCCTATTATTTGCTTGCCGACTCACCTTATGGTCAGCGCAAGGAAGCTGAATTCACTCGCTCAATGCCATCAAGCCAACCAACGCGTGGTGATATCCGGCATGGCTTCGTTTATGAGCGTGTGCCGCATATCACTCTGAAGTCTATAGCCAACAATACAGAAATTGATGTCATATGGGAGAAATATCAGGAAACTTTGGAGCCGCTGCGTGATCAACTCAACAAGGCTCTGAACAAGAAATGGGAAGAATGGGAAATTCCCCGCGATGCTGATGACAAGTGGCCGGACAAGACAAAGAAGCTACACGCCCAGTGGTGGGAACAGCGGATTGCCCGACAGAAGGAGATAGATGCATCTATCGCTGCCAAGGCAGAGTTCGAGTATCTTTACGATAAACCATATGACGATAAGAAGAAGGTTCGAGTTGCCGGGCCATTCACAGTTGAAAGTCTTTCCCCTCATCGCGTGCTGACTGTAGGTGCTGATGATGAGTTGATTGATATCGTATCAGAAGCAAAGGACGGCTACGGCGGAGAACATGACTTCGTGCAGATGATCCTGGAAAATCTTAAGACCGCCGGAGTACAGCAAGCACATAAGGAAGACAAGATCACCTTTACATCATTGACACCTTGGCCTGGCGATCTGGTCTGCGCTGAAGGACGATACGAAGAAAAGGGTGAAGAGAGAAGTAAGAAGAGTGAAGGGGAAAAGCGAGCAGCTATTTTCATCGGCCCCGAATTCGGCACAGTCTCACGTCCTGATCTGGTCGCCGCCGCTCGTGAGGCTGGTGATGCTGGATTCGATGTGCTCATTACCTGCGCCTTTAACTACGATGCTCACTCTTCGGAATTCAACAAGCTTGGCCGCATTCCGGTGCTGAAGGCGCGTATGAACGCAGACTTGCATATGGCAGATGATCTTAAAAACACCGGCAAGGGGAACCTGTTCGTCATCTTCGGTGAGCCTGACATAGATATTCTTGATGCCGAAGACGGACAGATTAAGGTCAAGGTAAACGGCGTTGATGTCTTCCATCCAAATACAGGCGAAGTCCGCAGCGACGGCGCTGAGGGAATAGCCTGCTGGTTTATTGATTCCGATTACAACGAAGAAAGCTTCTTCGTAAGACACGCCTACTTCCTGGGTGCAAACGATCCTTATAAAGCTCTCAAGACAACACTCAAAGCCGAGATTAATGAAGATACATGGGCGACATTGAACAAAGATATATCTCGTCCATTTGATAAACCCAAGACCGGGCGGATTGCGGTGAAGGTGATTAATCATCTTGGGGATGAGGTGATGAAGGTTTTTAGGGTGGAATAATGCAATTCCGCATAGCCGATACATTTACCGACAGCCTCGCAAAACTAACCGGTGACGAGCAGAAGGCAGTAAAAACCACTGCCTTTGACCTGCAACTGAACCCGGCTAATCCGGGCATGCAGTTCCACAAGCTCGACAAGGCAAAGGACAAAAACTTCTGGTCGGTGCGTGTTAGCAGTGATCTCAGGATAATTGTCCATAAGACCAGCGAAAGTCTTCTACTTTGCTATGTGAATCACCATGACCCTGCTTACCGTTGGGCTGAAAAGCGCAAACTGGAAATACACCCCAAGACCGGAGCGGCACAATTAGTGGAAATTCGGGAGACTGTGCAGGAGATCATCATTCCCAAATACGTGGAGGCGGTACAACCGGCCCCTCCCAGTCTGCCTTTGTTTGCTCATCTCTCTCAAGATATATTGCTCGGTTATGGCGTGCCTGAAGAATGGATTGATGATGTGCAAAAGGCTGATGAAGATTCTCTGTTGACTCTGGCAGAACATCTGCCCGGCGAGGCGGCTGAGGCGCTGCTTGATCTGGCAACTGGTGTAACACCGCAAATTCAGCAACCTGTAACAGCGGGGATCAGTCCCTTTGATCATCCTGACGCACAGCGCAGGTTCAGGGTGATGAATAATGTTGAAGAACTGGAACGCGCCCTCGACTATCCCTGGGAGAAGTGGACAATATTTCTCCATCCGGCACAACAGCAGCTTGTTGAACGTGATTACAGTGGCCCCTGTCGGGTCTCGGGATCGGCAGGCACCGGCAAAACAATTGTCGCTTTGCACCGGGCAGTCTTTCTTACACGATCCAACCCTGATGCACGGGTACTGCTTACTACATTTTCCGATACGTTGGCGAGTGCATTGAGAACAAAACTGAGACGATTGATTGGCAATGAACCCCGTCTTGGCGACCGGCTGGAGGTGCATGCCATGAATGCAATCGGCCGTCGGCTCTATGAATTGAATTTCGGTCGGCCACAGATAGTATCAAAGTCTGTTATGGACAAGCTGCTTGCTGAGGCTGCTGACGCTGTCACCGGGCACAAGTTCAGCCTTCACTTCTTGCGGACTGAGTGGGAGCAGGTGGTAGATGCGTGGCAGTTGGATACATGGGAAGCGTATCGTGACGTAACGCGTCTGGGACGAAAGACCAGATTGCCGGAACAGAAGCGCCAACAGCTCTGGTCAATCTTCGATCAAGTTAGGTCTCAACTCATAAGCCGCAATCTTGTTACGTATTTCGGCATGTTCAGCAAACTGGCGACACGTCTTGCTGACAGTAAACATCCACCATTCGACTTCACCGTTGTGGACGAGGCGCAGGACATTAATGTGTCCCAATTGCGATTTCTCGCTGCGCTGGGCGCAGGACGGCAAAACAGCCTATTCTTTGCCGGTGACCTTGGACAAAGGATCTTCCAGCAGCCTTTCTCATGGAAGACGCTTGGTGTTGATATTCGAGGCCGCTCCAGGAACCTGCGCATCAATTACAGGACTTCTCATCAGATCAGAATGCGGGCTGATAAATTATTGGGGCCGGAATTGTCTGATGTTGACGGCAATACCGAAGAGCGGCGTGGCACTGTATCAGTATTTAACGGCACTGAGCCGGCCATAATGGTATTGGACACTGCGGACAAGGAAATTGAAACAGTCGGGCAATGGCTTGCAAATCGAATCGACGAGGGACTCAAGCCCCATGAAATCGGTTTGTTTGTACGATCAGAGGCAGAACTTGACCGCGCCCGTGCTGCTGTTGAACAGGCGGGGCTTTCCTTTAAAGTGCTTGATGAGAATGTTGAAACAACAATTGGTTGCGTGTCTATCAGCACCATGCACCTCGCAAAGGGGTTGGAGTTTCGCGCCGTTGTTGTTATGGCATGCGATGACGAGATTATCCCACTTCAGTCCCGCATTGAAACGGTAACTGACGACGCTGATCTTCAGGAAGTCTACGACACCGAAAGGCACCTTTTGTATGTCGCTTGCACTCGCGCACGGGACCATCTGCTGATTACAAGCGGCGGCGAACCATCAGAGTTTCTGGATGATCTAAGGATGTGAGTTAGGCGATGTCTCAAAAGGCTGTCTATCATTAACCCATTATTATTTTAATTACCTTTCCGTTTATAATAGGATGAATATTTTCCGGGATATATCTGTCATATATCCAGTTAAGGAGAAGGGATGCAGATAGGTTTTATAGGCCTCGGCAGGATGGGTATAAATATGGTTCAGCGCCTGCTTGACGGCGGGCACGAGGCCATTGTTTATAACCGCACTCCTGAAAAGGTAAAGCAGGCTGAAGCATTGGGCGCGATTGCGTCTGATTCCATTGAGAGCCTTGTCAATAAACTCCAATCCCCGCGCATCGTCTGGCTCATGGTTCCCGCAGGCGCAGCCACAGACGAGATCATAAAAGAGACTACCTCATTCCTAAAAGAAGGCGACATACTCATTGACGGCGGAAACTCTTTTTACAAAGACTCTGTTAAAAGAGCTGAGATGTTCAAGGAGCAGGGAATCTATTTTCTGGATATCGGCACAAGCGGCGGCATATGGGGGCTGAAGCGCGGCTACTGCATGATGATCGGCGGAAAGAGAGAGGTGTTTGAGAGAGTCGAGCCGATTCTTAAGACGCTTGCGCCGAAAGACGGTTATGCCCATGTCGGCCCTAATGGCGCCGGGCATTTCGTAAAGATGATACATAACGGAATTGAATACGCGATGCTTCAGAGTTATGCCGAGGGTTTTGAGATATTAAAGGCGAAAAAGGACTTTGATCTCGACCTTAAGCAGATATCCGAACTATGGAATCACGGGAGCGTTATAGAGTCCTGGCTTCTGGAACTTGCGGGATATGCTTTTGATAAAGACCCGAAGCTCGATTCGATAAAAGGTTATGTCGAAGATTCAGGAGAGGGGCGATGGACAGTTGCCGAGGCGATCGAACAGGACGTACCCGCTCCGCTTATAACCTTGTCATTGCTGGAACGCTTCCGCTCAAGGCAGGATGACTCTTTCAGCGCAAAGGTCATCGCCGCGCTGCGTAATGAGTTTGGCGGGCATGCTGTTAAGAAGAATACTTAAAATAAAGAAAAGGGGAAATACATCTGTGAATAAACTTGATGAACTGGCAAAAATCGGACAGAGCATATGGCTTGATAATATCAGCCGTTCGATGATCGAGAGCGGCAGGCTTCAGCAGGAGATAAATAAGGGCCTGAGGGGAATGACCTCCAACCCAAGTATCTTTGACAAGTCAATAAGCTCAAGCAATGATTATGACGCTGCCATGAGGGATCTGAATGCGAAAGGGCTCTCGACTTTTGAGATATATGACGAACTCACAATAAGGGATGTGCAGGACGCGGCAGACCTGTTTAAGCCTGTCTATGAAAGGACGAACGGGCTTGATGGTTATGTCAGCCTTGAGATAAACCCTGACCTTGCTATGCAGACAGATGAAACAATTAAAGAGGGCAGAAGGCTTTATAAAAAAGTTAACCGGCCTAACCTGATGCTGAAGGTTCCCGCTACTGACGCGGGGTTCGAAGCTGTTTCAGAACTTTTAGGCGACGGCATCAATGTCAATGTCACGCTTATATTTTCTATGAGCCAGTATATAAAGACCGCGAACGCGTATATAGAAGGCCTGAAACGTTTATCAAAAAAAGGCGGAAACCTGAAACATGTCCATTCTGTCGCAAGCGTATTTGTGAGCAGGATAGATACCGCTATTGATAAGCTCATAGATGAAAAATCTGAAGAAAAACTGAAAGCATTAAGAGGCAAAGCAGCGGTCTCAAATTCAAAGCTGATCTTCAGTAAATACGGAGAGATATTCTCAGGAGCCGGCTTCAGCGAGCTCAAGGCAAATGGCGCAAATATGCAGAGGGTCTTATGGGGTTCGACAGGCTCAAAGGACGCTTCATACAGCGATATAAAATATGTGACAGAACTTATCGGAAATCCTACAGTCAATACCCTGCCTGACAATACATTCAATGCGTTTCTGGATCACGGCATAATAGAGGAATCCCTGAGCAAGGATGTTGCCGGCGCCGAAAACACGATTGATACACTCAAAGCGGATGGCATTGATATAAATGATATATGCCTTAAACTTCTTGATGACGGGGTTGTCGCGTTTCAGAAATCTTTTGAATCACTCCTGAAAGCGATCGAGACAAAGAAGAAGTAGTTCTAATTACAAGGGGGTATATAATGGAGATTTTGAAATCAAAGCTGGAAGTCCTTTTAAAAGACATGCCTGACAAAGTTGATGTTGATGATTTTATGTATCGCATCTATCTTCTGCAGAAAATTGATGCAGGTGAAACAGATATTAAGGAAGGGCGGACATTGTCACACAAAGATGTTGTTGAAAGGCTCTCTAAAAAATGTCAAAACTGATATGGTCTGAAAGTGCCATTTCGGATATGGAAAATATGTATGATTATATTGCCAAAGATTCACCGATGTATGCGCGATTAAATGCTGAGAGAATTTTCGAATCTGTTGAACGGTTACAGTATTTTGCTGAATCAGGGCGTCATCTTCCCGAGTTCCCATATCTGCCCCATAGAGAGATAATTTCTAACAATTATCGAGTCATCTATCGATACGATACTGAGAGTAGTGAAGTTAAAATTGTTGCTGTTGTTCATGGCAGCCGTCTTTTGACAAAGGAAATTCTTTCGGGATAAAGAGAAGAATTAATCATCTGTTTTTAGGGAGCACTTCATGAACCGCACTGAAAAAAACAACCTTGACCAACTCTGCATCAATACCATCCGCACTTTATCCATGGATGCGGTGCAGAAGGCGAACTCCGGGCATCCGGGAACGCCGATGGCCATGGCGCCGGTTGCGTACTGCTTATGGCAGCGGGTCATGAACTTCGACCCTGCAAATCCCCTCTGGCCGAACTGCGACCGCTTTGTGCTTTCAATGGGGCATGCCTCAATGCTGCTGTACTCTATCCTTCACCTCTGCGGCGTAAAAGATGTTGATAAAGAGGACAGGCTCTCCATAGAGCTTGATGACATTAAAAACTTCCGGCAGCTTGGAAGCAGGTGCGCCGGGCATCCTGAATACGGACTGGCTCCGGGCATTGAGACCACAACCGGCCCGCTGGGGCAGGGCGCGGCGATGAGCGTCGGCATGGCTCTTGCCGGAAGATGGATGGCGAACTGGTTCAACCGCGTGGGCTTTGAGCTCTTCGATCATAATGTCTACTCCCTCTGCAGCGACGGCGACATGATGGAAGGGATATCATCTGAGGCCGCCTCTATTGCAGGGCATCTTAAGCTCTCCAACCTCTGCTGGATATATGACGACAACAAGATAACGATAGAGGGGATCACATATCTCGCTTTCAGTGAAAATGCGGCCGCCCGCTTTGTGAGCTACGGCTGGAACGTTATACGCATAGAAGATGCAAATGACATCAGCGCGTTTGAAGGTGCTTTGACAATATTCAGGAACACAAATGACCGTCCCACCCTGATCATTGTTAACAGCCATATCGCGTATGGTTCGCCCAATAAACATGATACCAGCGCTGCCCACGGCGAGCCGCTCGGGGAAGAAGAGGTAAGGCTGACAAAGAAAAATTACGGCTGGCCTGAAGATTCGAAATTTCTTGTTCCGGACGGGGTGCGCGAGCATTTCCGGTTCGGCATCGGCAAACGCGGTAAAGAAGTTTATGATAAATGGACTGAGAAGTTGGAAGATTACCGAAATAAATATCCCGAACTTGCCAGGCAGATAGATATAATGCAGAGCCGCGAGTTGCCTGAAGGATGGGATGACGGCCTGCCTGCCTTTGCCCCAGATCCAAAAGGAATAGCGACAAGGGTATCTTCCGGCAAGGTTTTAAATGCAATTGCCAAAAATGTCCCCTGGCTAATGGGCGGTTCAGCTGACCTTGGACCTTCTACAAAGACGCTGCTGGAGTTTGAAGATGCGGGAACGCTTACACCTGATAATCCCGGCGGCCGGAACATTCACTTCGGCATTCGCGAGCATTCAATGGCTGCGATACTTAACGGCATGGCCTTGTCGAATATACGCCCTTACGGCGCGACATTTCTCATATTCAGCGATTACGCGCGTCCTGCCATCAGGCTGAGCGCTATTATGGAGCTTCCTGTCATTTACATCTTTACACATGACTCGATAAGCCTTGGTGAAGACGGCCCGACACATCAGCCTGTTGAGCACCTCGCCTCATTGCGCGCAATGCCCGGGCTTATAACGATCCGCCCTTCTGACGCCAATGAGGTGGTTGAGGCATGGAGGGTTGCAATGAAGCTGCGCGATAAACCCGCTGCGCTTGTTCTTTCAAGGCAGAATCTGCCAACCCTTGACCGCAATAAATACGCACCTGCCTCAGGATTGGCAAAAGGGGCGTATATTCTGGCTGACGCGAATAACGCAGATCCTGATGTCATACTCATAGCAACAGGCAGCGAGGTATCGCTCTGTATTGAAGCATATGAAGAACTAAAGGCAGATGGGATCAGGGCGCGTGTGGTGAGCATGCCTTCATGGGAGCTCTTTGAAAGGCAGGAGAAAGAGTATCGTGACAGCGTATTGCCGCCTTCAGTCACGGCTCGTGTCGCTGTTGAGCAGGCTTGCGGCTTTGGATGGGAGAGGTATGCCGGCAAAGACGGGCATATTATCGGCATGCACTCTTTCGGTGCATCCGCGCCTGACAAGGATCTCAGGAGATGGTTCGGATTTACCGCTGCCAATGTGATCTCTGCTGTAAAAGCAGTCATAGAAAAAAGAGGATGAATAAAGAGAAAGAGGTTTTGATCTTTAAAGATATTGAAGAGATATCGGGTTTTGTTGTGAAGAAATGGCTGGAGATATCGGGCCGTGCCGTATCGAAAAAGGGAAGATTCAGTGTTGCCCTCTCCGGCGGCAGGACTCCCCTTCCGCTGTATAAACGTCTTGTTGAATCAAAAGGACTCTTCCGTTGGGATAAGACAGACATATTTCTTGTGGACGAACGTTTTGTCCCCTACAGCGATCCGGAGAGTAATTTCGGGATGATCAGAGAAAACTTTTTCAGGCATATTAATATCCCTGCTGAAAACCTTCACCCTGTTCCCATAGAAGAGGATGCTGAATTATCAGCTGCACGATATGGAAAGGATCTGGCCTCATCTTTCGATCTTACGGCGGGCGCTGTGCCGCAGTTCGACCTGATCCTCCTCGGCATCGGCCATGACGGGCATACGGCTTCGCTATTCCCCGGAACGCAGGCGTTAAATGAAAAGGCGCATCTTGCGGCGGCTGTTATACTGCCAGACATATCAAAAAAGAACAGGGTCACAATTACCTTGCCTGTGATCAATAATTCCGATAACATATTCTTCATGGCAGCAGGAGCAGATAAGGCAGAAACAGTTAAAGAGATTATTGAAAATAGAGACTCTCTCTTGCCCGCCGCAATGGTCAAGCCGGAGAAGGGCAGGCTCTTTTTTTTAATGGATGAGGGCGCAGGCTCTCTTTTGTCGAAATTTTAAAACTGATTTAAAGGAGGCTGCAATGGCAAAGGTTGAAGATACACCGGAAAACGCTTCAGTATGCCTTGAGTTTTGCGGGCCATGCCCCACCTTCCCGGAAGTCGAAGGTGAGGCATTATTTTGCGCAAGGGGCAAAAGCATCGCGCCGAAGCAAAAACACGGCTGCAACTGCACTATGTGTACTGTCCAGGGCAAGTCAGGATGCAGGGGCACTTACTACTGCATAAACGACAGATGTGAATGAAAATTATCGATCAGAAAAGCGGCAAGGAATATTTAAGGCTTTTCTGATAAAATATTGACCAGTTATTTATTATTGACTATGTCAATCTCATTTTGTATTCTTTTACCCGTAACCCAGGAGGTTAAGTAATATGGTATTAAGCAAGATGTTTCCGAAAGAGACCGACTTTTTTTCTATGTTCGCACAGGCAGGTGAAAACCTTAAAGACGGCGGGATCCTTCTTGTTGAACTTATGGAGAACCTTGAGAAATCCGAGTATCTCGCAAAACAGATATATGAGATCGAACAGCAGGGCGATATGCTTACGCATGAGATAATGCGCAAGCTCAACAAGACCTTTCTGACGCCGTTGGACAGGGAAGACATACACGCGCTTGTCTGCCGCATTGACGATGTGCTTGACCTCATATGGACCTGCGCCGACAGAGCCTTCCTCTTTAAACTTGATGGAATAGACCCTGCTGCAGTTGAGCTCTCAAAGACGTTAAGCACAACTACAGAAGTGATAGAAAAAGCCATAAATTCCCTGAAGAATAAAAAGTATTCCTACATACAGGAGTTCTGTATAGAGATAAACCGCCTTGAGAACAGGGCGGATACAACCTTCAGGGCGGCCCTTGCAAGGCTCTTTAATGAAGAGAAGGACCCTATCCAGATACTTAAGTGGAAGAATATCTATGAACATCTCGAAGACGCGACAGACGCTTGCGAAGATGTCGCAAACATCCTTGAAGGCATAGTTCTCAAACATGCATGATACTTTCTTTCTTCTTATCGCCGTAATAGTACTCGCTACGGTTTTTGATTTTATAAACGGCTTTCATGATACGGCAAATGCCATAGCAACATCTGTATCAACGCGCGTGCTCTCTCCCAAAACAGCTGTCATAATGGCTGCAAGTTTAAATCTGTTAGGGGCCTTGACCGGCACTGCTGTGGCTGCAACAGTTGGAAAAGGGCTTGTAGATATCCACTCTATCACTCAGGTAACGGTCATTTCAGCCCTCTTATCAGCTATCGTGTGGGATCTTATCACATGGTATTTCGGGCTGCCTACATCTTCAAGCCATGCGCTGCTTGCAAGCATACTCGGCGCGTCAGTCGCCACTGCCGGCACCGAGGTTATCATTCAAAAGGGTGTTTATAAGGTATTGATAGCGCTGATATTATCGCCGCTTGTAGGCCTGCTCTTCGGTTTTCTCCTTATGCTGCTTTTGATGAAGATCTTCGGGCACTCGCCGATCTCGTTCGTAAATAAATTTTTCAACAAGATGCAGATCGTATCAGCGGCATATATGGCGTTCAGCCACGGCAACAACGACGCTCAAAAAACAATGGGCATTATTACAATGGCGTGGGTGAGCTATTACAAACTTCCTGACTTTATCGTTCCTAAATGGGTAATGCTGCTGTGCGCAACCGCAATGGCCTTAGGCACGGCCCTGGGCGGCTGGAGGATCATAAAGACACTTGGCGTGCGCCTTGTACACATGCAGCCTATCCATGGATTTGCGGCAGAGGCGTCTGCCGGAACGATCATAGAGATAGCTTCCAGGTTCGGGCTGCCCCTTTCAACAACTCATATAATCTCTTCAACGATCATGGGTGTCGGAGCTACCAAAAGATTGTCAGCGGTCAGGTGGGGGATTGCATTGAATATAGTGATAGCATGGGTCTTGACCCTTCCGATGTGCGCTATGTTCGCCTGGGGGATATATAAGCTTCTGGCAATGACGCTGTAAGGCTGCTTATAACACAATCCTGCCTTCTCTCAAGACCTTCTGCGGTTTCACTGTAACATCCACTATGGTTGAAGGCTTGCCGCCAGGAGTCGCTCCTGCATCGATAATCAATTCGATACGGTTTCCAAAGTATTTTATGACTTCATCAGGATGCCTTGCGGGAGGCATTGACGAAGGATTGGCGCTGGTTGCGGTGATCGGGAAGCCCGCCGCCCTTGCCATAGACAATGCAAAGCCTGCTCCCGGCACCCTTGCCGCTACCTTGCCGAGGCCTGCGGTCAGCAGCTCCGGCAATCCAGCCCTGGCTTCAAATATCATTGTCAGCGGGCCGGGCCAGAACTTCTTCATCAACATCCGCGCTTCTTCAGGCACAGATCTTACAATTGTCATAAGAGCCTTTTCACTACCGACTATAACCGGCAGCGCTTTTTGGATCGGCCGCTTCTTAATATCATAAAGCTTCCTGAGTGCGGCCTCATCTGAAGCCATGACCCCCAAGGCATAATAGCTCTCTGTGGGATATGCTACGATACTCCCTTTCTTGAGCGCGGCAACAGCCTCTTTGACGGCAGCTTCCGAATCACTCTCAATAGATAATATGCGCATTTCCCATTGTAACACAGACAACCTCTGTGAATAGCGCCCGCATTTGTTATAATCTTCCACTTGTAATTTATAAAGGATTTTGTTAATTTCATATACTTATATTTTGTAAATCTCAGGAGGAGATAAATGAAGAAGCCTGCAAGATTGATCGCCTTACTTTTTGTATTAATGGTTTCATACGGATGTGCGGCAGCCCTCTTGGTTGTCGGCGCAGGCGTCGGTGTCGGCGCTTATAAATATATCGACGGAAGCCTTAGCAGGGCCTATCCCGTTGAATATTCAAAATCATGGGATCAGGCAAATACCGCGCTTGAGAATCTCCACATAAGCATTACCGCAAGTTTAAACGAAGGCACGAAAGGCACTATTGAAGGTGTAAAGCAGGACGGCCAGAAAGTGGTGATAAAACTTGAGGATAAGGGCCAGAAGGTCACATATATCTCAATCCGTGTGGGAATGTTCGGCAATCGTGAGGAAGCAGAGCGCATACATGATGAGATAGCAAAGATCGCCGGTATATAGGGCGCTATTTCAGGAGGCCCTTCATCTCTTTTGACACAGCTTCAAAACCCTTTTTTCTGAGGGTATTGATTATTTTAGGGGAAGAAAATTTCTTAAGTATTCTCTCTCTCTTTTTGCCGTCAGTTATCTTTATCAATGCCTTTCCGCGCAATGACCTGAGAAGCTTCAGGTATTTTGCAAAATCCGCGTCATAAACCTCCTGTATCTCTTTCCGTATCATCTTTGCGGCGGCAGGGCTTGCGCCTTGTGTTGATATTGCGATAGTCAGAGGGCCCCGCGTCAGCAAAGAGGGTACGATAAAATTGCCTTCGGACGGGTTGTCCGCGACATTGATAAGCGGGCAGGAGAGCGCCTTTGCGTCATTGGCGATCAGGATATTGGTTTCTCCGGATGAAGTGCATGCTGCAACCACAAAGGCGGACTTAAGGTCTCCCTTTGCATAGTTTCTTGCTTTATGTTTTATCTTCCCTTCGGTTTTGTACTTCTGAAGGCGGGGTGTCAGCGAAGGGCTTACCAGTTCTACGGCTGCGCCTGCTTTAATAAGTGTGGATGCCTTTCTCCCGGCAACGCTTCCGCCGCCGATCACAACAGCTTTTTTAGATTTCAGGTCAAGAAAAAGCGGGTAATATTTCATTCACCTTACTTTAATGAAGTGATAATTTCCTGTGCATCTTTGGCAAGCCCGGTAGCAGGGAACTTCTCGATAAGTGTGGAGAATGCCTTCAGCGCCTTCTCTTTCTCCCCGAGGTTCTTGTATGAAAGGCCTAAATAATAATATACGTCAGCCTCTTTGTTCAGGTCAGGATATTTCTCAAGCAGTTCATTGAACCTGCTTGCTGCTGAGGCGTAAGCCTCTTTCTTGAAATAGAACATCCCGACATATAACTCATGTTCGGCAAGAATGCTTAAACACTTGGCTATCCTTGTCTCGGTAACATCCATATACGGGTTTCTCGGGTAATTCTCCTGCAGCGTCCTGAACTCCTTTAACGCCCTGAGCGCAAGCGAATAGCTGACATCCACCGTGGTCATCTGTTTGTAGAAGCTCATCGCCAGCTGGAACTGAGCGTACGGGGCGTATTTGTTGTACGGATGCATGGAGAGAAAATTTTCATACTCAATGGAAGCTTCGTCAAAGAGCTCCTGCTCAAAATATATATCTGCCAGACGGACCTGTGCCAGGGCCGAGAACTTCATGGTGGTATCGGTTGTCTTGACCTTCTCAAGCAGCGTTTTTGCCGCTTCATAGTCCTTATTCGTTATCTTCTCGTTTGCCTGGATCAACGCCTCTTCTGCCTCGGAGATATTCGAATCCCTGACAGCTGCTTTATCCGAAGAGCATGCGGCTATAAAGAAGAGAATAAATACAGGGAGGAAAAGCCTTTTTAGAATATTAAAGTCTTTCATAAATAGATATAGATAAAAAATGGCGGGGCGGACGGGACTCGAACCCGCGACCTCCTGCGTGACAGGCAGGCGTTCTAACCGACTGAACTACCACCCCACTCTTTATTTATCGTTTGAGACGGGAGTATCAAAAAATGGTAGGCGGAACAGGGATCGAACCTGTGACCCCAGCCTTGTAAGGGCTGTGCTCTCCCAGCTGAGCTACCCGCCCGGCCAACTCAAAACGAGTTATTAATATAGCAGATAAGTATATCAAATTCAAAGTTCTTTTGTCTTGCAACAGGCTGAAGAGGATATCTGCAAAAATCAACGGGTTAGGATCAGTCTGCCGGCAATAATTTGTTCCGCTTTAAAATATCCTCAATTTATGGCAATATTATGTAAACCTTTTAAATTAATCCTATATTAAAGGAGATAACTTATGAAAAGATCAGCCTCAATAATCGCATCTGTCTTTTTCGGCATCTTCATCTTCACATCCTTTGTCCATGCTGCATGCACAGAGGGCAGCTGTGCAACAGGGACCGGAACAATGGCCTTTGAAAACGGCGACAAGTATGCAGGAGAATGGAAAGAGAGCAAGAAGAACGGGCAAGGCACGATGACATATGCTAACGGCAATGTGTATGTCGGCGGATGGAAAGATGACCTTAGGGACGGGCAGGGCACCATGACTTACAAAGGCGGGGACAAGTATGTAGGCGGATGGAATAACGACCTGATGGACGGGCAAGGCACATATACATGGATAGAAGGGGACAAGTATGTAGGTGCATGGAAGGACGGTTATCGGGCAGGGCACTTACACATGGCCAAGCGGCAGTAAATATGTGGGCCAATGGAAAGACAGTTATGAGAGCGGCCAGGGAACCATGACCTACACAGACGGCGGCAGGTATGTCGGTGAATTCAAAAATGACACAAGGGATGGACAGGGCACATACACATGGGCAAATGGAGATGTGTATGTTGGCGGATGGAAGAACGGCCAAATGAACGGACAGGGCAGAAAGACATGGGGAACCGGACAATGGCAAAACGATCTTTATGTCGGTGAATGGAAAAATGACCTGATGGATGGATACGGCACTTATACATGGGGCAATGGACAATGGCAGGGCGATATGTATGTCGGTGAATTTAAAAATCACATGAAGAGCGGGCAAGGCACATATACCTATACAGACGGCAGCAGGTATGTAGGCGGATGGAGCAATGACATGATGGACGGGCAAGGCACATATACCTATCCGGACGGCGGCAAGTATGTCGGTGAATTCAAAAATGACGAGCGCAACGGATACGGCACATACACATGGCCGGACGGCGGTAAATATTCAGGCGAATGGAGCAACGGCATGCAGAACGGCCAGGGCACGCATGTATGGGCAGACGGCCAGCAATGGTCAGGACAATGGAAGAACGGGGAACAGGTGCAGTAGGATTTGGGTCATATAACTGAACAGGGCTTGAAATGACAACGGATCCGCGATTTGCAAACCGTAATGATCAGGAGAACAGAAGACGCAGTAAAGGCCCGGATGAGAAATTCTGTGAATCATGCGGGGAGGCCATAAAGGCAAATGCTGCGGCATGCCCTGTCTGCGGCGCCGGTCAGAAAGATAAGCTGAACAAAACAGCCTTGCTGCTGCTCACATTCTTTCTCGGAGGATTTGGCGCGCACAAGTTCTATACACGCAGAAACCTGGAAGGCTTTTTTTATCTGATATTCTGCTGGACGATGATCCCGCGCCTCATCTCCCTGGTCGAATTTGTTATTTACGCATTCACAAGCAGTGAGGATCTTCAGAAGAAATATTCCGCGACCGGCAACGGGGTGGTTATCGCTATCGCAGCCGCAGGCATTGTACTGATATTGCTGATCGGAATAATTGCCGCAATTGCCATCCCGGCATTCCTTACAAACAGGAACGCTGCCCGTCAACGATCCATAAGAACAGAATTAATGACTTTAAAGACTGCCGAGGAGATATATTTTGCCGACAATAACAGATATTCAATAAACATTAGAGAGCTGAACTTTATACCTTCCTCATCGGACGTAAACATTGAAGTAGTAAGCGCTGACGAAAATTGTTTCTTTGCAAGAGGCGCACATAATAAATCGGAAAAGTTCCTGCTTATAGATTGCCATGGATCAGAGCAGTATTCAGATTAAACAATAACCTGCTTTAAGATATCATCACTTTATTTTTAATAATACCAAGGAGAAATATATGGCTGACGAAAAAAAGGAACCCTGGCTTAACTACCTCGCGCTCGCGACCGTCCTATTAGCGGTCTGCGCCACGCTCGCGACCTTTAAAGGCGGCGGCTTCTCCACGCGTTCAGTGCTTGCGCAATCACAGGCCTCAAATCAATGGGCTTACTATCAGTCTAAAAGTATAAAAAGTTATATATACGAGATGCAGAAAGACAAGCTTGAGCTTGAACTTAAGGAGAAGAGGCCGAAGCTTGCCCCTGAAATAATCGGGGATTACGAGAAGAAGATCGAGGCATATTCTGGCAAGATAAATAAGTACGAAGAAGAGAAAGCGGCAATTGAGAAGGACGCAAAAGCGCAGGAGGCCATAAGGGACAATGCCCAAAAACATTCCCAGATGTTCGGCATGGCTGTCATATTCCTGCAGATAGCGATACTCCTCTCATCAATCGCGGCACTGCTCAAGCAAAAACCGGTCTGGATGATAGGGCTTCTAAGCGGCGCAGTCGGGATATTCTATTTTGTGAATGGGTTTTTGATGGTTGTTAAATAGAGGGGAGTTCTTAATCTGGAACACCATGCGTTATTCTAAAACCCGAAATCAGTTTTGTTATCGCTTCTTCTATAAGCGCGAATTTCCCGGCATCGATCCATTCTTTTTTAAATATGCCTCCGCCGAAGGCAACAGCATCCGCGCCTGAAGAAAAGAACTGGCCGATGGTTTCGGCTGATATGCCGCCGCAGGCAAGGAGCTTTATATCCTGAAACGGGCCTTTTATCTCTTTCATGTAAGACGGGCCGAAGAACTTTGCGGGGAAGACCTTGACCATTGTTGCACCGGCATTCCACGCGTTATATATCTCCTGAGGGGTGAGCGCTCCGGGAAAGACAGGGATGGAGTTCTTTACGCAATATTCCATAACATCAGAAATAAGTGTTGGCATTACAATGAATGTCGCACCGGCATCAAGGGCTGAGTGCAGGTCTTTAAGTGAGAGCACGGTTCCGGCGCCGACAGCGATGCGGCCATCAGCCGCCCGGACCATCTGGCTTATAAGGCCGGCTGCATCAGGAGTGTTCATTGTGATCTCTATCGCTTTGAGGCCGGAGGATACCGCAGTTTCAGTAAGCGGCTTCACGCTCTCTGACGTGATGCCGCGCAGTATCCCCAAGATGGGCAGTTCTTTAAAGCGGTTTACGTCCATATCTCAAACAATATACGGAAATTATCTAATCAACAATGCTGTCGTAAAAGGCCTTGTAGTCTTCCTTTTTATCGCTGTCTCTTAAAGCGATCGCGTTTTTTGGATGTTCATTCAGCATACCTGCTATGGCATAAGGTATGATGTACCCCCACTCCATCTTCTCCCTGAGCGGGATGAACTCTTTGGATATCAGGTCCAGGATGGGGCGTATATCATATTTCGGATTCTTTAAAAAACCTATAAGCAGTTCAAGCGGGCAGTTGCCTGAGCCGCGCCCTATTCCGTAGACTGTGGCATCCATATAATTGGCATTATGGATGATCGCCTCTATCGTGTTTGAGAAGGCAAGCTGCATGGAGTTATGGCCGTGAAAGCCGATCTCTTTTGTCTTGATTATCGACTTGAACCTTTTGACCAGTTCCTCAATGTTTTCCTGATACAGCGAGCCAAAACTGTCAACGATATTGACAACATTCGCCTTGCTCTCTTCCTCTATCTGGTGAAGGGCCTCATCAAGCTCAGGCCCCCTGTCTTTTGATATCGCCATTATGTTGATGGCGGTCTCATAGCCCTTGTCTGCAAAATGGTTGCACATGTAAATAGCCTTGTCTATGCCCTTTACATAAGTGGCAGTTCTTATAACATCTACAGGGCTCTGGTCAGCAGGCTTTATATCATCAAGATGAACGCGCCCGACATCCACCATGACGGAGATCTTGGCCTTTGATTCTATCCCGTCTATGACTTTTCTGATCACATCATCGTCACAGAACTTCCACGGCCCGTATTCAGCGGGAGAGAAATACTCTTTGGAATTCTTATACCCTATCTCAATGTAATCCACGCCTGCCGCTGAGATAGCCTTATATACCTCGCGCACAAACCTCTCGTCAAAATTGTGCTTATTTATAAGACCGCCGTCACGGATCGTGCAGTCTAATACTTTTATCTGTTCCCTGTACATAATTCCTCCTTGATAAGCAAATACATTAAAATATAATGGAAGTATAAGTGTAATTTAATGGAATATGGATTGTAAAGCGCGGTTTAAGATTTTAATATCCGGTTCATGCCCTGTCCTGCTCCAGCCTCTGATCAAGGTGTCTCTGAACTGATTCAACCGCTTCCAAGATCTCATCGGTCTTGGGAAGGTGCTTAGCGACCTTTTTTATATACTCTCTCTCAGAAAATAATTTTAATGATGAATAAAAATTAAGGTCAAAGACCCAGGAGAGATGCATAAGCTTAAAGTCATTCAGCGTCTTTGCGTCATTAAAAGATGCGATCTTCCCTTTACAGATAGAGGAGAGTATCTCCTTTGAATATTCATCATTATCAGGAAGTCCATGTGCCGGGACTGCTGACCTTTCCCCGCCGGCGTCTTCGTAATATTCGATAAAGACCCTGAGGATATCCAGTTTGTCGGCATCACGGATGAGCCGGAGATAGAGGATCATCTCATCCTGAAGTTTTGGTATTGAAAAGGCGTTGTGAAACTTAACTCCTGTAATAACCATTCCGGCATCTCTTTCAGAAAGGTTTTTCAAAACCCCTTCTTCCACAAGCACGTCAGCGCCGAGCATCCCATGGTTAATAGATATCCTGTCATTAAATGTTTTGAACTTTGCATATTGCGGGAACCTGCCGATGTCATGAAAGAGGGCTATGGCCTCGGCAATGATTGTCTTGTCAGCGCTCAGTGATTCAGCCTGCGCGATATGAACAATATTTTCACATACATTGCGGGTGTGTTCGATCTTGAGGTTATAGTTTTGATTATCTTCTTCCGCAGATGAATGAAAAGAGGAGGTGTAATCTGAAAACCATTTTTTTAAGGACTTCAGGTCGTCAACTGTCATGGAATTTAATTTCTCTTCTTCAGGATGATAACCACATTGGGATAAAAAAATTCTTCGGCTGATATCTCTTTCGGCGAGCCCTCAGTGATCTTTTCATCAGGATAACCGAGATGTTCGCAGACATAAATGCGGGTATCTCCGGCAGATGCCTGCAACAGCGTTTGAGCTATCTTTGAGGGATTATTTATCCTGTCAGTCAGCACTGCAATCTTGTCATATACATCAAGAAGCTTCGGGATATCATCAGCCTCATACTCAAGCGTTCTCCTCTTGCCGGGGTCAGGCCCGCCGTGAAGGCTCATGAGAAACGCGTCGCCCCACGCCTCCTTTATTCTTGAGAAGGCGACCTGAACGCTTGAGAGGTCAGGGAATATCTCTACAGCCTCCTTATCGAATTCTTTCAGCACCGCCCTGCCAAAACCGAAGAACATCGGGTCGCCATCCGCGAGCACTGAGATCTTCTCTTTATCAAAATTGCCGCGGATATATGCGATGGTCTCATGAATATCGGCTGTAACTTTCAGTTTGCTCTTAACATCCGCAAACTCACGGTATCTCTTAAATACATCAACGAGCCGTTCCGTAGCGAGTACCACATCAGACCTCCGTATAATGTAAGAGGCTTTTTCCTCCAGCGGCCTGTAGCCGATGCCTATGACGTAGAATTTATTCATTTGTCACTTCCTTAATACTGATACTCATACGCCATCTGATCCATCGAGTCTGTACGCAGTAAATATTTTACATTATCTTCAGCTATCATCTTGAAGGCATGTACGATTATCTCTTTATAGAAATCACAGAAGACTGCTTTCTTATTGATATTGCCGCGCGAGTACATCTCGGCAGGGCATGGCGAACCGCAGATGTGCCGGAAATCGCAGACATCGCATTCTTCAATATTCTCAACCATTCTCGATCTTATCTCTTTAAACGGCTTCGATTCCATCGCTTTGGCGATTGACGTCCTGAAGATATTTCCGCCTGAGAATTCCTTCATGCCGATAAATTCCCCGCATGGAACCATTGCCCCATCCGCAGTGACAGTCAGGAATGTCCTGCCTCCGCCGCATGGAGAGATGTCGCACATCATGCGCCTTGCGGTCGGCGATATGATAGCCAGCAATACGTTTGCAAAGTTACCGATAACGATCTGCTGTTTGGTCTTCTTTGTAAGATCCATTGCGGTATCAACAGCCTTTATCAGGTTCTGCGCAAAGACCTTGTCATCAGGCTTGACCTTGTCAGAGCGTTTCTGTGTCACACGGACGGGATTAAGAAGCACCATCGGCACCTTTTTCTTATGGAGGAATTTAACGTGCTCAGAGAGTTTATCTACATTGAATGTATTAACGGTGCAGATAACATTAAGGCCTTCATATCCCTTAAACCAGTCAATCGCCTGCACAGCCTTTTTGAAATTCCCCTCGCCCTTTCTTGATACGCGGGAGCGGTTATTCACCTCGGCGGTTGAAGCGTCAAGCGAAATGCCGATACCCACGCGATACTTCTTTATGAAATCCACGTCCTCTTTTTCGAGCAGAAGCGCATTGGTCTGTATGCCGAAGAGCATCTTCTTGTGATACTTCTTTATCGCGCCGAAGAGAATATCTTTTACGAGAAGCGGCTCGGCAGCGTGAAATACGATCAACGGTTTTTTCTTCGCGCCCTTAAAATGATCTTCGACCTTACTGAGGACTGTATCGAGTTGTTCAGCAGTCATCTGCGTTCCCTGCTGTCTTATCTTTGAAGGTATGTAACAGTACGGGCAGTTGGCGTTGCACCTGTCTGTAGGGTCAATGTATACGCAGTTTAAAGGCTCATTGAACCTGAAGTTATGCATCTCAGTCTCAAGGTGTTTCATCTCTTTTTTATAAAGGCCTATCAAATCCTGGGGAAGCGTGAAGCTGCCGTTATTTTTCGGCAATACGCTCCAGAATATATTGTCAGGGTCAAGCGCCAGCTTCCAGTCAGCGTCAATATCAGAGAATGAGAGTCCGCGGTTAGTTGGTTTCATTGTTTTTAAATCTCCTTTTGGGTTGTTTTTTTATTATTGAAAAATCTCCCCTAACCCCTCTTTTTCAAAGAGGGGAACTACAAAAAGACTCCCACTTTAATAAAGGGGGACTGAGGGGGATTTTAAAATTAGCAATTAATAAGTCAGGCATCCTGCAGGGGCGTATCGCGATACGCCCCTGCAGAATAAAATCCTATAACGGCATCTTCTTTTTAGGCACGTCTCCGTACATGACGAAATGTGTCAGGCCGTTAGCGGTCGTGGCGCACTTCATATGATAAGAGATGGCCTGAACTTTTTTTGCCTTCTTCGCCTTCTTCAAACAATTCACCCCCTTTTATTATCTGATCTTATATCAGTAACAGCCTTGATCCTTTCAAGCGCCACTTCAGCCAGCTTGTCGTGAAAGCCGAGCGGCTCTGTATAAATAAACTTCACATCAGGATGTATCTCTTCCGCTTCCCTGATTATTTTTGGAATGCTCTTTATCACATGAATACCGCTGCTTAAAAAGAAGGGGTGAACAATTATTCTTTTTGCGCCGTCTTTAACAGCCCGGTCTATCGCATCTTTTATGGAGGGCTTGTTGAACTGAAGATACGCAGCCCTAACGCAATCCTTATTACATTCAGGATGTATCATCTTGTGAAGATGCTCAGCAATATCTTCTATATTGCCTGCATCATTTGACGGGCTTCCGTGTGCCGCAATTATGATTATCTCCATAACGCTCCTTTAACTTAATTTTGAAAGTTCTTTTAAGAGCACTTCGTTGTTGCCCCGTGATTTAACCGCGACTCTGATGTAAGAGCTGTTAAGCCCTTTGAAGTTTGAACAATCCCTCGCAAGGATACCTTTTCCAATTAAACCTGAAGTGATGCCTTGCGCATCTTCTGTCTTTAACAAATAGTAATTCACACTTGACGGCAGGTATTCAATATTCAATTCCTGAAAACCCTTTTCGAGAAAATCTTTTTCTCTCTTTATCAATTCATATGTTTCAGCCGCATACTCATCATCTTGCACAGCGGTTATTGCGGCCTGTTGCGCAAGGGTGTTGACCGTCCACGGTTCTTTGAATTCTTTGATCCTATCAATTAAATCACCGTGAAAAACCCCGTACCCGATCCTCAACCCTGTCAGTGCGTAAAACTTTGTCATTGACCGAAGCACGATCAAATATGGATTCTCCTGAACATCCCGGATCACTGATCCTCCAGGCACAAAATCGATGAACGCCTCGTCAACGATAAGATAGCATTTCATCTTCCTTGCCGCTTCAGCAATTCTCAACATATCGTCTTTCTCCAGGAGATGCCCTGTCGGATTGTTCGGGTTGCAGAGAAACGCCATGTCACAGCCTTGCATGGCTTTGATAAACCCATTGGGAATTACCTCAAAACCATTCTCTTCATTTAACTCATAACTCACAATTCTTAACTCCGAGCTCAATCTGCAAGCCCTCTCATATTCGGAAAATGTCGGAGCAGGTATCAGAACCTTCTTTGGCTTTAGCGCGCGCGGTATAAGATAAATAAGCTCAGTGCTCCCATTGCCGCAGATGATAGTCTCAGGGCCAATGCCATTATATTCGGCAATCTTATGCCTCAGCATCTTTGTGTCAGGATCGGGATAATTGACCAGGTTATCCAGCTCTCTGTTTATCACGCCCTTAACCTTCTCTGAAATGCCGAGAGGATTGATGGATGCGCTGAAGTCAATAAGCCTCTCTTCAGGGATGCCGAGCTCATCCGCAATCCTGTAGATATTCCCGCCATGCTCAAGCGAGTTCGGGGTAACCGTTTTCATATAGCAGTCCTCAGATACAGCAGTATCAACGCAATGCCAAAGCCGAGCAGAGATGTGATCTTAACAATTAATAATGCATTCTCTGAAGCATTAAGATAAGACACATCATCTTTAACCTCTGGCTTTTCCTCTATGCCTATGTAGGGCTTCTCAACAAGCATGCCTGAATAAAATGAAGGGCCTCCGAGCCTGATGCCGAGCGCGCCTGCCATTGCGGCCTCCGGTATCCCGCTGTTCGGGCTTAAATGTTTCCTGCCGTCGCGGAGCATCGTTCTTAATGACAAACGACTTGTTGCGGCTGACATCTTCAGAATAAATGCTGCAGCTACGATCAGCATGCCGGTGATCCTCGCGGGGATAAAATTGGCGATGTCATCAAGTCTCGCAGATGCCCATCCGAAGTTCTTATACTTCTCATTTCTGTAGCCGACCATTGAATCAAGTGTGTTGACCGCTTTGTATGTCATAGCCAGTGGCAGGCCTCCGATAGCAAAGTAAAAGATCGGAGCGATTATTCCGTCAGATGCATTTTCAGAAAGCGTCTCAATAACTGCTTTCAATATGCCTTTGTCATCCAGCTCTTTTGTGTCCCTGCCGACGATCAGGCCGAGCTTCTTCCTCGCGCCTTCTTTGTCGCCTGCGCTTACAGCGGCAATTACAGCCTTGCCGGATTTAATAAGGTCATTGGTAGCGAGAGTTGTTGATGTCAGATATACAAGAAATATAAAGGTGAAATAAGAAATCGGCTTCGACAGGCTCGGGCTCAGCAGAAATGAATTTAAGAAATAGAAGAAACCGTAAGTCAGGCAGACAATTATTATCACGAGAAGAATTCCTGTAAATCTTTCAATTCTCTCTGAGACATGTTCCTTGTATCTTAACACCCCTTCCATTTTTTCAATCCCCCATCCGATGATCCTCACAGGATGCGGGAACCATTGCGGATCGCCCATTATCAAGTCCAATACATATGCCGCTGCCAGCACCATCGCCTCTGTCATGCTTTATCTTTCGCCATACAGTCTTCCATCCCAACCTGTCTGAGCATAAAAGAGACATCAACGCTCTTCTTCAAGATACCGGCCCATCTGTCTATGGCTTGCTCTTTCTTTATGTGATAACTAAAACCCGTCTCCTGAACCGGCAGCCCTTTTTTCTTCCTGATCGAGTTCAGCAAAGCCGTGCGGAAGTCGTCATTATCAAAGATGCCGTGCATATAAGTTCCCCATACATTGTCTTTAACAGAGCCGTCGGAAACAAGCTCAGAGTTGTCAGATCTTTTTAATTCAAACAACCCGATGTCACCTGTTGTGTTGCCCATATGGATCTCATAGCCTTTTAATTTTTCACTAACCCCTGATCCCCAATCCCTGAACCCTGCTGTATACTGACCCTCTACCTGACATGTCGTCTTTGTCCTGTCAAATGTTGTAACAGTATCAAGAAGCCCCATACCGGCAATTTCATTTGACCCGCTTTCAACACCATAAGGATCAAGTATCTTCCTGCCTAACATCTGATAGCCGCCGCAGATACCGACAAGCAGGCTTCCTTTATTAACAGCTGACTTTACAGAATCTTCAATGCCGTGCTCCCTCAAAAGAAGGAGATCGCTCACAGTATTTTTTGATCCGGGGATGATGATAATATCCGCGCTCCTGATATCAGCTTCATCCAAAGAGTACTGAAGCTCGACATCCTCTTCATACATGAACGGGTCAAAGTCCGTGAAGTTGGATATGTAGCGCAATCCCAGCACAATGATCTTTAAAGGTTTGAGATGATTTTTCATATAACGCGGAATGATCCTTTCAATCGGTATCGCGTCTTCTTCATGAAGCCCGAGGTCGCCCTGATAATCGAGCACGCCGATAACAGGCTTGCCTGTCTTATCCTCTATCATATCCAGCCCCGGCCGGAGGATCTCAATATCGCCCCGGAATTTATTCACGATAAACGCCTTGATAAAATCCGCATCGGATAACTCCCCTCTATCAAGAGGGGTAAGGGGTGTGTTTTGCCCTTTAGCAAAGGTCATGTCCTTCAGCAACTCCACAGTACCGTAAAAAGCCGCGAATACCCCGCCTTTATCAATATCTCCGACAAGGACTACGGGCGCATTAGCATAACGGGCGATGCTCATATTCACTATCTCTGCTTCCCGAAGGTTGATCTCAGCAGGACTGCCTGCGCCTTCGATAACGATAAGGTCATACCCTGCAGCAAGCCTGTCGTAAGCCGCTGTAACAGACGCCCATGCCTTTTCCTTAATGCCATAGTATTCGTCTGCCCTCATGTTTGCATGTACCTTGCCGTTCAAGATGACCTGGCACCCTGAGTTTGAAGACGCCTTAAGCAGCACAGGGTTAATATCGTTGCACGGCTCTATGCCCGCTGCTTCAGCCTGAAAAGCCTGCGCCCTTCCTATCTCACCACCCTCTTTAGTGATGAAGGAATTCAGCGCCATGTTCTGCGCCTTGAATGGCGCAACCTTGATGCCCATGTCCCTGAATATCCTGCATAGGCCTGCAACGATGACGCTCTTGCCCGCGCCGGAACCTGTTCCCTGTATCATTAATGCCTTAGCCATAGTTTTTTTTGTCATGGGAATGAAAATGTCATTCCGGCTTGCCTGTGCCCTATGTTTGGGTATCCGGAATCCAGATTCCCGATGCGCTTCGCTTACGGGAATGACAGATTATTAAATCCTCCATTAATTAATGTTACAACCGGATAATCCCACATCTCGACAATATTCAGACATCCGTAATCCTGTTCGACCCTGAATATATTCTCAAGCGGAATGCCGAGCAGATGGCAGAGTATAACCCTGTTTATCCCGCCATGAGCAACGATCGCTATATGCTCTCCCTGATGTTTTCCAATGATCTCGCTAAAAACCTTCAATGCCCTGTCTCTTAATTCGATGGTGCTTTCTCCATTCATCGGGCTGAACTCAAGAGGGTTGTCTGCCCACGCATTAAAGGCATCGGGCCACTTCTCCCTTATCTCATCAAAAGACATCCCTTCCCATAAACCGAAATTCCGCTCTCTCAGTTCAGGCATGATAACAGGTTTCAATCCATACGGTTCTGCGATGATCTCCGCGCTCTTTACTGCGCGTGAAAGGTCAGAACAGTAAACAACATCAACCCTCTTTTGCCCACTCTTAGATAAGAGGGGGATGGGGGAGTTATTTAAATATTCCGCCAGCCTTCTGATCTGTTCGATTCCATTCTCAGACAGCGGAACATCAATATGCCCCTTGTATCTTTTTGTCTCCGCGCCCTCTGTCTCACCGTGCCTTATGAGGTAAAGTTTCGTAAGCATATCACCGCCATCATTAAGAATAATATCTCTGAAAGTTCAGATACCGCGCCGAATGTATCGCCTGTCATTCCGCCGAACCTTCTGCCGCAAAACCAGGCCGTTATCAATGAGAATATATACAGCGCAGGCAAAGAAAAGACAACATGAGCAAGTTCCGGCGTATTAAAGATCACAAAGACAGAAAGAAATGAAAAGAGCAGCGCCAGAACGGTAGCTGTCAATAATTCCTTTACGCCTACATTCTCAATAAAGGCCTTGCCAAGCCCGTCTTCTCTTGCTGATTTACTGTGAAATATCGCAGGCACCATCGCCCAGCGTGAGTATATCGGCAATAAGAACAGTATCAAATAATAAGCCGCAGGGGCGGCGTCTGAATACGATTCATTGAGCAGGAGATACTTGAGCATCAGACTAAAAACTATCGCAATGACCCCGGCCGGGCCGATAGTGCTGTCCTTCATTATTGCAAGCTTCTTCTGCCTGTCGCCTCTTGATGCTATCGCGTCAAATGTATCGGCAAGGCCGTCAAGATGAAGCGCGCCGTTAGTTATGACAAGAAGGAGCAGGAGAAGCAGGTTGGCCAGCCCGACAGGAAAGACCCTTAACAATGTTACCACAGCAAAGACAAGAAGCGTTCCCTGCACAAGGCCGGCCAGCGGGAAGAAGGCGGCAGAGCCGCCGGCCTCCCTGTCCGTAACTATCCCGGTATCTTTAACAGGTATGATCGTCAGGAACTGAAACGCAAGAAGCAGCTTCTTCATGTATTATTCTTTTCCCGAGACAGAGGCTTCGGCAAATGTCGCCATCTCTTTATATATTTTAAGCCCGCCTTCTATCATCATCATCGCAAGCGCCGCGCCTGTTCCCTCGCCGAGCCTGAGATCCAGGTCAAGGATCGGCCTTAAGCCTATCTTTTCCAGCATCGCTTTGTGCCCGACTTCCTGAGACATATGCGCTGAGAACATGTAGTCTCTTGTCTTGGGCTCAATGGAATAAGCGATGAGCGCGCCGGCAGTTGAAATGAAACCATCAATGACTACAGGAACTTTATTTGCCGCTGCACCGATGATCAGTCCAGCAATACCTCCGATCTCAGCGCCGCCGACCTTTGCGAGAACGCTGACAGGGTCAGCAGGGTCAGGCATATTAAATGAGATGGAATCCTTGATGACCTGAATCTTATGCTTTAAGGTATCATCATTTATACCTGTGCCCCTTCCGGTAATCTCCTCAACCGATCTTCTGGTGAGCACTGCTGCGATCGCGCTTGAAGGCGTTGTATTGGCGATGCCCATGTCGCCCGTGCCGAATATCTTATACCCCTTCTTTGCATACTCATTTGCCAGTTCGATCCCGACGTTAATACACTTCAGGGCTTCGTCCCGTGTCATTGCCGGCCCCTTCCGCATGTTCTTTGTTCCTGACACTACTTTTCGTGATATGAAAGACCCCCTCTCAATTCCCCCCTTGATAAGGGGAGACACAGAGGGGTTGCCGAAATCATAATCAACTCCCATGTCCACAACTACGATATCTGCGCCTGCGTGCCTTGCAAGAACATTAATGCCTGCGCCGCCTGCGATAAAGTTCAGCACCATCTGGGGCGTCACCGCCTTTGGAAATGCCGAGACCCCTTCATCAGCAACACCATGGTCTCCCGCAAATGTGAAGACCGCCTTCTTATCAAGTGAAGGCATCGGGTTTTCCGTAATGGCGACAAGCTGCTTTGCAAACTCCTCAAGCCTTCCGAGGCTGCCCTGCGGCTTGGTGAGGCTGTCAAGACGCTCTTGCGCCTGCTCTGCGAACTTGCTGTTAACGCTTGTTATGCCTGAACATATATTTTTTAAATCCATTTATTCTCCTTTTATTGTTATTGATATGGAAATGACTCTGTTTGAATTAAGTAACTCCCCCTTCGCCCCCTCTTAAATTAAGAGGGGGTTGGGGGGCGTTACTTAAAATATTTCTTTCATCCTTTTATCTTTATCGGTATTCCTGCAGTTACCAGATAGACCTCATCTGCGATCTCCGCAGCCTTCTGATTTAAAAATCCCGCCGTATCCCTGAACCTTCTCGCAAGTTCGTTCTCAGGCACGATGCCCATGCCGACCTCGTTTGAGACGATAAAGAGTTTTGAGTTATTAGTTTTCTGCCTGGAGTCTTCCAACACAGCGATCAAGTCATCTATCTTCCTGCTGCAATCCATATCGGCGCAGATCAGATTAGAGAGCCAGAGCGTCAAACAATCAAGTATAACAACGCTGTACTTAGTATCTGCATCGGAAATGATCTCAGGAATTTTGAACGGCTCTTCAAAAGTGTCCCAGTCAGCGCCGCGCTCTTCCTTGTGCTTTCTGATGCGTTCCTTCATCTCATTGTCAAGCGCCTGAGCGGTTGCGATATACGCCTTCCGCCCTTTGATCTTCTCTGCCTCTCTTAAAGCAAAAGAGCTCTTCCCGCTCCTTGCTCCTCCTGTTATAAAGACTATCTTATTCTTCATATCTTCCTAATCGTTCAGCCTGTAAGTGACAGGTATCTCGATGCGGCTTTTAATGTAAGGATACGGCGCTGCCTTCTTAATTACCTTCATGGTCGCTTCATCAAGCATCTTATATCCTGAACTCTTCAGAACTTCGATCTCTCTCGGCTCTCCGCTTGCTCCTATCCTGAAGCTGACATATACAGTTCCTTCGATGCTCCTTCTTCTTGCTATGGCAGGATAGGTTTTTGCCCTTTCAATCGCGGAGCTGATAAGGATAAGCGCATCAGCCTCAGAGAGTCCGGCTCTATAATCGTCCGCTGTTTTGGAGCTTATAATAATTTCTTCTCCGCCTTGCGCAGCATTTGTATATTCAATCTTCTCGCTGGGGAATGTTATGTCAGAGCTATTAGCTGCGCCTGATGCATCTCCGGCATTAATAGAGAGGGACTCCGTAAAGCTAACTTCTCTATTGTCAGATACGGCATCTTTCGATATTGTTTCTTCAGCATACTCTTTTTTTTCTACGATCAAAGCTGGCTCTTTCTGCATCTTCTTTACCGCTATTTTCTTTAATGAGACATCTTTTGTAATTACCGACGCCGGTTTCCCGACATCAGGCTTAAGGTCTATGAAGAAGACCTTTTCATTCAGCATCTTCCCGCTCTCCCCCTGAAGTCTCACTGAGAGCAGGAGAAGAGCGGAAAAAGCAAGATGCAGCAGCAATGAATAAACAAATGTCCTTTGCAATCCCGCCATCTTCTATCCTTTAATATTCATCATTTATAAGCCCGGAGCAAGCAATGGCTAAAAAACATCTTGAATGCGATAGATTTTTTATA
This sequence comes from Nitrospirota bacterium, assembly GCA_016207885.1. Lineage (NCBI taxonomy): Bacteria > Pseudomonadati > Nitrospirota > Nitrospirota bacterium. Next base: position 28,027 of record JACQZE010000005.1, on the reverse strand, counting down.
ATCAGGAATCGCACAATATGTTTTTTCTCCATACTTGCTCCGGGCTTGCATAGCGACTACATCTCGAATTTGACCCCTGCATAGGCGGAAAGCCCCGGCGTGTTATATCCGCCCGCTGTCTGATAATCTGCGTCAAAGAGGTTATCCACTCTTGCAAAGAAGCTGATATCCTTTCTTAACCTGTAGCCGCCGCTCAGGTTGACAAGCGAGTAAGAACCAAGATGCCCCACTGAAGCGGAGTCAAAAACCTTTCCGACAAATGTGTATTCCGCAAAGAGCGTTAAAGGCCCGCCTGAATATTCCGCGCTTATGCCGGCCTTGTCTTTCGGCCTCCTTCTGAGGCGCTCTCCGGTCTCCTTGTCCTCGGTATCAAGGTATGTGTATGAAGATTTTACTGTTACATCCCCAGTCACCTTCGCGGAAGCGCCTGCCTCAAATCCCTGCACCTCTGCCTTTGATATGTTTTGCGGAGAATAGAGCCAGGATCCCGGAGGGGTTTCCACCCAGTCAATAAGGTCATCGTAGTTCTGGTCAAAATAGGTGACAGATACAGAAGCCCTGTCCTTGACGATCTCCTTCTCAAGCCCTATCTCCCATGAACTGCTCTTTTCAGGCTTAAGGTTCAGGTTCCCGCTGCTGCCCCACGGGTCGTTGTAAAAGAGCTCATTAAGCGTCGGCGCCCTGAAACCCGTGCCGTAGCTCGCCTTGACGGTAAGCGAAGCCGGCCTGATATTGTAAACAGCGCCGACCCTTCCGGTTGTCTCTTCGCCGAATGTCTCATGGTCGTCGATCCTCAAACCTGCATTGATCACAAGGTCATCATTAAAGAGTTTCGCTTTATTGTTGAGATACAGCGCCTTGTTATTCACCGCCTCGTCAAATATACCCTTGTTCTCGCCTGCCTCCTCACGGTATTCAGCGCCGAACGTAAATGTGTATGCCTCAGAAATATAAAAATTATTCTGCCAGTCAATAGTGCTCATGCCGGTTATTATATCGGCGTTATTCCATGAGGTATCAGGATCCCTGTACCTCAAAGAGTCTTCCACTGTTGAGAGGGATAAGACCTGTTCCCATATATCAAAGAGATATAGCTTTCCTTTGCCTGCAATCATGTGGTGATTTCCGCGCTGGACATAATTCAGATCGTCGCTGCCAAAGGCATCAAGGTCAGAGCGGTCATAATAATATTTGCCTGAGACCTCTATCTCTGCGTTGTCTGCCAGGTTGAGGCCGAACTTTCCGGATACAGAGGCATTTTTATACCCGTCCTTCTCTATGCCTTTTCTGGCAGCGGATATCCCCTCGGTTTTAAAATATGTTCCTGTCAGCCTGTAGCTGAGAAGGTCCTTATATCCTCCTGAGAGCGTTGCTGAGGGTTTAGTCGTTCCATATGCGCCTGTCTCAAAGGAAGCTGCTATTTTAGGCGCGCCTTTCCCCTTCTTTGTGATGATGTTGATAACCCCTGCCATCGCCTCTGACCCGTATATAGTGCTCTGCGGGCCCTTCACTATCTCTATCCTCTCTATGTCATCCACATTGAGGCCCGAAAAATCAAATGTGCCTGTGGTTGTGCTCTTCACCTTCACCCCGTCTATCATGACAAGGGTATGTTCCGTGTTGCCGCCCCGGAGAACGACTGCCGCCTGTTTGCCAGCGCCTCCGTTCTGGACGACATTTAATTCAGAAACGCCTTTTAAGACATCTGAGACAAACTGCGTATTCATCTTCTTTATCTCTTCGCTTTTGATCACGATAACATCGCTTGTTGTCTCTTCGATAGCCTCTTCTATCTTGGTCGCAGTAACAACAACCTCTCCGGCCAGTACCGCTTCATCAGCAGCCATTACCGGCGCGGCTGTAAAAAGCATTATGAGTATCAATATAATTATTCGCTTCATTATTTATTCTCCTGTGGTTTATTGTTTTAGTTATTATCTCATCTTAACCGTTCATCATGATCTCCATCATGAAGTATTCATTCTCATTGCAGCCTCCTCTTCCCGCGAAGGGTTTAGTATTTTCAAGGTAACCAGGATCTCCTGACTCAGGTCGCGGCGACTCGTTTCCGAGGCCTCCTACTCGCCCGCCTTCCCATTCCGATATATCGGGACAGTGGCATTTCGGGCTTTCGCTCCCTTTACAGTTGCGGGGCAGTCTCTGCTTCTCACAGAATTCCCCTGCATCACCTTGCGCAGATTAATATTTAATGTAAACCTCGCCTGAATCCTCCCTCTTTATCTCCACCTCAACATCAAACGCCTCTTTAAGCAGATCCTTTGTCAGAACCTCATCAGGTTTTCCTGTGCCGAGAATACGGCCGTTCTTTATCAGTACTATCTTGTCAAACTGCAATGCGATATTTATGTCATGAAGCGCCATGACCATTGATATATTTCTCTCTCTTCTTAACTCCTTCAGAAGCCTCAGGAGTTCGATCTGGTACTTGATATCCAGATTGGCAAGAGGCTCGTCAAGCAGCACCAGCCCGGCGCCCTGAAGCAGAGTCATCGCAAGATATACCCTTCTTCTTTCCCCGCCGCTCAGGTTTGTTATAAGCGTTCCGCTGTTACTGGAAAGCCCTACCATCTCAATGGCCTCATCAACCGTAAGCTCAGGCAATGTCTCATACGGATAGAGCCCCATGCTCACAAGCTCCTTCACTGTAAACGGGATGCTGATATCAAGAAGCTGCGGAAGATAGCTCAGGAGTTTTGCTCTGTCCTTATTCTTGTAAGATTGGACCGGCTTGCCCCACAGGTTTATATCTCCGCTTGAAGTATGTAATAATCCACTCGCCAGCTTAAGAATCGTTGATTTGCCCGAACCGTTGGCTCCAAGAAGGCCTATGAATTCGCCATTCTCTATGGAAAATGATATCTCCTGTATAAAGGGCTTATTCTTGTCGTAAGAAAAACCAGCGTTAATAAAATTCAGGATATGCCTGTCAGATACTGAGGACATCTTTCCTCCTGAGCAGAAAAAGAAAATAGGGCGCGCCTAAAATAGCCGTGATTATCCCGGCAGGAAGCTCCATCGGCGAGACAATGGACTTTCCTATGAGATCGGCTATGCATAAAAGCACTCCGCCTCCGATAGCTGAGACCGGTATGAGAACCTTGTTGTCCGAGCCGACCAGAAACCTTCCGATATGCGGGATGAGCAGACCGATAAAACCTATCATTCCGCCAAGCGCAACAGAAGCCGCTGTCATCAATCCGACTGAAACAAAAAGGATGAATCTCTCTTTACGCGGCGAGAATCCGAGGCTGTGTGCGAGATCATCGCCGAGCACAAGCGCGTTGAGCGCCTTCGCTCGGGCCATCGCAACAACAAGGCCTGCTGCTATAAAAACAGATCCATAAGGAATGATCGACCAGTCCGCTATCGAGAGGTCGCCGAATATCCAGAGCGTGGCGCGCCTCAGACCCTCATCGCTTGATATGCTCATTAAGAGCATGAGCATTGCTGAAAAGAGAAAGCCGAGCCCAACTCCTGCAAGCAGAAGCCTGTCCGGCCAGAAACCGCCGCGCTTCCATCCCATTGCGCCGACAAATACACCTGTGATCAAGGCTCCGATAAACGCAAGCAAAGGTATCGTCACAATTCCAAAAAGAGAAAGCCCGGTTATTATGCCGAATGCAGCGGCAAGCGCTGCGCCGCTTGAAATGCCTAATATGTATGGGTCCGCGAGTGGATTTCTGAGTATCCCCTGAAGCACCGCGCCTGAAGCGCCGAGAGCCATGCCCATCAGGATAGAGACCAGCACCCTCGGCAGCCTGATGGAAAAGATTATATCTTTTCCCATCTCACCAAGATTAAATGGGCTTATCGGCTTCGGCCCGATAAAGAGGGCGATCACAAAGACCATCGCCGCAAAAATTGTTATGAGTGTTAATTTTGTCTTCATCTCAAATAATACCGTTCAAATAATACCGTCATTCCCGACCTGATCGGGAATCCAGGTCTTTAGTCTTTAGTTTCTTTATTAAGTAACCCCTCAAGCTCTTCCAGCCCCTCTATCACCCTCGGGCCGAGCCTGTATAAACCATCGCCGACATAAAAGACCTTATTGTTTTTTACCGCAGGAATATAAGAGATCCTCTTCAGAAGCCCTCCGGCAGTCTCCTCCATATTCATGCCGGATCCTTTGCCGACAAAGATAATATCAGGCGACCTGCGCACAACCTCTTCAATAGAATATTTGGGATACTGGATAACTGCATCATCAGCTATATTGGCTGCGCCGAGCAGGTTAATGGCATCATCGATCGCTGTTCCGGGGCCTGCCACTATTAACGGCTCAGGCCAGATCATAAAAAGCACCTTCTTACTGATGCCCTGCCTGCGCGCCTTATAGCTACCCAGAGCTTTTTCTATATCAGAAGCAAGCGTATTGAAGCTGTTTTCTTCATTAAGCGCTCTTCCAATATCCCTTATGCCGTCAGGAAGCTGGCTCATTGTGCGCGCTGTAAAGACATAGGTCTTGATATTCATGGAGCGGAGCCTCTCTTCAAACTCCTTAGGATTGCCGTCCGTGGTCATTATTACAATGTCCGGTTTTAAAGTAATAACCGCTTCAAGCGAGGGGTTGGACATACCGCCTATCTTCGGCTTGAGCTTCGCCTCTTCAGGATGATCGCAGAAGGTTGTTACACCAACAATATTATCCCCAAGCCCTGCGGCAAAGAGTATCTCAGTCGTGCTTGGTGAAAGGGAGATGATGCGCTTCGGCGCTTCAGCGTAAGAAGAAGTTATGAGTGAAGGATGCAGAGTGAAGAGTAAAAATAGAACTGCTGTCGCCTTCCAAAAATAATTACTGTACCGTTTATCTCTTGCTTTCATAAAAAATCCCCTGCCTTCGAAAAAGAAAGCAGGGGGATAAAAGCCGAAATAACCTTTATCCTCACCACCTCTTGCCACGAAGGTTTATTCTGTGAGGTATGTTCAGGCCGGTCTTCTGGCTCTCCTGCCCTCAGCCTTCCTTCCCATCCCGGAACTTCGGGAAAGTGGCATCTTCAGCAAAGGTTTTATCCCGAATGAATCGGGATCAGGATTACAGCGGCGGGTCCGCTCCCGAATCTTACGGGATTCCCCATTAAGCCCCTAAAGGGCGCCTGAACAACGTAGGTGATTATAACCCAAGACTGTTATCTTTAGTCAAGGCAGCGTCATAATTTTAGAAGTCGGACTTCCATAATTATATGCTATAATCATACGATTATGAAAAGACCGGTTTTTGCAGATAATGAATTGTACCATATCTATAACCGTGGTGTGGAGAAGAGAGACATTTTTATGGATGAAAGGGACTATTACCGTTTTGTCCATAACCTTTATGAGTTCAATGATCAAAATCCTGCTGTGAATATAAGTTATTATTTTGATAAGGGCTCAGGAACCGTTAGGTCAACTCCTTTGAAAGTGAGAAAAGAGCCTCGAAAAAATCTGGTAGATATCCTTGTATTTACTCTTATGCCAAATCATTTTCATCTGCTATTAAGACAAAAGAAGGAGAACGGTATTTCAAGATTTATGCAGAAACTGGGAACAGGTTACACAAATTACTTCAACGTAAAACATAAGAGGGTAGGCGGCCTTTTTCAAGGGAAATTCAAAGCCGTACATGTGAATGAAGAAGCACATTTCATCCATCTCCCGCATTATATCCATACAAATCCCCTGGAACTGAAATATGGAAGTCGGACTTCCATAGATTTAATCTTAAACTACAGGTGGAGCAGTTTTCAGGATTATATAGGCAGGAAGAACTTTCCTTCAGTTACCAGCAGGGGTTTTCTGCTGAATATCTTTGGCGGAGAGGAAGGGTATCTTAAGCATACTTTAAAACGTCTTGATGGTTTAGACAATGAAGATCTCCCAAGAGTGGTGAAAGATGTGGCTTTAGACTAAACTATGGAAGTCGGACTTCCATAATATGGACTTGCTTTAATCACATGAAAATATATGGCTTGTTTATTATCTTCAATTGAATATATTGTGTATGCAGCTTATTTTATTTTAAAGATGGGAACCGGTTTAACAATCAATGCTTGATACATTAAAAAAGGTCTTTGGATTTGAGGAGTTTCGCCCAAACCAGGAGGATATTATCAAAAAGATCCTGGAGAAGACGGATGTCTTTGCGGTAATGCCTACAGGCGGAGGAAAGTCGCTCTGCTATCAGCTGCCTGCCAAATTAATGAAGGGCACAACGGTTGTCATAAGCCCTCTGATATCCCTGATGAAGGACCAGGTGGATGCTGCTTTGGAGAACGGCATATCCGCGGCTTTTATAAACAGTTCAATGAAACCGCAGGAGATGTCCGGCATATTCCATGATCTCAAGAAAGGAGATATTGAACTGCTGTACGTTTCTCCTGAACGATTTGCAATGCAGGGCTTTATTGATCAGCTTAAAACTCTCCCCATCTCTCTCTTTGCCATTGATGAAGCGCATTGTGTCTCTGAATGGGGGCACGACTTCCGGCCTGATTATCTGAGCCTCTCAAATATTACAAAAATATTCCCCGATATCCCGGTCAGCGCCTTTACAGCCACAGCCACTTCAAGGGTGCAGGATGATATTATCAGCAAGCTCGGCCTCAGGTCTCCATTTACAGTGCGCGCGTCATTTAACCGGCCTAATCTTTTTTACAAGGTCAAGAGCAAAAGAGAACTGGAATCACAGCTCCTTGAATTCATCAGGGAACATCCCGGCGAGCCGGGCATAATTTACCGTACGACCCGGGATTCTGTTTCAGAGCTTGCCGATCTTCTATCAGCCAACGGCATCAAGGCGCTGCCGTATCATGCGGGTTTGTCCTCTGAAGAGCGGAAGAAGAACCAGGAGGCGTTCAACAGGGATGAGGCAGCGGTCATTGTGGCGACTATCGCTTTTGGTATGGGGATAGACAAATCAAATGTCCGCTTTGTTATTCATGCTGATCTGCCCAAAAATATGGAAGGCTACTACCAGGAGACAGGCAGAGCAGGACGAGACGGCGAACCGGCAGACTGCATCCTCTTCTTTGGAAGGGGAGACATACCGAAGATCAGGTACTTTATAGACCAGATATCTGATGATCAGGAACGGTCTGTAGCCATGGAGAAGCTGAACATGACGGTGCGGTATGCCTCACATAATTTATGCAGGCGCAGGCAGCTTCTTGAATATTTCGGCGAGCATTACCCTGATGAGAATTGTAATACCTGCGACATCTGCACAGGCATGGTTGAAAAGATAGATGTTACGATTGACGCGCAGATAATCATGTCAGCGATGTCCCGGACAGATCAGCGTTTTGGGGCCCAGCATATCATTGATATTGTCACAGGCGCTGATACAAAACGCATACGCGAGCTGGGGCACGACAAGATCAAAACCTATGGAAGAGGCAAAGATAGAGATAAGAAGCACTGGCGGTTTCTGATCGATGAACTCCTTGCGCAGGATGCCGTATGTCAGGACGGCGGGCAATATCCGGGATTAAAACTGACAGCAAAGGGCGATAACATTCTCTACGGCAGAGAAGAGATCACAGCATTAAAGAGGGAAGAGGCCGGCAAGAAGCATGCTGCCGGAAGAGACGGCAAGTTTGCGCCATATGATGAGGCGCTCTTTGATAAGCTTCGCAAACTGCGGAAAGAGACAGCTGATGAACATCATGTCCCGCCATATATAATATTTTCAGACAAGACCCTTCATGAAATGTGCAGATACTATCCCGCGGCCTTGTCTGATATGAGAAATATCAATGGCGTTGGAGATGCCAAGCTTGAACGGTACGGAGCTGCTTTTATAAAGGCTATCAAGGCATATCTTGATGAAAATCCAGGCATCACCATACCTTTATTGAACACTTCTGCGGCAAAGCCAGTTATGAAGAAGTGAAATTTGTAAGGGCATTTCTCCAGCGGAATGCCTAAGCAACGACTGGGCATCACCTGTTATTTGCGGCAGGATCACTAAGATATTGCCCATCCCGGATAAAACCGTATATAATCCATTTACAAACCAATGAAGACAATTGATTCTTTCAACCTGCAGCCGGGGTACATAATCGCCGGAAAATACAAGGTCGTCTCAAAGCTCGGTGAGGGATGGGAGGGCGAGGTATATAAGATCGCTGAGCTCCGCACAGGCATAGAGAGGACGGCGAAGCTTTTCTACCCGAAGCGGGATATCGGCAGCAAAACCTCCATGCGTTACGCGAAGAAGCTTCACAAGCTGCGCCACTGCCCCATGCTTATCAAATACCACGCAGGAGAGACATTCACATTTGAAAAGGCCGCGATCACCGCTTTGATATCTGAATACGTCAAAGGAGAGGTGCTCTCAAGATTCTTAAAAAATCTCCCCGGCAAAAGGCTGCATCCTTTTGAGGCGGTACATCTGCTGCATATTCTGGCAAAAGGCATCGAGGAGGTGCATCAGTACAATGAATACCACGGCGACCTGCATCTGGACAATATAATCGTCAGCCGCTCAGGTCTCTCATTTGAGGTGAAGCTGCTCGACTTTTACCACTGGGAGGCGACAAAGAGCGAAAATCAGCAGAATGATATCATCGACCTGATCAGGGTCTTTTATGACTCGCTTGGAGGGGCAAGATACTATTCGAGGCATCCGGATTTCATAAAACATATCTGCTGCGGTCTGAAGCGTTCAATGATACTCAAGAAGTTCCGCACCGTATCCATCCTGCGCAAACACCTTGAGACTATGGAGTGGTGATTAGGGAAGTCGGACTTCCATAATTATCTGTTCCCTACAGCTCTGAGTATCCCATTGAGAATCGCAGCCGGTGTCGGCGGGCAGCCGGGGATGACAACATCTACGGGGATGACTTTGTTAATTCCGCCGATGGATGCGTAGCTCTCTCCGAATATTCCGCCGTTGCATCCGCAGTCGCCTACAGCGACAACAAGTTTTGGGTGAGGCGTTGCGTTATAAGTCCTGCGGAGGGCTATCTCCATGTTCCTCGTCACAGGCCCTGTGACCAGAAGCATATCCGCGAACCTGGGCGATGCGGTGAAATGTATGCCGAATCTTTCGCAGTTGTAGATCGGATTATTTATCGCGTGGATCTCAAGCTCGCACCCGTTGCATGAACCCGCGTCCACCTGCCTTATCGTGAGGCTTCTGCTGAAGCGTTTTCCAACAGCCTCTTTCAGCCTCGCGCCAACTTCCTGAATTTCGGCATCAACCTCCGGCAGAAGCGGTTCTGTCACAATGCCTGTCCTGAATATCTGTTTAAGTATCCTTATCATAGGTCATTCCCCGAATATGACTGGTTAAAACTTTTATTGCAGAGAGGAAAGTCAGGCACGATGTTGCCTAACACAGCCTGCTCAAGCCCCAGCCAGTTGACGCTGGAAGGGTCTCGCACCATGCACCTGTTGATCTCGCCCTTCGGCCCTGACTGAAGCCAGTAGATGATCTCCCCGCGCCATCCCTCGACAGCGGAAAATCCGTATGTATCAGGAGCCGGATCGCCAACGTCTGATAATATCCCGCCTGATGGAAGCGTATTAAGTATTTCGCGTATGATGCGTATGGATTCCCTTACCTCCTCGACCCTGACCCAGGCGCGAGCGTGCACATCGCCTGAGATAAGGACAGGCACATTCACCTTGATGCGGTCATACGGCGGGAAAGGATTTTGCGTGCGGCAGTCGAGGTTCAGGCCGCTCGCCCTTGCCACGATCCCGACCTGGCAGAGCCTTCTCGCCTTGTCAGGGACGAGGATGCCGGCATCCCTCACCCTGTCTTCAAGTGATGAATTCTGGTCATAGATGGTCACGAGCCTGTTGAACTCCTTTGCAATTTTTTTAAGCTCTGCCAATATTATTTCCTTCCCGTTCGCGTCAATATCAACCGCAACGCCTCCGGGAATGATCCGGTCCATCATGAACCTGTGGCCGAATAATTTGTGATTGGTGCGCAGCATGATCTCCCTGAGCCGCGACATCTGATAAAGCATAAAGGCAAATGCCGCGTCATTACATATAGCTCCGAGGTCTCCAAGGTGGTTGGCTATGCGCTCTCTCTCAAGAAAGAGCGCGCGCATCCACTGCGCCCGTTCAGGAACTCTGCATCCTGTCATGGACTCCAGCGCCATGCAATAACCGAGGCTGTGCGCAGCGGTTGTATCGCCTGAAACCCGGCCCGCAAGCCTTGATCCGTCTTTCCACGCAAGCGACTCAAATTTCTTTTCAATCCCCTTATGAACATATCCGAGCCTCTCCTCAAGGTTGAGTATATCTTCGCCGACAGCCTGAAAGCGGAAATGCCCCGGCTCAATTATCCCGGCATGCACAGGCCCTACAGGTATCTCATAAACACCTTCGCCCTCTGCCTTGACGAATTTGTATTTGCCGTAGACGCGCGGCATAGGCTTTGACGCGTCAAAGGATTTTCTGAGCGGCCACGCGTCCTCAGGCCAGTCCTCGAACTTTATCCAGGGCCTTGAGTCAGGATGGCCTGCGGCAGTAACTCCCATAAGGCTTTTGATCTGACGCTCAAAGCGGTATGCCGGAAGGAACTTTTTTGTGAGTGTCGGGAACGCCGGGTCATCAAACGGCGCCTCTGTCTTGACTATCAGATATTCCGCCCCCCATCTGTAACAGGCGTATATGCCGAAGCCTCTGTTGAACGGAGTTTCATCTGCTGCCCATTCGGCAACGAGCAGGGCATGCACCTTTTTCATCGCCTTTGCGGCATCTGCAAATTTCACCCTCGGCACGCTGCAGAACATTGTTGAAGACGGATACTGGCACCTGTCATCACATCCGGCATCCGTACCGAGAAAGGCTTTTATCGCATCTAATAATACGCTCATTTAATCAGCTCCGCAGCGGTATGAAACCATTTACTGAGAAAATCCGGCAGATAAATGCCGAGAATAAAGACCAGAATCAGATGCAGCAGCACAGGCACATGCGCGACTTTGAGCATCTTTTGATAAGGAGGAATTTCGCCTGAGACCATGGGCTGGACCTTTCTGAAGAGCGCGGCAAAGGCCACCGCAAGCCCCAGCAGAAGGAACGGCGTTAACAGAGGCGCGTCCTTGATCGTCGCGGTCAATATAAGAAACTCGCTTGTGAATATACCGAACGGCGGCATTCCGGCGATAGCCATTACCCCGAACATCATGCCCCAGCCTACAAGAGGATTGCCTTTGAAAAGGCCTTTGATCTTGTCCATCTCCTGTGTCTTGTGCATCTGCGAGGCGTGCCCCACGGTAAAAAATATGGATGACTTTGCCAGGCTGTGGCCAAGCATATGCAGAAGGCCGCCGAAAGTGGCGATGGGGCCTCCAAGGCCGAAGGCAAATGTCGCGATGCCCATGTGCTCTATGGATGAATATGAGAACATGCGTTTTATATCCTTCTGCCTCAGGAGCGAAAAGGCAGCCACCAGTATAGAGAGAAGGCCGAAGCCCATCATTATATTGCCTGCGTGATGAGTGCCTGTAGAACCGTCCACGAGAACTTTGCACCTGACCAGCGCGTAGAGCGCGACATTCAGCAGCAGGCCTGAAAGCACGGCTGATATGGGGGTCGGGCCTTCGCTATGCGCGTCCGGCAGCCAGTTATGAAGAGGCACCAGTCCCACCTTTGTGCCGTAACCGACCATGAGAAAGACGAATGCCAGCGAAAGCACTGTTGGTTCAAGGCTTCTGCTCACCTGGTTCAGGTTTGTCCAGAGCAGGGCATCGCCGCCTTCGCCAAGCACCTTTTCAGCGGCAAAGTAGAGAAGCACGGTTCCAAAGAGCGCCTGTGAGATGCCCACGCCGCAGAGTATAAAGTATTTCCATGCCGCCTCGATCGCGGTAGGCGTCCTGTATAAGGATACGAGCAATACCGTGGACAATGTGGCAAGCTCCATCGCGATCCAGAGCACGCCGATGTTGTTTGTCAAAAGGCACAGGAGCATCGCAAAGATGAAGAGCTGGAACATCGCGTGATAAAAACGCATGCCCATATGCCCCACCCGCCCGTGCTCCCTCTCCCGCCTCATATACCTCCTGCTGAAGATGGCGGTTGTCATTGAGACAAAAGATGTAAGAACCGCCAGGTAGACGTTAAAGGCGTCAACAAAGAAGAACTTCCCGCCTGCCAGCATCGGCCCCTGCTCGTAAACCTGCAGAGCCAGCCCCACTCCCGCGACAAACGTGGCGGCGGAGCCCAGGATATTTATCTCCGGCGCCAGCCTTCTGTCGCCCACGAATGCGAGCATGACGGCCGCGAAAAGCGGCACGAGCAATAATATTAGAAGTATCATGCCTGCTCCATGGTATCAGTCATCCTCTTTCAGCCTTTCCATCTGTGCGACATCGAGGCTGTCAAATGTAGTGTGTATATGAAAAAAGAATATCCCGAAGATGAACGCAGCTATCAAAACATCAAGCGCGACACCTAATTCCACCACAAGCGGCATCCCGTATGTCGCGCTGGTGGCCGCGAAGAAGAGGCCGTTCTCCATGGCGAGAAAGCCTATTATCTGGGTGACCGCGTGTTTTCTCGTTATCATCATGAGCATTCCTATCATGACGGTGGCAAGAGCGACAGCAAGAGTCGAGCGTGTTACAAGCGTGGAGAGCTCCCTGACAGGAGCGGTGAGGTGATAAGAGAATATGACAAGGGCTATGCCTATCAGCATGGTCATAGGTATATTCACAACCACTTCCACCTCTTTCTGGAGTTTAAGACGCCGTATGAGAACATGCAGTATATACGGCAGCAGTATGACCTTCAGCGTCAGCGTGAGCAGGGAAGAGATATAAAGGTGATGCTTCCCTGCGACAAAACCGACGATCGCGGTATTGATAGAGAGAAAGAACCCCTGCCACGCAAAGAGGTTCACAAGGCCGTACATCCTTCTCTGCACCAGCATGCCGAATGCGGTCAGCAGCACGAATGCCGCTAAAAAACTTGTTAATTTTATGGCAATTTCTATATTCATTTTTTCTGATTTTATTAACTCCCCCCTGCCCCCTCTTTGCCAAAGAGTGGGGATTTATCTCCTCCCTTTAAGTTAAGGGGAGGTCGGGAGGGGTTATCACTCCATTTTACTCCAGCATAAAATAAGAGAGCATACCGAGCGTCGCCAGCAGGAACGCGGCCCCGAGGAAATCGGTCAGCCGGAATATCCTCATCTTCGCAAGCCCGGTCTCTATCAGCACAAGCCCTATTCCTATAAAAAAGAGCTTCAGCGCCATAAAGAGAAACGCGACAGCGAGTATGGCAAGATCACCTGATTCCGCGATCCCCCACGGAGCAAAGGTCGCAATCCCGATCATTACAAAAAGAAAGAGCTTCATCATGCCTGCCCATTCAATCAGCGCGAGGTGCCTGCCTGAATATTCCAGTATCATGGCCTCATGGATCATGGTGAGCTCAAGGTGTGTTGCCGGATTATCCACCGGTATCCTGCCTGTTTCAGCCAGGGCTATCAAAATAAAAGCGAGCATGGCGAATCCTATGGAGGGCCTTATAACGGTCTGGCCGCTGTAGATCACCTCTACCATATGCGACAGGGAAGTTGACCCTGTGGCAAGAGAGACCGTGAAGATAGCCATGAGCATGGCCGGTTCGGCAAGAGATGCTATCGTCATCTCGCGGCTTGACCCCATGCCGCCGAAGGCTGTTCCCATATCCATGCCCGCGAGCGCGGTGAAGAAACGCGCTATGGCAAAGAGCGCGACAAGCACGATGACGTCAGCGGTCGATGCTATCGGAAGGATGGAGAGCATGGGGATGATCGCGCCCGCAAGCACCGCGGTCCCGAATACGAGATAAGGCGTAAAGCGGAATATCCATGTCGCATTGTCAGCCAGTATCATATCTTTTGAAAATAATTTCGCGAGATCCCTGTAGGGCTGGAACAGGCCTGCTGTTGTGCGTCCCTGCGACCAGCACTTCAGCATCCTCACCCATCCGGTAAAGGCCGGCGCGCATGCGAGGAGCATCGCTATCTGAACAATTTCTATGATAAATCTGTAAAGTTTCATCTTAAGAACATCAACAGCACTATGATAGTTATAAAAGAATATATCAGGTACACCTGAATGCGCCCCTGCTGAAGCCTGCCTGCCATCCGCGCTACCCAGAAACTCGATTGAACGATCGGCATATAGAGCCATCCCCAGAAGCGGTCCCTGATACGGAGAGAATAATTCAGCCTCATGGGGAAGGCATTATGTCCCGCCTGCCGCGGAACAAGTTTTACACGCTCTTTGATGCTGAAAAAGAATCCGAATATCCTGCGCAGAGGCATTGAAAAAGATGTGGAGTTGTACTGCATTCTCTCGTTGATCTTCTGGAAACCGCAGTCCCAGATAGGCACCCTTGTTACAGAGCTGCGCCTTATGTGAAGGACGATATAAGTTGCAGCCACGACAAAGAGTATGCCGGCAAATACCGAGATGCCTGAATATGACGCCCTCTCAGGCGCAACCGGTGTAAGCCATATCCAGCCGTAAGACCCGGCTGAAGCATTGATCTTTGTGCCGATCAGCTGCGCCGGAATATTATCCAGCCAGTTAATGAAAAAAGTGGGCAGTATCCCGAGGGCGAGGCATGAAAGCGCGGCCAATATCATGCCTGAACGCATGGCCCAGCCCCCCTCGTTTATGCGCGGGTTCCTGCGGCCTCTCCAGTGTCCCAGAAAAGTGACCCCGAACGCCTTTACAAAACAGGCTGCGGCAAGCGCGCCTGTCAAAGCCAGAAGCGCGGCGCCAAGCGGGATCAGCAGCCTGAGCATCGGTATCGGCAGGGCAGGTGAAAGCAGAAAGGCCTGAAAGGTCAGCCACTCTGACACGAAACCGTTAAAAGGCGGCAGAGCTGAGATAGAGACGCAGCCGATGAGAAAGAGCGCGGCGGTCCACGGCATACGGTGTATCAGCCCGCCCATCTCTTCCATGTTGCGCTCTTTTGTGGCGTGGAGCACCACGCCTGCTCCCATGAACAGAAGCCCTTTGAACATGGCGTGATTGATTGTATGATACAGCCCTGCTATAAGCGCGAGCGCCGCCATCAGGGGCAGGTTGAAAGAAGTGAATATCATGGAGAGGCCGATGCCGATCAGGATGATCCCGACATTCTCAATGCTTGAATACGCGAGAAGCCTCTTTATGTCATTCTGCATCAGGGCATAGAGCACGCCCATGACAGCGGATATAAGGCCGAGTATCAGCACGATCGCTCCCCACCACCACGGGAATACCCTGATGAGGTCGAACGATACGCGGATTATGCCGTAGATCGCGGTCTTGAGCATCACTCCGCTCATGAGCGCCGAAACATTGGACGGCGCCACAGGATGCGCCTCAGGCAGCCATACATGCAGAGGCACCACGCCTGCCTTTGCGGCAAAACCGAAAAACGCCAGGAAAAATGCCGCTGTCGCCCATTTCAGAGGGAACTCCGCCTGACGCATGGCGTCAAAGGTATAGCCGTTGAAACTTTCAAAACCTGTGGCAAGCCCTGCCATGACCCCGAAGGATAAAAGGATTGCCATGGCCCCTACATGCGCAATTATCAGATAGAGGAAAGCGGCCCTTCTGTTCTCTATGCGCTCGTCTTCAAACATTACAAGGAAGTATGAGGCCGCTGCCATGACCTCCCACGAGATCATGAAGAAGAGGGCGTCATCAGCCAGCACGACCATCAGCATGCCGGCAAGAAAGAGGCAGTAGAAAACGACAAGGCTTGTTACCGGCCTGCGGCCGAGATATCCCTTGATATAGCCTGCGGAATAGAGTGATATGAAAAACGAGAGCAGGCATATGACCGTGATAAAGAAACCGGAAAGGGGATCGAGCCTGAGATGGAACGGGAGGTCGGGAAGCCCTAACGGAAGGACTATCTGGCTGGTAATGCCGCTTCCGACAGCCCAGACCCCTCCTGCGATGCCGAGCATGGACGCAACTGAAGAGAGGAGGAAACATGAATTGATCAAAAGACGCTGGTTCCACTTCAAAAGCGGTACAAATAAAATATACAGCAGCAGAAGCAGGACAGACAAAGAGATCAGTGCAAGAGGATCGATCATCACCTTACTGCCCTATAAACATCTCTGTCTCTTTTTGTTAAAGAACAATGTTTTCCTCATCTTTATAATTCAATTTATTAATGAACTATTGATTTTAAATCTTCCATATAGATATGTCAAAAATGCCGCCCGCCCTTCACATGAACTGAGATCCCGCTCTGGCGCGTAACTTTACACAATAATTTTCTATGTGATAATATAGGTGTCTTTAATTTAATAAACTTTTTATGGAAAGATAACAGAGGAGAATGCCTTGAAAGTTGCGATCGGCGTTGACATAGGCGGGACAAACATAAAGACCGTCATAGTTTCCAAAGAGGGCGCGGTCCTTGCCAGCCGTAAATATCCGACGCCTTCTGTGCCTAAAGATAGATCCGTCAATGCCGCAGATCTCTTTACCGGGGTTTTGGAGAGGTTTTTAAAAGAAGAATCTGTCGCTGCCCTGCTCACTCCAGCGTCAACAGAGATCGTCGGCATAGGGATAGGTATCGCAGGGCTCATTGACAGCAAAAATGGTGTTGTGATCGAATCTCCGAATATACCTTCTATAAACGGGTTTCATATTAAAGAGGCTTTTGAAAAGGGATTTTCCCTGCCTGTGACAGTTGACAATGACGCCAACACATGCGCGTACGGCGAAAAATGGGTGGGAGTGGGAAAGAACTTTAACAGCTTCATCATGCTCACTCTCGGCACAGGGCTTGGAAGCGGTTTTATATATAATGGCGAACTCTTTACCGGATCTTTTGAGACCGGGCATATCGTTATTGAGCCAAACGGCAGGTTATGCACCTGCGGCAACCTCGGATGCCTTGAGTCTTACGCTTCAGGAAGGGCGATCATGGAAAGGGTCATATCATCACTTGAGAAGGGCGAGGCGAGTATGCTGACCGAATCCTGCGGCGGAAGTTTCTACAAGATAACGCCGGAACTTATTTACAAAACCGCGCTTGACGGCGACAGCCTCTGCCGCAAGGCATTCAGGGAGTTCGGGCATTATTTGGGGATAGGCATAGCAAATCTGATAAACCTGCTGAGCCCTGATGCCGTAATAATCGGTGGCGGCCTTGTCGGCGCCTGGGAACTCTTTATGCAGGATCTTCAGCAGGAGGCTTCAAAACGCTCCTTTGACCCTCTGTATGCCAATGTTAAAATAATCAAAAGCACCCTTACTGAAGAGTGCGGATCCATAGGCGCTGCCGGGCTTATATTCAGGGCAACGGCTTAACCCACATGTCTGCAAACAACATCAGAAACTTCTGCATCATCGCCCACATTGACCACGGCAAATCCACACTCGCCGACCGCATCCTTGAATTCACCGGCACACTCTCACAGCGAGAGATGAAGAAGCAGGTGCTGGACAGCATGGATATAGAGCAGGAACGCGGGATCACGATAAAGGCCACGCCTGTAAGGCTGAACTATACGGCTTTAGACGGCAGGCAGTATATATTGAACCTGATAGACACGCCCGGGCATGTTGACTTTGCCTATGAGGTCTCACGCAGCCTTGCGTCATGTGAAGGCGCGCTGCTGATAGTTGACTCAACGCAGGGCGTTGAGGCGCAGACGGTCGCAAATGCCTATCTCGCGTCAGAGCACAACCTTGAGATCATACCTGTGATAAACAAGATCGACCTCCCAAACGCAGACCCTGAGAGGGTGAGGGAGCAGATCGAGGAATCGCTCGGCATAGACTGCAGCGACGTGATACTCGCCTCAGCCAAAGAAGGCATCGGCACCCGCGACATACTTGAAGCGGTGGTCAGAAAGGTGCCGCCTCCTGCTGATAAGATAGAGCAGCCGTTAAAGGCGCTTGTCTTTGATTCATGGTTTGACGCCTATCAGGGCGTTATCGTGCTTGTCAGGCTCTTTGAAGGAAGTGTAAGAAAAGGGTCAAGCATAAAGTTCATGGCAACAGGCAAGGCCTTTGAGGTGCTTGAGGTCGGGGTCTTCATCCCCTCCAGAAAGAGCGTTGACAAGCTTGAGGCCGGAGAGGTCGGGTACATAATAGCCGGCATCAGGAATGTAATTGACACAAGGGTGGGCGATACCATCACAGATACAAAAAAACCTGCTTCAGAACCGTGCCCGGGCTACAAAGAGATCAAGCCCATGGTCTTCTGCGGCATCTACCCCGTAGAGACTAACCAGTATGAGCTTCTCAAAGACGCCCTGGATAAACTTAAACTAAATGACTCGTCCTTTGCGTTCGAGCCGGAATCTTCAGCAGCGCTCGGTTTCGGTTTCCGCTGCGGCTTTCTCGGACTGCTGCACATGGAGATAGTGAAGGAGAGGCTTGAGAGGGAGTTCAATCTCCTTCTGATAAATACGGCCCCGACAGTTGTCTACAGGGTAACAAAGACCGATGGAACGGTTTTGAACCTGGACAGCCCGGCAAAGCTGCCTGAGAATTACGCGATGATGGAAGAACCGTTTGTAAAGACGATAATCTTTGTCCCCGCAAAGTTCATAGGCCCTGTCTTTGAACTCTGCCAGGAAAAGAGCGGTGTTCAGAAGGACTTCAACTATTTGGGAAAAGAGAGGGTCGTTGTCACTTACGAGTTCCCGCTGAGTGAAATCTTGTGGGATTTTTATGATAAACTAAAGTCCTGTTCAAGCGGCTATGCCTCAATGGACTACGAGCTTATCGGGTACAGGGAATCAAAGCTCATCAAACTTGACGTGCTCCTGAACGGCGAGCCTGTCGATGCGCTCTCAATGATCATCCGCAAGGACAGGGCATTTGAGAAGGGCAAACAGGTGACCGAAGAGCTCAGGAAGGTCATCCCCAGGCAGATGTTCGAGATCGCCATCCAGGCTGCCATAGGAAACAAGGTCATAGCAAGAGAGACCATAAAGGCGTTAAAGAAGAACGTCATAGCAAAATGTTACGGCGGCGACATCACAAGAAAGAGAAAGCTCATTGAGAAACAGAAAGAAGGCAAACGCCGCATGAAGCAGGTAGGAAGGGTTGAGATCCCGCAAGAGGCTTTTTTATCCGTGCTTAAAGTAAAATAGATAAAATCGAAATTTCAGAAAGGTTAAATTGGCATCAAAAGAGCCGGTCAATAAATCAAAGTCCAGGGAATACGCAGAGGCGATAATAATAGCTGTTATCCTTGCGGTCATTATCAGGGGATTTGTTGTGCAGGCCTTCAAGATCCCTTCCGGGTCAATGATACCGACACTTTTGATAGGCGACCATTTACTCGTTAACAAGTTCATTTACGGGGTCAAGCCTCCGCTTGCGGATACGCGTTTCCTTACCTTCAGCTCCCCGAAAAAGGGGGATATCATTGTATTTGAATTTCCCGGCGACAAGGAGAAGGACGAGTGCAAGGGCCTCAGCATAAGCATACCGGCACGGTTTAACAAAGTCGTGGAAACAAAAAATCCTTTTGCCTTCTTCAGCGGCGAGTGCAGGGATTTTATAAAAAGGATCATAGCTGTCGGCGGTGATACTGTCGAGATAAAGGACAAGGCTGTTTATGTTAACGGGGTTGCTCTTTCAGAACCATATAAGATACACAGCGACAGTTCTGTATTCAGCGCTGACGTGACGACCAGAGACAACTTCGGGCCGGTAACAATTCCCATGAACAAGTTCTTCGTTATGGGGGATAACCGCGACAACAGCCACGACGGCCGCTTCTGGGGCACGGTTGATATCGGCGACATTAAAGGCAAGGCGTTCATTATATACTGGTCATGGGACGGCACGGGCAGCCTGCTAAACAAGATAAGATGGGGCAGGATAGGCATGTCGATCCATTAAAAAATAACCGGCAGTTATCCTTGTTCAAACAAAGGGGGTTGAAATGGTTAAAAATATCTTTGTCGTAATTATCAGTCTCGTAATAGCATACTCTTTTTATCTTACATTTATTCCTAACTACAATTACCATATGTTCAAGAACGAGATAAACGCGAGCATGGATATAGTCACCCAGAACGATAAGCCTAAAGATGTTATGAAAAGGATCATGAGGCTTGTAGATGAATACGATATTCCGGTAAGCGATGAAGACATTGAACTTGAGCTGGCAGAGGGTAAATATACCGCAAGGCTCAGCTGGGAAGATACTGTGCAATACTTTCCTTTTTACCCTTTATATCAGAAGACCTATGCGTTTCAGGTAGACACAGGCAAATAATGTTTACCGGACTTGTTGAAGCATTGGGCAATATTACATCCATTGAGAAGGCCTCGAACGGCATGAGGCTCTCCATGAAGCCGTCAACTGACATGGATGTCAGCATAGGCGACAGCATAGCGGTCAACGGCGTATGCCTTACCGCTACGACCGATAAAAAAGATATCATCTTTGATGTATCTCCCGAGACGATGCAAAGCACAAATCTCGGCGGGCTGAAGGTAAATCAGAAGGTCAACCTTGAACGCGCGCTCAGGCTCTCAGACCGTTTGGGAGGGCATATGGTTACAGGACATGTCGACGCTGCCGGGAAGATCAGGGAGAAGAGGCGGGAGGGAGAGTATACGTTCTATACTTTTGAAGCGCCTCCTGAAATATTAAGGTACATCGTAAAGAAAGGCTCAGTCGCGATAGACGGTATAAGCCTTACCGTGACCGGGCTTGACAGCAGGTCTTTCAGTGTGGCGATAATCCCACATACGCTTACCGCCACGAACATAGGCGGCAAAGATAAAGGTGATACGGTCAATATAGAGATAGACATTATAGGCAAGTATGTTGAAAAGTTCCTCCTAAATGCTGACAATAAGAAGGACTTTGGCGAACTGCTCAGAGAAAAAGGGTTCACAGGCTGAAATAATAAGGAGCTAAAGAATAATAATGCGGAGCAAATATAAGTTCGATAAAATTGAAGACGCGATAAAAGAGATAAAGAAGGGCAATATGATCGTGCTCGTTGATGACGAGGACAGGGAGAATGAGGGCGACCTCACAATGGCGGCTGACAAGGTCACACCACAGGCGGTGAACTTCATGGCGACACACGGACGGGGACTCATATGCCTCTCACTTACGCCTGAAAGGGTTGAAGAGCTTCGTCTGCCCATGATGTCAGAGTTCAACACCTCTCATTTCGGCACCGCCTTCACCGTCTCTATCGAGGCGAAAAAAGGGGTCACAACCGGCATATCAGCTGCTGACCGCGCAAAGACGATCAAGACAGCTATTAATCCAAAGTGCGGGCCTGAAGATGTTGCAAGGCCGGGGCATACATTCCCGTTAAGAGCCCAGCCGGGCGGAGTGCTTCAGCGCGCGGGACAGACCGAGGGTTCTGTTGACCTTGCGAGGCTCGCGGGGCTTTATCCCGCAGGAGTGATCTGCGAGATCATGAATGAAGACGGCACAATGGCAAGGGTTCCGCAGCTTGCGAAGTTTGCCAAAAAACATAAACTGAAGATGGTCACGATAAAAGACCTTATTCAGTACAGGATGCAGAATGAGAGCCTTGTTACAAGGATCGCCACAGCAAAGATACCGACAAGATACGGCGGCGACATGACCGCCATCGTCTTTGGGAATATGGTGGACAAATCAGAACATATAGCGCTCGTCAAAGGCGATATCTTCCCTGAGGACAATGTGCTCGTCAGGGTGCATTCCGAATGCCTTACAGGCGATGTCTTCGGTTCAAAGAGATGCGACTGCGGCGGACAGCTCCACCAGTCCCTGGAGATGATAAAGAAGGAAGGCAAGGGCGTGCTCCTCTATATGAGGCAGGAAGGAAGGGGCATCGGGCTTGCGAACAAGCTCAAGGCATACGAGCTTCAGGACGGCGGCCTTGATACGGTCGAGGCTAATATTAAGCTCGGGTTCAAGCCTGACCTCAGGGATTACGGCATCGGCGCGCAGATACTCGTCAACCTCGGCGTCAGAAAGATGCGCCTCATAACCAATAACCCGAAGAAGATAATAGGGCTTGAAGGCTACGGTCTGAAGATAGTGGACAGGGTGCAGATCGAGACAACGCCCCATAAAAAAAATATAGGTTATCTCAAAGTTAAAAAGAAGAAGCTCGGGCATCTTTTAGAAAAAATATAATACAGATAACAGGCTTTAAGGAGGATATAATGAAAACTTACGAAGGTCAGCTTCAGGCAAAAGGGCTCAAGTTCGGCATAGTGGTCAGCCGTTTTAATGACTTTATAAATACCAAGCTTCTTGAAGGCGCGCTTGATGCTTTGCTGAGACACGGAGCTGCCGAGGGGGATATCGATATCGTAAAGGTTCCCGGCGCTTTTGAGATACCGCTTGCAGCCAGGAAACTCGCAGTTAAAAAAACCTATGATGCCGTTATCTGCCTGGGAACGATCATCCGCGGAGCCACACCTCATTTTGAATATGTAGCCTCCGGAGCGGCAAAAGGCGTTGCCTCAGTATCACTTGAAACCGGCGTGCCTATATCGTTCGGAGTCCTTACCACAGACAATATTGAGCAGGCTGTTGAGAGGGCAGGCTCAAAGAGCGGCAACAAAGGCTGGGACGCTGCGTTGGTTGCAATAGAGATGGCGCAGCTCTTAAAGAAGCTATGAATCCAGCTTTCAGCCTTCAGCTTTCAGCCGAAAAAATGAAGCACAGCTTTATCCTGACAGCTGACAGCTATATGCTCTCTTTTTATGAGTAGGCGCAAAGCGAGGGAATGCGCCCTGCAGATACTCTTTCAGCTTGATTTCACCAACAGCGGCCTTACCGGCGAGACCCTGAGCGAATTCTGGGCCGGCACAAAAGAGGATGACGAGACGATGGAGTTCGCCCATGCCATTATCAAAGGCACGCGTGAGCATATGGCCCGGCTTGACGAGATCATAACGCGCGCTGCGGATAACTGGTCGGTTGACAGGATGTCGGTTGTTGACAGGAACATACTCAGGGCTTCGGCATACGAGCTGGTTTACAGAAAAGATATCCCTCCTGCCGTAGCGATAAATGAGGCTGTTGAGATATCCAAAAAATATTCCACAGAAGACTCGGCTCCGTTTATAAACGGCATCCTTGACAGGATATATAAGCTCAAGCTGAAAGAATAGCAACCGCTTTCTTATTTCTCCGCTCCCTCTGATTCGGGTATAATCAAGATATGCGCTATGCGTTGATATCCGATATCCACAGCAACATTGAGGCCCTGAATGCCGTGATCGAGAAGGTCAAGGCAGAAATGGTTGATAAAGTCATACTGCTCGGCGACATTGTAGGTTACGGCCCTGACCCGAATGAATGTATTGAATCCTTAAGAGGGTTTGCGGATATCCTTATCGCCGGCAACCATGACCATGGGGCGGTCGGCATGACAGACATAAGCTGTTTTAACAAACATGCCAAAGCGGCAATTCAATGGACATCCGGAATACTGAGCGAAGAGAACAAGGCATTTTTAAGCAGCCTTCCTCTCACATCCAATATCAAGAGCGGGAGCATATATCTTGTTCACTCCTCGCCTAAGGAACCCGAAGAGTGGGACTATCTTCAGAATGCCAAAGATGCCGATGCCAACTTCAAGCTCTTCACCGAAACTAACTGCTTTATAGGGCACAGCCATATACCTTCCATTATAGAGATGTCGCCTGAAGGAAAGATAAAGATCTATACTGACCAATCAGAGATAAAGGCAGGCTGCCGCTATATCATCAACGCAGGCAGCGTCGGCCAGCCGAGGGACGGGAACCCTGACGCAGCTTACGCCATCTTTGATACGGATTCCGTAACAATAAAGCGGGCGGCTTATGATATATTATTAACACAAAAGAAGATGAAGGACGCGGGGCTTCCTTCGTACCTTATAGACAGGCTTTCGGAAGGAAGATAAACGTAAAAAGTAAAAGTATGTGTCATTCCCGCAAGCGAAGCGCGTCGGGAATCTTTTTGCTTAACGATTCCGGACAAGCCGGAATGACAAAAATACTGTTAGCTGATTTTTCAGGGAGGATATTTTGATACAGCGCTATACAAGAGAGAAGATGGGAAGCATATGGGAGCCGCATAACCGCTACCAGAAATGGCTCGATGTTGAGATAGCAGCCTGCGAGGCATGGGCTAAGCACGGCGAGATACCGAAGAAGAGTCTTGCGGTGATCAAGAAGCGCGCGAAGTTCAGCGTTGCTCGCATTGATAAGATAGAGAAGACCGTTAAGCATGATGTCATCGCATTTCTCACATCTGTCAATGAAAATGTCGGGACTGAGTCACGGTACATACATAAAGGGCTGACATCTTCTGATGTGCTTGACACTGCGCTTGCGCTTCTCATGAGAGAGGCGGCAGACATTATCATCAATGACATAAATGACCTCCTCGTTGTTCTCAAGAAGAACGCGCTGAAATATAAGGACACACTTCAGATGGGCAGGAGCCACGGCATACACGCGGAGCCTGTGACATTCGGCCTCACATTCGCCGTATGGTACGAAGAGATGAAGCGCAACCTTACTCGCATGAAGGCTGCCAGAGAAGTTATCAGCTATGGAAAGCTCTCAGGCCCGGTCGGCACATTCTCAAATATCCCGCCTTCGATCGAGACACAGGTCTGCAAGATGCTGAAGCTCAAGCCCGCGCCTGTATCAACGCAGATAATCCAGAGGGACAGGCACGCTGAATATATGAACACGCTCGCGGTCATCGCAGGCTCAATAGAGAAGATGGCGGTTGAGATAAGGCATCTTCAGAGAACAGAAGTGCTTGAGGCGGAAGAGCCCTTTGCAAAGGGACAGAAAGGCTCATCAGCCATGCCGCACAAACGCAACCCCATCGGCTCAGAGAACCTGAGCGGCCTCTCAAGGATAGTCCGTGCAAACGCAGTCGCCGCGATGGAGAACATCCCTCTGTGGCACGAGCGAGACATCAGCCACTCGTCAGTCGAGAGGGTGATAATACCTGACAGCACGATACTTGTTGATTACATGCTTGCGAGACTGACCGTGATACTCAAAGACCTGCAGGTCTATCCTGAAAAGATGATGGAGAATATCAACAAGAGCTACGGCCTCTTCTTCTCTCAAAAGGTCATGCTGCGGCTCACTGAAAAAGGTCTCAGCCGTGAAAAGGCTTACGCAATCGTTCAGGAGAACGCCATGAAGAGCTGGAAGGAACGAAAGGACTTTAAAGACTTCCTCAATAAAGATGCTGTTGTCAGAGAGTATCTTTCAGAGAAAGAGATCGATAAGATATTTAATCTGAAAGATTATACTAAGAATGTAGGGCAGATATTTAAGAGGGTGTTTGGTGGGAAGACGTAGGGAAAGATTATACCCTGCGGTCTCTGTAACAGTTTCATGTTTCTGTCATTCCTATCCCTCAACGTGAGCTTATTCGAATGCTTGGCGTTATGTGTCAAAATTAGACTTGGTGCATAGATTTGCTAGACCACGGATTGAATCGTAAAGCTTCAGAACTGCTTTTGTGGCTTCTATCACAGCGTTTGCTAAAAAGAAGCGAGACAAATCATTGGTTAAAACTTCATTGATTTCGGAAAGCCGTATACTTTTGTACTCGTCCGAATGAAAATAATATGCATTGAACCATAGGTCTAACAGTTGTGAGGGTGTAACTTCTGTATCGTTTACAGCAATATGCATCATTTCTTGAAAAAGAGCACCGGACCAAAGACGTTTGAGGTTGTCTATGTTTTGGCGAGCCAATGCGTCATCCGCTACCCGATGAATGATGTTAGTAATTCGTAAGAAGTTAGCGGGTTCTTTTTGCAAATAGAAGAAGCGAAAAGCTAGATAAAATGATCTGAGATCATCTTCATCAGGCAGGTCAACAGTAATTGCAATACCTTTGCCGGCCTCATACTTCAAATTAGACGATATCTTCAGACCGTTTTTCATTATGCGCGTCTCTAAGAGCTCCTTTGCCCGTCTAAGATATGCGCATATTGATTTTATTTCGTCGGCAGTTAGTTTACTGCTGACATGGACTTCTATGTGTCGTCGATTATCACTCATGATTTCTTTCTATCCTCATAACGATGCGCATCGGTCATTTGGGGCACAGAGCTAAAATGAAAAACACAAGAGGCTATTTCGGGTCAGCTCGATGCTTTTGTTGTATGCTGACTTATTGATTTAAATTCAATCCTTGCCGCCATTCTAAGTGAAGTTGTAGCCGTTTTCTAATAATTTACTCTTCACATTCTTTAAGTTGATATCTTCTTCATATGTAAAAGAAATTAATTCTATATTATTGGCTTTACAAAGAATGATTTTTCTGGAATCCCTCTCTTGGCTTCTTGCTAAGCCATCCGTGCCTCCCCATATATCCATCGGCTCAAAATGCTGTATACCGTGATATTCTATTCCGAGCTTTTGTCCGGGGACATAAATATCAAGCTCTAGGCGTTCCAACCACTGACTTCGATAGTGATGAATCACTTGTTGATCTGGAAATAATGATTTAATGATTCTGTATAGTTCAGTTTCAGTTGCCCATTTCTCCCCGATAGGCGAAAAGCCAAGCTCTTGTCTTACTAAATTGTTTGCAACAATTTCCAGTTCTTTTTCATCTGTTTTGTTGTAATTTTCCAGTTTCAGTTCAACCATACGTTTTCTGACATAAGCACCATATCTGATTTCAAAAATGCTTCGCGCATACATCGCATGGCAAAATATGTTTGAGGAAGGATAATCTCGGCATATATCGCAAGCTTTTTCATGAAAATGTAATTCAGAAGGACGTATATTAATTTGTTTCCCAAATATTTCTAAGTAATCTTTTCTGTATGGGCTCGCCTTGATAGCTTTCTCAAAACAAGAACAATAACATGTAAAGCCGCAGTTTCTGCATTCCCAGACAAGCCTCCATTCCCATGTGCCAAGATACAGGGCGCGAAAATCATGATGACAAGATGTCTTCGGTGGTAATGCGGTGGGCTGTAACAGGGGGAAATTGATGCCAATAAAAACTTTGAATCTGTAATTGTCTTGCGTCCTCAAGTTTTTAATATTTGCTGAGTGTAGACGAATTTCCCAAGGATAATTCACACCTATATACTCAAATGATGATTCGCTATCGGATGAAATCTGGGAAGGGGCTCTAAGTGAACCACAATGAGTAATGCCGACTTCAAATGCTGCGTAGCCTACTTGATGGAATCCTTCTTTGACGAAATCAATTAAACTAAATTCATCTAGTGGAATATCGTGAGCAGATAAAGTAGATGGATGATCCCAATAATACGATTGTGCAGAGATATCTTTAAAGCGTTTTATTTTTCCAGCATTTAGAAGGTCAGTAAGCGAACAAATGAAGGCGTTCTTTATGATAGTTTTCTTGTCTCTTAATAGATTTTGCCAAAAAACGAAAACTTGCTCTGGCTTATCTTGAGCCTGTGGAAGAGGTAGTGAAATAGTGAATCTTAACGGGTCTCTTGGATCATCCGGCGTGGATTTTCTTAGTGGAACTATTTCTTCGAAAATCGGCGTGAAAGGGCTATTTGTTTTAAGTGCAATATCTTGATTGTTGTCTAATATAATTCTTATCCCTGCACGACCCTCTCTGTCAACACACCATCGGCAACGACATGGGTTGTTATCTGTCCCAGTTCCATAAATGCATGTCGTAAATCTTCCGCAAAGGGGACATTCAGATAAACCCATAGCCTCTTGAGTCGTGCGATTAACTTTTAGAATATTGCTTAAAGCAACTAAGTACTCGGTGTTTGCCCACGGTGGAAGGGCTTTCATCACTGCAAAAAGCACTATTCCAATTTCATACAGAACATTTGCAACTTGCACTTTACATGCAGATGCCCATTGTGAAAAATAAAGACCTCGGGGTCGCATACCAGCTGGCGTTTCACAAAGTGGACAATCAAAGGTTGCAATTATTTTCCCATCTGAAGTTCCCCCGAAACAGCGTACACACCGAAAGGTTAGGTAAAATATAAACCTTAGAACCTTAGGAGGTGTGAGATGGGAGAGAGAAAAGGGAACAGGAAATACGACAAGCAGTTCAAGGAAGAAGCAGTAAGACTTGT